>JAAZYV010000004.1 GCA_014239455.1 Paracoccaceae bacterium | reverse complement strand
CACCATATCTGCATCATAAATATCAATAGAACAATGGGTTGTTAACAATCCATTGTTCTTTTCAAGCTGGAATTACTTTTTTCGAGAAGTCATTTCCCTCCAAAATAAATCATTCTTAATCCTCTGTTTGAAATTTAACCAATTACAGAATCAGTTATTATGATTGTTTCAAGACGTTCTGATTGAGCAAAAATGGGGGAAGTTATAAAAATAGCAGGGATAGAATTAAGAGAGTTTGTTTCACTGCTAAATAGTTTTAGAAGACTTAACGGTTTCGAGGTATAGGACGGTAAAGATCTTTTTTTCTGCCTTGAACAGTTTCACTGTAAACTACGTATAGTCCAGATCCAGCTATTAGAACAATTCCTATCCACGAAACTATATCTGGCCAATCTCCAAAAATAGTGATGCTCCAAAAAATAGATAACGGGAGAGCTACATATTCAAAAGGTGCTATTATTCCCGCTTTTGAAATACGGTACGCCTGGCTGATGAAATAGGCTCCTAATCCACTAAACATTCCTATCCCAAACATGATCATCAGGTCAGGCCAAGTTGGTACTATCCAGGCTCGAAATAGGTAAAAAATAATTGGTTGTGAAGGGTCGGCTAAATTTCCATCTCCAAAGATAAGGCCCATAAGACTGCTAAAAAAAACAAGATTCAGCTGAATATAAAAGACCATTGTTGAAGCCTTTTCGGCTTCACCCATTTTACGGGTCATGATCTGAACCAGAGAATATGCTAGTGCTGCACCTAGAGGAAGCATGCTTGCAGGATTAAAAATTCCAAAACCTGGCCTGAGCATTATCAAAACACCTATAAGTCCCACAAAAACAGCTACCCAACTTTGCATTACAACCTTTTCTCCGATTAGTAATACAGACAGGGATGTAATCAGCAAAGGTGCAATGAAGAAAATAGCCACAGCTTCAGCCAGTGGCAAAGTAACTAATGATGTAAAAAAGCAAAGATTCGCGATTACTATTCCAAATCCTCTTAAAAGATGAAGACCTATTCTCTTACTAAGAAGATATTTGTACCCACCATCAATTGGTAGAAAAACAAGAAGTGTGAATAAGATTGCTACACTTGCTCTAATCAATATGATCTGATGCAAAGCATAATTTCCACTAATAAGCTTGATTGCCATGTCCTGCGTAGTAAAGAATACTTGAGCTAAAGTAATGCAAATAATACCTAAATACTTTGAATTTATTCCCATGATACTAAAGGATAATTTTATATATATTTGGAATAGAAATGCTATCTACACCCAGTGACTAAATTTGATAGTACTTGTAATTATTGATAGAGAGAAAAGTGGAATGGCCGAGATCAATTTTTAAGTTTCACAGTCAGACACCTTCCAAGTAAAATTACCAATTCTTGTAAAATAAACCGATTGGTGCTATATTTTTGGTTTATTCTATCTTATTGTAATTTGAATATCCATTGTTCCCTAGACCTTTTTTTAAGTAATTTTAAAATGGCAGAGTCTAAACCTAGGTTAAAACTTGCAGCAATTCTTGCGGCATTTATATCCATATTACATTTATTCTAATTGATGTTGTTGGAGAGATTATCCTTGTTTAAAACACGATTCATAAGGTGGTGACATCATGAAAAATGAAATTAAACGGGTTCTTGTTACAGGGGCTACTGGCCATATTGGTTACAATATATGTATGGCTATTCTAGAGTCCAAAATTGAACTTATAGTTTTAGGGAGGCAAAATGAGTCCAATTTTCGACAGGGCTTTTCTTTGCCCTGCAAATATTTTCAATGGAAAAAACCAGCCGAGAATTTGCCTCCTCTTCAGGCAATGGATGTTGACGCCGTTATTCACCTTATGGGTGAACCATTAGATGGAAGAAGATGGACAGAGCAAAGAAAACTTGAGATACACTCATCTAGAATCAACTCCACAATAAACATGGTAAATGCAATTGAGGGTGCCGTAGGACGTATAAAAATTCTTGTAACTGCATCGGCCATAGGCATTTACGGAGATGGTGGTGATAACACTTTAACGGAAAGGTCTAAAATCAGCGACGGGTTTTTAGCAAAACTATGTCAGGACTGGGAAAAGGAGGCCAAAAAATCCTCCTGCCGAAACGTACAGCTCAGGTTTGGAATTGTTTTAGCTAACGATAGTAGGGCACTAAAAAAGATGTTACCAATTTTTGAAAATGGTTTTGGTGGCCCGTTATCGTCCGGTAATCAATGGATGAGCTGGGTTCATATCGATGACCTTGTGGGAATTACAATGAAAACTCTTCACGACCCTAAGTTAGCTGGACAAATTAACATTGTTTCTCCAAATCCAGTTAGAAACAGAGAATTTACAAAACTTTTAGCAAGTGCATTGAAAGTAAAAGCTATATTACCCGTACCTAAAATTGCTCTTAGGTTAGTCTTGGGTGAAATGGCCGGTGTGGTTTTGTCGAGCCAAAAAGTTATACCAGAAAAAGCAGTTGCTAATAATTATACTTTTAAATTCACAAATTTAGATGAAGTATTTCGCTCACTTTTTAATTGGAAAGAATCCTGTCACGACAGATTATTTGAACAACAACAATGGACTCCCAAGCCCCTTAATGATGTGTTTGATTTTTTCAGTGATGTGAAAAACCTTGAAGAACTAACCCCTCCATTATTAAACTTTAGAGTCCTTGGTAAATCGACTGAGAATATTCAAGAAGGAACCAAAATCGATTATAAACTGAAGATACGCGGTGTGCCTGCTAAGTGGACGTCACTAATTACAAACTGGCAGCCAATGACCCAGTTTGCAGATGTGCAGCTTAAAGGACCCTACGCTAAGTGGCACCACCTTCATCTCTTTAGGCCCTTGGCTGGGGGAGTTCTAATTGAAGACAAAGTTGTCTATCGTCTTCCGTTTTCTCGTTTCGGCGGCAACTTTCTACATGGGGTCATTCGAAAGGACGTTAAAACAATTTTTAGTTATAGGAGAAAGAGAATAAAAGAGTGGTGCTAGCTTCGATAGGAATTTACAGCGGTGAAAACTTCAAACAGCAGTAAAGATTCAAGCTTGGAAGATGGTATAAACTTTCATGATTAGGTATTAGAATCTCTAAATAAGTCACAATGGAGATCCTTCACTCCAGTGCCAATTGGATATAAATTTTTTATTGCCTTTAAGACTTACGCAAGTATAAGCCTTATACATTTAAGGCCTTAACGCCATTAAGAAAATTCCGCGCCAATTAATACTAAAAGCTTCTATGGATATCTGAGCCTTTTTCTAGAAGCACAATTATAACTTAAATAATTATATCAATTAGATAATTATTAGTAATTTGGGTATTACTTTTTAGAGGATTCATCCTTTGCAGGTTTGTTTAATGCACGTGTCTTATCGGCGATCCCTCGCAACATACCAGCAAAGACCAACTGATGTAACGGATATAATGCATACCAGTAAATTAGTCCGAGTAAACCTACCGGATCAAAAATTGCTGTTTGACGAATTGTTGATGAAAAGTCGTCGCCCGTAACTTCAAATTCCAGCCATGCCCTCCCAGGCAGTTTCATCTCAGCAGCCAGACGTAGGAAGTGGTTGGGATCATGCTTTTCCACACGCCAGAAATCGACAGTATCACCAACTCGCAGGATTTCAAAATGTGCCCGTCCACGTCTCATACCTACTCCACCCACAAGCAAATCAAGAAAGCCACGTAACTTTTTTTTTTT
>JAAZYV010000026.1 GCA_014239455.1 Paracoccaceae bacterium | reverse complement strand
GTCATTTATTAAAACATCCCCCATTTCAGGAACCTCAAATCCAGCAATTACTCTAAGCAGAGTAGTCTTTCCACATCCTGAAGGACCAAGTAGTGAAAAAAATTCGCCTTCTTTAATCCCTATAGAAACATCATTCACCGCCTTAATGCGGTCAAAGGTTTTTTTTATGGATATCAAATCTACAATATTAGCTTCTTGGATTTTTTCCCCGTTTGTCATTTTTGATCCAGCTCCATAGTGTAGTGATTATATAATTCAATCCGCCTTCTGAAGTATTCGAATAAAGACACTAAAATTAAAGAAACAATTAAAAGTATGGTCCCAAGAGCCATGGTGCTCGGTAATTTTGCTGGGAATCTAAACTGTGCCCAGATATAAACTGGCAATGTCGGTTCTACCCCAGTCAGAAAAAATGCTATCATAAATTCATCCAATGAAATTACAAAACCAATAAGAAGGCTAGAGATCAACCCTGGAGAAACCATAGGTAATATGATTAGACGAAAGGTCTGAACTGAACTCATACCAAGATCTAAAGATACCTCTTCTAAACTTATATCAAGATTATTAAAAGCAGACACCATAATAAGAGTGGAAAAAGGCGTTATAAGAAGTGTATGGCCTAAAACTACCGTCCATAGATTAAGATTTAATCCAAGTTGGATTAATACAGTCAAGAGGCACACCCCTAAAATAATCTCCGGCAATATAAGAGGAACTAAAATAAAGGTTACCGATGCTCTTTGCCCAAAAAATTTGTATCTTGAAGACGCTCTCGCCACGAGCGTACCAAGTACGGTAGCTAAGATAGAAGATGAAACTGCAACAAGTAGTGAGTTTTTCAGAGCATCATGCAAGGTGTCTTCATAGAGTAATTGCTCAAACCATACCGTTGAAAAACCTGAAAGTGGAAAAGCAATAACCTTACTATCGTTGAAGGAAAAAATAGGTAAGAGAAAAGCAGGTGCATACAAAAATATCAGAAAAATCACAATGCAGGCTTTAAAGTATTTGCTAGATTGCTTCATTTTAATAATTTCTCAAATGCTTTTTATTTAATAAAACGAATAAGATTGATATCGAACCCACTATAAGTAGGGAAGTCACCGATAAAGCTGCTGCCAAGGGCGCATTGTTTGCTTTTGAGAACTGGACTTGTATCATGTTAGCAATCATTAATCCTTCAGGTCCCCCAACTAGTTTTGGGGTTATATAATCTCCAATGGTTGGTATAAATATTATTAGAACCGCGCCAACAACCCCTGGCATAGAGAGTGGTAGTATTATCCTAAAAAACTGCTTGAATGCAGTGTCACCAAGATCATTTGAAGCTTCCAGTAGAGAGCTATCTATTTTTTCTAAAGAAACAAAAATTGGCAGTATCGCAAAAGGTGCCCAGCCATGAACCAATGCAAGGACTACAGCATTGGAATTATACAAAAGGAACGTCAGTGGTTCAGTGATAGCACCAATCCATTCGAGAAATGAATTCAGGACACCATTATAACCTAAAATTACTTTCCATAAGAACATCCTCAATAGATAACTAGTCCAAAAAGGAATAGTGATTAAGAACAACCAAAGAGCTTTCCGCTTCCCTCCATAAAAAGAGATGAAATATGCAACCGGGAAAGCAAAAATTATGGTGAACACCGTGACTGTAAATGAAATTAATAACGAGCGTGTGAATAAGGTTTGGAAAACAGGTTCGAACCAAGCCTCTCTATAATTTGCCAAGGTAAAAGTCTTTTTGAGAACCAAATAATCTTGTGTCCAGAAACTTAATGCAAACATTGTTGCAAGAGGAACAGCAAGAAGCAGTAGTGAAAACATGAATGGTAGGCCAAGAAGGCGCCATCCCTTTTTATCTTGCTCTGAAAAATTCATGTTAAAAGCATACTCTTTTCATTTCTTGATTAACAAATTTAAACTGGGATAAATTCCTGCTTCAAAAGACTACTATTGACCTGCGAAAGAGATTTTTCTTTAGGTTCCTCTTGCATCGTGACTACCGGTAATAATTCCCTGAGATGATCGTGGTATGTCTTAACTCCGGACTCAAGATCCGATAAGCAGATTCCTGAGAATGCAGAAGATTTAACTGCTTCTGATGACCAAACCACCAACATCTGATCTTCCTTAGCTGTATCTCTGTCAATACGTCCACTTAAGTATCTCGCTAACCTGTTTTCTCTTGTTTCTTTTTTGTGCCTAAGCACACCTCCTTGTTGGATTGTCTTATTGGCTGACAAAGGATATTCATAATAATAAATCACACAGTCTGGATATAGGCCTAATACAAAATTAGGAAACATACCCATATACACCCAGGAACAACTTTGAAGTTTAGGAAGATTTAACCAATTGTTTTTTTCCAGAATTTTTCGGTAACTTCTTACACTCCATTTCTTGGAAGGTTTCACATTAAATGTACCTATAGATCTGGAAGTACCTTCTACATAGGGTTCATCTTCATAATTTTGGCCATACAAATCAAATAAAGCTGGATGTGCCTGTGGAACATGGTATCCCTCATTATCAACGTCCCTAACAGATTTCCAGTTAGCATCCAATACATCCAACCACTCGCTACCTCCAACCGGTACCATTTGATCCATCTTATAAAGACTCGTCTCATCATGAAATCTTGCTAATATTTCTGAAACAGATTTTTGATCACTGCCTTTAAATCGCACAAAAATTAATCCATGCCATATTTCCATGTCTAACGGCTTCAAACCCATTTTTGAGAAATCTACGTCGCCAAAAGTATCCCTGTTTGGGATTCCTCTAACGGTCCCATCAAAATTATATGACCAACCATGGTAAGGGCAAAAAATGGCCCGTTTACACGTACCCTCAGGCTCTCCTATAACTCTTGAACCCCTATGCATACAAAGATTATGAAAAGCTCTGATTTCATTATTGTGATCTCTTATGACAAATCCTCTCTCATTTACCCGGTCAATTGTTTTGAACGATCCGATTTCTCTTAGTTCATTTGTGTGACATACAAACTGCCACCTCCTCCTAAAAAGTTCCTCTGATTCTAGATTAAAAAGCGCCTCGGAGTGATAAGTCCAACCAGGTAATCCACTCCGATCCCAACTATTTTTTTTCTGATTTTCCCTATTGCTCATTCATATTTTCCTTTAAAGGTTGGCCTAGCTGGTGCAAATCTTTTCTTATAATTTCAAAATTAACCAAAGCTATCAAATATAGATGTTCAATCAAAATCAAAACGCTGATAAAATATATGATAATTTTTGTAAGTTTTAAATGAAAGTAATTTTTTTTGCTAACCCATAATAACCTAAATCATGAAGTAATAATAGTCGGTGCCGGCATAGCCGGAATAGCTGCATCCAAAGTCCTCTCAAAAAAGACCATTCCACATATGATACTAGAAGCTAGTGATAGGTTAGGTGGGAGGGCTAAGAAAGCCCCAGATCATTTTGGAAGCTGGTTTGATCTTGGCTGTTCCTATTTGCATGAAGGCAAAATTAACCCGTTTGTAGAAATTTCGGAAAGTACAAATACACCAGTTAGAAAAGATGTGGGTGATATGTTCTCCCTAGAAAAAACAAACCTCCTATTTAATGGTGTTTGCCTCTCAGAGGGTATGAGAAAATCAATTTTAAAGGCTGATCAGATGCTTAAGAGCAAGTTTTCTGAAGCCCAGCGGAAAACTACAGACAAAGCATTATCTGCCTACATTGAAATGGATAGTCCTTATTACCCCATTTTCAGTAATCTCTTGATAGGATTGAATGGGGTAGAACCAAACTTAGTTTCCCTTAAAGATTTCACTTCAGTAAAGGAAGGTCAGGACTATGTTATTGAAAGTGGATTGGCCAACTTCATCGAAAAATGGGGATCTGATCTTAATGTTAAATTCAATAGCCCAGTCAGCCAAGTGTCTTGGTCTGGAAATCAAGTTTGTGTTGAGACGAAAGATAGTTCATTTAAATCAAAAAAGTTGCTACTTACAGTTTCAAATGGAATCCTAAGTTCAAATCAAATCAAGTTTCTTCCTGAATTGCCAGAATATAAGGTAGCAGCTATTCGCAACTTACCGATGGGAACCCTCAACAAAGTTGGTTTACGCTTTCGTGATGGGACATTTCAAAAAAACCATGAAGGTTGGTATGTAGTATGTAGCGGCGATTCGGAGATAAAAATTACTTCAGTCATTAGTTTTGAAATTAGAACACAGCCCAAGAATCACATGATAATTTTCTTTGGCGGGAAAGAAGGTAAAGAATTAGAACTTTACCCAGAGAATTTCTTCAAGAAAATTAGGCTCATGCTGTCTCAAACTTTTGGTCATGATTTACTGGAAAGCATTACAAAGTTTGTAACTTCATCTTGGGCTTTAGATGACTACACATTAGGTTCCTACTCCTATGCGTTACCTGGAAAAAATAAAGATAGGGATCTACTTCGGCAATCCATAGAAGATAAATTATTCTTCGCTGGAGAAGCAACTAATAAGGAGCATTATGCCACATGCCATGGCGCTTATTTCTCAGGAGTCAGAGCTGCAAAGGAAATAATTTCTAAGCTCAAACCTTAGATACTCTCAAGATATGTGTTTATCTCGTGATCTTCAATTCTAGCATTAAAGCTCTCGACTTCCTGCCTCTTGCAATTCTTGAATACGTTACAAAAGACTTCCGAGTAAAAATTCCTATTTCTTTTTGAGTTTCCAAAGCTTTCAATTGCCTGATCCCAACTCTGCGGTATTTGTGTTAATTTTTCACGATAAGTATCTCCAACAACCGGATCCGAAGGTACTTTTTTGTACTTAATACCGTCAAGCACTGAAGCAAGAATTGAAGATAGAACTAAATAAGGATTAGCATCGGCTCCAGCCACCCTATGTTCAATCCTTTTGGATGTATTTTTCCCTCCAGGTATGCGCACTGCTGCTGTTCTGTTTTCATAGCCCCAGCATATGTTTATTGGGGCATGTGTTCCAGGCCTGAGACGTTTGTAGGAATTAAAATGGGGTGCAAAAATTAGAGTGGATTCGCTCATATTTTCAAGAATTCCTGCTACAGAGCTTTTCAATATTTCTGATCCCAAATCAGTATTATCGTTGAAAACGTTGTTGCCCTTACTATCCAATAAGCTCATGTGAACATGCATGCCACTTCCTGACTTTTTTGAAAAAGGTTTGGCCATAAAGGTAGCAGTCTTATTATGTCTTTTAGCTATAAGTTTAATAAAACGTTTAAAAAATACTGCATGATCAGCTGCTATTAAAGGGTCATCTACATGCTTGAGATTTATTTCAAACTGACCCGGTGCATTTTCGGAAGAAATACCTTCCATGGGAATATCAAACTCTGCGCATACTCTATAAAGATCATTAAAAAATTCCTTATTTGAATCAAGATCAGTAATAGAAAGTACATTGGTAGGTAAAGCGGATTCATTAAGATCTTTTAGTGGGTTAAGCTGCCTGCCACCTTGAATGTCCAACAAATAAAACTCTAGTTCAAAAGCCACCACAGGCCTAAGACTTAAATTCTTGAATTTTTGAATTACCTCGTTAAGTACGTGTCTTGGATCGATTGGTGACGATACCGCTTGATTATCAAAGATCCAAAGTGGGATCAAAGCAGAATTTGTTTCCTTTGCATAATCTGGCAAAAGACCAACTCCTGTAGATAATCCATTACCGTCAGAATCACCCGTTTCAAAAAGAAAGGGACTGTCCTCCAAGTCTGCTCCCCAAACATCTACACAAGAGGCCGATATTGGAATCCGAATACCTTCACTCAAAACTTTTTCAACTTGGGTAACTGGAATTCTTTTCCCACGCCAAATTCCATTAAGATCACATGTGGCTGCCATTATTACAGGATTGCTACCAGCCTCATTAATCCATTTAAATGCCTTCTTTAACATTTTGGATACCTTCTCAAAAAGCAAACATAGTTATTAGGATCTATCATAAGATTACTAAATTGCTAGGATTAGAATACTCAATGCAATAATTATCATTCCAAGAATTTCCTGAATTCGTACTCGTTCTTTAAAAAATAATACAGAAGCCAATAATGAAAATAATAACTCTATCTGCCCAACAGCTTTTACATAAGCAGCATTTTGGAGAGCAAAAGCTGAAAACCAAAATAAAGATGCTAAAGCTCCTGCTAAACTTGCCACAAAGACAAAAGGCCAGAATTTAAGTATTCTTGACAATGTCCCTGGTTTTCTTATTTCTAGAAAAACTCCCATGCTAAAAGACTGAAAAAGTAATACAAATGTGAGGGTAATCGTTGCCTTAATTAAATAGTCACCGCCCTCAAGGGATAATATTGAACTTCTATAAAAAACTGCCGAAGCCGCAAACAATGTTCCACAAAATAGCCCTAAGAATGCTGTGGCGTTGATAAAATTATAAGAAATAGGTGATTTGGCTAATAATAATACTCCCAATAGCCCTAACCCAAGAGCAAAAAAACCAGTAATGGAAATCAAATCGCCAACTATGAGGAATCCAATAAAGGCTGCCTGTAACGCTTCGGTCTTCTTGAATGCAGACCCCACTGCAAAATTACGAAGATTATAAAGATAAATCAGCAATACAGTAGCAAGTATCTGAGATATTCCACCCAGAACCCCGTATATAATAAAAGAGGGATTTAATGTTGGGAAAGAAACTGCGGTTCTGTTTAACAGTACAAACAAGAATAAAGCAGATATTGGTGAAGCAAATAAAAACCTAGCATATGTGGCAGACAACGTATCCAAATGCACAGTTAACTGCCTTTGGGTCATAGCCCTAATGTTCTGCATAAAAGCTGCTAGGATGGCAAAAAGGACCCAAAATTCCATTTGAATAAGCCTATTTAAATATCATTAAGGTATCAACTTTCTTAATTCTACTTTCTGGATTTTTCCGGTGGAAGTTTTTGGTATTTCTTCAAATATTACCTCTTTGGGCACCTTGAAACCGGCTAAATTAGCTTTACAGTGGGTGATAATCTGATCTTTGGTAAGAATAGATTTAGGTTTTAATTCAACGAATACGCATGGAACCTCTCCCCATTTCTTGTCTTTCATAGCCACTACACCACATGCAGCTACTTGTTCCAGGTGGTAAATGCAATTTTCAATCTCAATTGAAGAAATATTCTCTCCACCAGAAATTATTATATCCTTAGCCCTATCCTTGAGCTGCACATAACCATTTTCAAACATCACACCTAAATCTCCAGTGTGAAACCAACCTCCTGAAAAAGCTTCTTCTGTAGCTATCGGATTTTTGATATAACCTTTCATTGTTATGTTACCACGCAACAAAACTTCTCCTATTGTTTTACCATCTCGAGGCACATCTGATTCATTTTCCTGATTCACTACTCTAATACCTTCCTGAACAAGGTAGGCTACACCTTGTCTAGATTTTATGATAGCCTGTTCTTTGATTGGTAAATTATTCCATTCTGGATCCCAAGCGCACACAACACAGGGGCCATAAACCTCAGTCAAACCATAAACATGAGTAACTTGAAAACCAAGTTTCTGCATAGCTTCCAAAATTGCAGCGGGTGGTGGGGCTGCCGCTGTCATCACTTTGCAAGAATGATCAAAGGACGTTTTTTCTTTAGAAGTCGCATCGGCCAACATACTTAAAACAATGGGTGCTCCACAAAGGTGATCAACACAATGTTCTGCTATTAATGAATACATCAATTCGGCTGTAATTTTACGAAGGCAAACATTTGTTCCAACTTTAGCTGCTATAGTCCATGGGAAACACCAACCGTTACAGTGGAACATTGGTAACGTCCACATATATACTGGATGAGATTCCATATCCCATTCCAAAATATTCCCCAAGGCATTAAGGTACGCTCCACGATAATGATACGCCACGCCTTTGGGATTTCCAGTTGTTCCAGAGGTATAGTTTATAGAGATTGTTTCCCACTCATCTTCTAAGACTGATTCAATATGATTTGGATCACCAGATGACAATAACTCCTCATAATCTTGGTATTTAGAAGTATTTTTAAACCCTGCCTCAATATCAGCAATAACAATAATAAAAGGCTGGCTATTGCTTAATGTAACGGCTTGTTCAGCTACAGGAAGAAATTCTAAATCTGTAACAAGCAACTTTGTTTCGGAGTGATCAATTATAAAAGATAAAGTTTTTGCCTCCAATCGATAATTCATGGCATTTAAGATCATACCTGCCATTGGTATTCCAAAATGAGCTTCATAAAGCTCTGGGGTATTCATAGCGAGATACCCAATAGTATCACCACGTTTCATTCCTCTTGAAAGAAGGGCAGAAGCTAGCCGCTTACATCTGGAATAAGTATCTGACCAGGTAAAAAACTTTTTATTATAAATTAGGGCTTTCTTATTTGGAAAAGTAGTGGCAGCTTTCTTTAAAAAAGAAATAGGTGTTAATGGTACATAATTAGCTTTATTCTTTTTGAGACTAATATCAAAATCATTCATTTGGTTTAGCTTCCACATCAAGAATATCTCCCATCAGCAAGTGAATAAATAATTAAATTATTCTTTGACGATAGGAGAGCAGACCCTTTCTTGGTCTAATCTTAAGCGGCCTCAGCCTGCCTCTCACTCTCCTCACGGGATAAAGCTACCGATGTTCTCACACCCTTTTTTACAAACCCCACCATTCCCTTAACACAACGTTCATTCGGATCTATTCCAGCACACATTAAAACTTCCCTGCCGTCTCTTGACCTTGCCCATCGGGCTATTTGCTCAGCACCGTTACCATATTTTTTGTCATCAGCTATGGCATCGTCTAATGCCGCTAATACTACCGCCGCAAACAACCTTTGAGCACGACCACCTTGATCATTCTTACTAATAGCAGCATCAACCTTAGCAAACATCATAAACTCCTTTTCCCTCACAAGAATCTGCTTATGACATTTTTTCTTTAACCGATCAATTAAAAACAAAATAATTTTGACAAAAAACTACTTTTTTTAAATTTTTCATATGATTCCACCCGATTAGCACCTTTAAGTCTTAAAAATACTCTAAGAATCCAATATAAAAATTTCATTAAACTAGACGTTTTTACGCGCTGTGAAAGCCGCCCGAATCGTTCCGTCATCTAAATAGTCAAGTTCGCCTCCCACTGGCACACCATGAGCAAGTGAAGAAAACTTGGCGCCAGTATCTTGAAGTTTTTCAATCAAATAATGAGCGGTCGTTTGACCATTGATCGTCGCATCAAGAGCTAATATCACCTCTTCAACGCGCTCTTTCTCAAGCCGGTTTTTTATTCTATCCACCTTTAATTCTTCTGGATTGATACCCGAATAAGTAGAAGAATAATTACCTAACACATGATAAATACCTTTAAATACATTTGATCGCTCCATTGCCCACAAGTCCGCAACATCCTGTACAATGCACATAATGCTGCTTTGTCGCTCGCCATCAGAGCAAATACAACAGATTTCTTTGGTAGAAAAGTTGCCACATTCTATGCACTCTGTTATTTTTTCTGACACTGACCCTAATACTTGAGCCAATGGCTCCAGAATGATTTTTCTTTTTTCGATCATCTTAATTACTGCTCGTCGAGCAGATCTAGGGCCTAGACCAGGTAATTTAGCCATAAGAGCAATAAGCGCCTCAACTTCTCTATCACCACCATATTCACGAAACTGCATAGGAACCCAATGCGCACATTTTTACTTATTAAAAAGGTAATTTGAACCCTTCAGGTAAATTTAACCCAGAGGTAACCTTAGCCATTTCTTCTTTTGCCTTGTCACCAGATTTTTCTTGAGCATCCCTGATGGCTGCTACTATTAAATCCTCAACCACCTCTTTTTCAGATGGCTTAAACAAGCTTTCATCAATAGTCAAACCTTTAAGGGTTCCTTTTGCATTAACGATTGACTTTACAAGTCCACCTCCCGATTCACCAACTACCTCAAGGTTTTCTAATTGTTTTTGAACATCCGTCATTTTTGTTTGCATGTCTTGTGCTTGGCGCATTAACTTAGCCATATCACCTAATTGACCTAATCCTTTAAGCATGTCTATCCTCACAGTTGAAATAAAGAACGTATTTTGAGTATTTCACTTTCCTTCATAACTTAGCAATGATCTAATGAAAAGTCGACTTTCCAATTATTGCGCCAGGAAATATTCTTTTTATTTCTTTCACCACAAGATTACTATCAATTTTCTTTTGCTGTTGATTCCTAGTCTCTGTTCTCTTAGCTGCAATAGTAAAAGTCGAATTATCAGGTACACGGACGAACTTCCATTGCAATTTACTGTTTTTTGCAATCAACTTTGAAATGTCTGATACTAAATCTGATCTAGCATCTTGGGTCAAGTCAAACTCAATCTCACCTATTTTGAATGAAATCAACTTAAAATGATTCTCAATCTCAACTAAGAGGGGTAAATTTTTCTCCTCCTCAATCAAACTTAGAACATTATCAAAATTATTAATCTCTATTTTTTTTTTTTCTTTTCCACCAAATTGAAAATCTCCAGTAAACTCAGCGGAACGTTCTGGGTCAGTTGCCAATCTTTCATTTGGATTTCCTATTTTTCCTGGTGTTAAATCAGATATTTCAGTAGCTTTTTGCATTATATCTAGATTATGTTGAGGCTTTGTGTCGGCCTCTTTACCAATCAGTTTTCCTTCTGAAATCTGTTTCATTAAATCAAGAGGTCCGGGTAATCCACAAAAAAAACTTAATCTGAGCATCCCCATTTGCAAGGCACTAAACATATCTGGAGCATGCTTAAGTTCTCCATGATTTTTCAACACCATTTGCCAACACCTTGATAAAATATCAGTGGGAATTCTTTCGGACACTTTACTGAGAGATTTAATCACTTCTTCTGAAAAACTCTTTTCCAAAGAACCTTCTTTTCTGATTTTAAATATCATTAATTTACTTATTGTTTCCATCAAACCATTTAATATGGCAATAGAGTCAAAACCATTCTTATATTGATAATCTAATTCCTCTAATATCTTCTCCTGCTCCTGATCGATGATATGCTCAAACAGTCTTAATGACCCATTTTGATCCACTAATCCAAGCATACTCGTAATTCTTTCAACCTCTATTGACCCTTCCCCGTGCACTATGGCCTGATCTAATATTGACAAAGCATCTCTCAAAGATCCTTCAGCCATATTTGAAATAAGTGACAAAGCATTTCTTGAAAAACTGATTTCTTCTTTATTGCATATTTTCTCTAATTGATCACTTATCTTGGATGATTCTATTCTTGTTAAATCAAACCTCTGACATCTCGAAATAACAGTAGTGGGTATTTTCGTAACTTCTGTAGTCGCGAAAATAAATTTTACGTGCTCGGGAGGTTCTT
Organism: Paracoccaceae bacterium; assembly: GCA_014239455.1. Classification (GTDB taxonomy): domain Bacteria; phylum Pseudomonadota; class Alphaproteobacteria; order Rhodobacterales; family Rhodobacteraceae; genus CACIIZ01. Next base: position 40,886 of record JAAZYV010000026.1, on the reverse strand, counting down.
CTAATGTTTTTAATAATGCATTAAATGCTGAATTTGATAACATATGAACTTCATCAATAATATAAACTTTAAACCGCGCTGTAACAGTCTTGTAGTCTATATTTTCTATTATTTCTCTGACATCCGAGACTCCTGTCCTACTAGCTGCATCCATCTCTATCACATCAATATGACGACTTTCAGCAATTGATGTGCAAGAACTACAAATTCCACACGGATCAATGGTAGGAGCATTTTTTTTTGCTAGATCCTCACAATTTAATCCCTTTGCAATGATCCTGGCAGTTGATGTCTTTCCAACACCTCTAGAACCGGTTAAAATAAAGGCATGTGCTATACGATTGAGTTTAAAAGAATTGGTTAAAATTTTGACCAAAGTCTCTTGCCCCACCAAGTCTGACAATTTTTGTGGTCTATATTTTCTAGCTAAGACAGTGTAAACCATGATTCTACTAAATTACTTAAGTATACAATTATAGGTACCCAATTTGTTGAGCTGATCAAATTAAAAAACTCAAGTGAGAGACCGGATATGACCCAAGCTGAACTCGTTACGGCTGCTTCCTTTCAGATCTGACCGGATTAGCGAGTAGCTCGCCCACACCAATCTCTCTCTGTAACTAGTAGTTTTTTCTTCAACAATTTACAAGCCTTTGGATTATAATTATACAGCTAAATTTTAGAATGAAAGATAACCCCTACCTTGTATTTAATAATGAAATACTAGATCGCAGAGCAGATTTACGTGATCTGTGGAAGGTCGATGGTTGTGTGAAGAAAAACGATGATCTTAACATTATATTTTTTAAGGGCTCACCACTTCTAAGTACTCAAAACGAGCAAAGTAGTCTTGCCTACCTATTTTACGATCATTGGCTTTTGAAGCATGCTAACTTGTCAATTTTCCTGGGTCTTTATAAAGGAAGACACATATATGCTCATGACATTTTTAGAGAACGAGATGATCAAAGAAGTAAGAATACTAAAGAATATTTTGAGAAAAAGATTCAGAAAGATACCTCCATGGTTAGGAGTTATTTTGGAAATCTTAGAACCGATTTAACAAATATTCCTGAGGATGACTCTACCTTAGCCGGAACTGGTAGAGCCTTAATAGAATGGAACCTGAATAATAGACACTGTAGTAAGTGTGGCCTATCCCTGATTTTGTTAAATTGCGGTTGGGAAAAGCGGTGTGAAAATTGCAACAAGAATTATTTTCCTAGGATTGATCCCGTAGTAATAATATTAATCACTAGAGGAAATAAGACCCTTCTGGGTAGATCCCACCAATTCCCTGAAAAGTTATACTCATGCCTTGCAGGTTTTATTGAACCTGGAGAAACAATAGAAATGGCAGCAAAACGAGAAGTCCAAGAGGAGGTTGGGCTTAAGATCAATAATATTGAATATGTAACTAACCAGCCATGGCCTTTCCCATCATCTTTAATGATCGGCCTAAAAGCTAACACAGATGAGAAATTCTTAAATATTGATCATAAAGAGTTAGAGGATGCAGTTTGGATAAGAAAAAAAGAATTAAAGCATTTGTTGGAAGGAAAGTGTAAACATATGCAAGCCGCACGACCAGGCACCATAGCCAGACATCTCCTAGAGTCCTGGGTTAGGGGCACAATTTAAATTCTAAGAATTGTATTCCCTAAAACTATCCGCCTCATAAACACCCAAAATTTTAACCATACTAGTAAAATATTTTAACTCTGCCAGTGCCCTATTCACTGATTCTTCATCAGGATGTCCTTCAAGATCTGCATAAAATTGAGTAGATGTGAAAGTTCCGGCAACCATGTAACTCTCCAACTTTACCATGTTGACGCCATTGGTCGCAAAGCCACCCATTGCCTTGTAGAGAGCTGCAGGAATATTTCTTACCTGAAAGATAATGGTAGTCATGAATTGCTTTGCCTCAGTAACATTATTTTCTCCAGAATCATTTGCCATCACCAAAAAACGGGTAGTGTTATTACTCATATCTTCTACTTCTTCAACCAGGGATTCTAATCCGTAAATCTGTCCAGCTAATGGGGACGCTAAAGCTGCTTTTGTACGATCTTGGTTCTGGGAAACAAGTTTGGCTGAACCAGCCGTATCCACCCCTGAAACTCCTTTAATATTGTTTTTTGCCAAGAATTTTCTGCACTGCCCCAACAATACGGAATGACTCATAGCTGACTTCACTTCTCTAATAGAAACACCTGGTAAAGCTAAAAGGTTAATGTTTACCCTCAAAAAATGTTCCCTTATTATGAACAACCCTGATTCGGGTAACAAATAGTAAATGTCTGCAATCCTCCCATAGGTCGAATTTTCAACCGGTATAATAGCGTACTTTGATTCACCTCCCTTGGCCCTTTCCATAGCTCCCTCAAATGTTCGGCATGGAAGAGGCTCAGCATCAGGAAATGCTTCACAGCAAGCTTGATGCGAATAAGAACCCAATTCACCTTGAAACGAAATTTTCACAAAAAATCCCTATAGTCCCTTTTGTCGCGCCATCTATACCTTGAAAACTATATAGGGAAGTAGTTAAAGTACAATAAGATTGTGAGATAATAAACCCTATTGATCTTTGAACTGTATATAAAAAAAAGGATATAAATAATGGATACTATGGCGTGGACAAAGATTATTGGAGCTAGCTGCGGTTCTCTCCTAGTATTTTTATTGATTCAGTGGGCAGCGGAAGAAGTTTATCACGATCACCATGATGATCATTATGAAGTAGCCTATCTATTGGAAATAGACGAAGACGTGGCGAGTGAAATTAAAACAGATGATAAGATACCATTTCTGGAGCTAGTAGCAACTGCCGATGTATCCAAAGGAAAGAAAGTCTTTGGTAAGTGTAAAGCATGCCATAAATTAAGTAATGGTGAAAATGGTACTGGACCTCATCTATATCAAATCATAGATCGCAAGATAGCATCAGCCACAGGGTTTAAATATTCTGGTAGCCTAAAAAGTCTTGAAGGCGTATGGACACGGGATGAATTAAATGAGTTCCTCACCAAACCATCGAATTATGCACCTGGTACTGCCATGAGTTTTGCTGGCTTAGGCAAAGTGAGTGACAGAGCCAATTTAGTTGCATACCTAGAAGAAAGTACTAATTAAAACTTGTGTTGCCCAAAAGGAAATATTAATTTCTTTAGCTTAAAAACCGCCGGTTAAGATTGAAAATTAACTCTCAAAAATTGTGAAGCAAGTAGGATTTCTTGCTTATCAGCTATAGTAAAAAGAAATTCATTTCAAAATCTATGTTCTCGGCCTAGATTTGAGGTAAAGAATCATTTTTAGAAATTGGAGGGAACGTTATAAAAATGCACTACAATTGCTATTTTAAGAATCATCTAAAGTTTGGATTTTTTTCGTTTCTCCTAACTTTAATTTTAACAACTTTTGCCTTTTCCGAAAACCTTATCAAGTCTCATGGCATATCTAATTTTGGAGATCTTAAGTATCCATCAGATTATGCTTCTCTGACATATGTAAATCCCACAGCCCCAAAGGGTGGTGAAATTTCCACATGGGCATTTGGTACCTTTGATTCTTTAAACAGGTATATTGTAAAGGGAAATGCAGCAGGTTCTGGAAACATCTTTATTGAAACTCTAATGACGGGAACCGCTGATGAACCTGATTCCCTTTATGGCCTACTTGCTGAAAGCATCGAATATCCTGAAGATAGGTCCTACGCAATATTCACCCTAAGACCAGAAGCCAAATTTTCTGATGGATCAACTGTTACCTCAGCAGATGTCGTTTTCAGTCACTACATACTGCTTGAAAAAGGTATTCCCTCGCTTAAACAGGTTTTTTCAGGAATCGAAAAAGTAGAAGAATTGTCAGAAAAGCAAGTCAAGTTTATATTTAAAGAACCTTCAGAAAATAATGAATTATTGATGCTGGCTGCATCGTCTAGTGTTTTTTCCAAACGCTTTTTTTCAACCAGAGATTTTTCAGAAAGTAGCCTGGAACCAATGCTAGGTAGCGGGCCATATGTTTTGGCTGAAATAGAGGTTGGGAAGAGACTAGTTTACAAATTAAATGAGAACTATTGGGGTAATCATCTCCCTATAAACAGGGGTAGAAACAATTTCAAAAAGATTAGATATGAATATTATGCTGACACTACAGCTGCTTTTGAGGGGTTTAAAGCGGGAGAGTATACTTTTCGTTCCGAAAATTCCTCTCAGAAATGGGCGCAGGACTATAATTTTCCTGCAATTACTAAAGAAATTATCAAAAAAGAATCCCTTCCAGATGGAAACCTCGGAGCCGCTCAGGCCTTTTTTTTCAATGTCCGCTTAGATAAATTTAAAGATCCAAAAGTACGAGAAGCACTAGGATTAATGTTTAATTTTGAATGGTCTAACAAGACTTTATTCTTTGACCTATATGATAGAGTGACTAGTTTTTGGGAAAATAGTGAGATGAAAGCCTCTGGCATGATTTCAGAATCAGAGTTAAGAGTTTTGAAACCCTTCCAACAACATTTGCCCGAAAAAGTATTTACTGAACCAGCATATGTGCCTCCTAAATCCTCCCCAAATAAGATAGATAGAAAAAATAGACGAAGAGCAGGGAAGCTACTTACTCAAGCTGGATGGGAACTAAAGAATGGATTACGAAAAAATGAGGCAGGAAAAACCTTTAAGTTAGAAATTTTAAATTATTCTCCTGCTTTTGATCGAATAATTAATCCCTTTATTGAAAATCTTAAGCTAATCGGTATCGATGCAAAGCATACTAGGATAGATAGCACCCAATATACTGAGAGGGTTCGAAGCTTTGATTGGGAAATCATCACCTCTACTTATGGAAACTCTATGACCCCAGGAATAGATCTTGTTCAAAGGTTTTCATCTGAAACTGCTGATGTACCTTCTCGAAATCTTGTAGGCCTTAAGAACCAAGGGATAGATGAAATAGTAAGGCTGGCCATAAAAGCTAAATCACGACAAGAATTGAATAACATTGTTAGAGGATTAGATAGATCGCTGAGAGCTATGCATCTCTGGATACCCCAATGGTACAAGAATGTACACACGGTTGCTTACAGGAATCAGTATTCATACCCAAGCATTTTGCCACCTTTTGACCTCGGTGCTTTTGATTTTTGGTGGTACGATGAAGCAAAAGCGGCAGAAATTTTGGGAAAATAAAAGCGTATGATTGGTTACATCATACGCCGGGTTTTGTTTATTATCCCTACCCTTTTGGGTATAATGTTAATTAACTTCGCTCTGGTACAATTTGTACCTGGTGGACCCGTAGAACAAATGATCCACCAATTTGAAACTGGAACTTCTAATCTTAACCTCATAGGTGGAAGTGGTGGTGATGCAGGTCAAAAAGAAAGTGGCTTTCAGAACCCAAAACAAGAAAGTACTTATCGAGGAGCTAAAGGTCTTCCAGAAGAGTTCATAAACGATTTGGAGAGACAGTTTGGTTTTGATAAACCCCCAATTGAGCGCTTCATTTCAATGATGAAAAATTACTTAACTTTTGATTTTGGGGAAAGCTATTTTAGATCAATTGCTGTCATTGATTTGGTCATTGAAAAAATGCCAGTATCGATTTCCTTAGGTTTGTGGTCTACCCTTTTAGCATATTTAATTTCAATCCCATTAGGAATAAGGAAAGCGGTAAGTGATGGATCAAATTTTGATACCATATCATCTGGCATTATAATAATTTGTTATTCTCTTCCAGGCTTCTTATTTGCCATAATCCTCCTGGTTTTCTTCGCAGGAGGCAGCTATTATCAATGGTTTCCATTAAGGGGTTTAACATCAGACAATTGGGCTGATTTGAATATAATTGAACGGGCACTTGATTATCTTTGGCATATAACTCTACCAGTATTGGCATCGACAATAGGTTCCTTCGCCACACTTACGTTATTAACCAAAAATTCTTTCGTTGATGAAATCAAGAAGCAGTATGTGACTACCGCCAAAGCAAAAGGTCTTTCAGATACTACTATTTTGTATGGGCACATTTTCAGGAATGCGATGCTAATAATAATAGCCGGTTTCCCTGGTCTTTTCATAAGCGCTTTTTTTGGCGGATCACTTATAATAGAGACAATTTTTTCTTTGGATGGCCTAGGTCGGCTTGGCTTTGAAGCCGCACTAACACGTGACTATCCCGTTATGTTTGGAACACTATATTTTTTTGGCCTACTGGGACTCATAATTGGTTTGATATCTGATCTTGTGTACGTGCTTGTTGATCCTAGAATAGATTTTGAGGGAAGAAATTCATGAGCCCTTTGAATGCTCGAAGATGGAGGAATTTTAAGCAAAATCGTAGAGCTAAATATAGTCTGCTTTTGTTTAGTTTTTTATTCCTTTTTTCTCTCTTCGCAGAACTAATAGCTAATGACAAACCTTTGTTGATCTATTTTAACGGAAGTTTTTACTGGCCAATAACCAGCCAGTATAGCGAAAAGCAATTCGGTGGTGAGTTTGAAACTGAAGCGGAATACCGCTCCATAGAAGTTGAGTGCCTAATAATTTCTGGAGGAGATATAAATTGCTTAGATTCAGCAGAAAGAACTCTCAACGAGGCATACGGATCAAACTTGGATAATTGGACTATTTGGCCCTTAATTAGGTCTTCCTTCAATACCGTAAATTATGATGTGGATTTAGCTCCGGCTCCCCCTGACCAAAATCATATTCTGGGTACAGATGATCAAACTAGAGATGTGGCTGCTAGGATTATATATGGTTTTCGGCTATCAGTATTTTTTGCCTTTATCGTCACTTTCTTCTCTACAGTTATCGGCATAGCTGCTGGAGCCGTCCAAGGTTTCTTTGGTGGTTGGACCGATCTCATATTTCAAAGATTCATAGAAGTTTGGACTTCTTTACCCTACTTATATGTTATTATCATTTTGGCGGCTATTTTCCCAATGAATTTCTGGCTTCTGACCTTAACTGTTGTTCTTTTTAGTTGGACAGGATTGGTAGGTGTTGTACGCGCTGAGTTCCTAAGAGTAAGAAACTTTGAGTATATTCTTGCTGCTAAAGCCTTAGGGGTATCAAATGCTACTATAATAATCAGACATGTAATCCCGAATGCCATGGTGGCAAGTATCACTTTGCTTCCCTTTTTCATTACAGGATCTATTTCAACACTTGCTACATTAGATTTTCTAGGCTTTGGTTTACCAGCCAGCTATCCATCACTTGGAGAATTAGCATTACAGGCGAAAACCCAGTTGAACTCCCCTTGGCTTGGAATTTCGTCATTCTTAACATTTACTATCATGCTATCGCTCCAAGTCTTTATTTTTGAAGGAGTAAGAGATGCCTTTGATCCAAGAAAAGTATTTCAATGAATAATCCCTTACTGTCAATCAATAATTTATCTATCACTTTTCCTGAAGGAGATGACGTAATAAGTGATTTGTCTCTTCACATTGATAAACAGGAAACCTTAGCCCTAGTTGGGGAAAGTGGTTCTGGAAAGTCGTTAACTGCTTTATCCTGTGTTAGACTATTACCTTCGCATGCAAAAATTATTGGTGAAATAAATTTTCAAGGAAAAAATCTACTTACAGACACTGAATCAAATCTCCAAAAAATTAGAGGCAACCAAATTTCCTATATTTTTCAGGAACCAATGGCGTCACTTAACCCACTTCAGACAATAAACCAACAAATCGAGGAAAGTATAAGGTTACATCGAAAAGTTACCAAGATAGAGGCTAAAGAAATAGCAGAAAATCTTCTTGAGAAGGTTGGAATGGGGAATTCTATTAGAAAAAGATCTGGCTATCCTCATCAATTGTCTGGTGGTCAAAGGCAGCGAGCTATGATTGCAATGGCTCTTTCTAACAATCCAGAAATACTAATTGCTGACGAGCCAACAACTTCTCTAGACGTATCTGTAGAAAACCAAATTCTAACTTTGCTTGGCGAATTGAAAGAGCAGTTTGGGATGAGTATGCTTTTCATAACCCATGACCTAAATATAGTAGAACGTATAGCTTCACGGGTGGTGGTAATGAAATCAGGTAAAATTATTGAGCAAGGGAAAACTAAGGATATCCTCCAGAATCCAAAGGAAGCCTACACTCAAAAATTAGTGTTTGGGCAAGAAAAAATCTTAAATACTAAGCGGAAAATATCTTCTAAACCTATTTTTGAAGCAAGGAACCTTTCCGTTAGATTTCCTATTCGGGAGGGTATCTTAAGACGGACAAAGAATTTCGTAGATGCTGTGAAGGAGGCGACTTTTGAAATTAGGCCAGGAGAAACATTAGGGATTGTAGGTGAAAGTGGTTGTGGAAAAAGTAGTCTAGCACTCGGGGCTCTAAGATTAATTGAATCCAAAGGGGATATTTACCTTGGGAAAAAAGCTCTTCGCAATGTTGGTACAAAATGCCTGCCTAAAATCCGTAAAGACATGCAAATGGTATTCCAGGATCCCTATGGTTCTTTATCTCCTAGGATGAGTGTAAAGGATATTATTGAGGAAGGTCTTAAAGTACATTTCTCTAATCTATCCAAAGCAAAACGGGAAAAACTTGTTGTGGACTTCCTGGAAGAAGTTGAACTTCCTTCAAATATCCTTAACCGATATCCCCATGAGTTTTCAGGTGGCCAAAGGCAACGGATTGCAATAGCCAGGGCACTTATTCTTAAACCAAAATTTTTAATTTTGGATGAACCTACCTCTTCTCTTGATAGATCCATCCAGATTCAGATCATACACTTACTCAAACGCTTGCAGCAAAAATTTGATTTGGCTTACCTCTTTATTAGCCATGATTTGAGGTTAATGAAAATGTTCCCAGATAGGATTATGGTCATGTATCAAGGCAGAATTGTTGAACATGGCAAAACTGATGAATTATTCCTTAAACCCAAACATGAATATACAAAGATGCTTTTTTCAGCGTCGTTTGGTTATTAATTAGAAATAACATTTCTTATGATATTTTTCTGTGTTAGAATAAGAACAAATAGAGAACATATTGTTGCTTATTATGACCAAGAACATATTAGAAAAGCTCCGAATACCTCGTAACATGGTAAATGCAATAAAGTTTGCAAAGGATATTACGAGACATAATAAAAATATTAATTTTGCCCTTGGAATCAAAATTAAGACAGGTTTTATTCACGAAATTTGTGGCCCATCTAATTTTATAATGGCTATGATGATAGCAGCAAACGTTAATAGCTTGATAATTTGGATACATGAGGGTAGCAACATACCCTTCCCAGATGGAATAAATTCATGGCTATCACCCAATAAGATCATTCTTATAAAAGTCAAAAATACACATGAATTACTCTGGTCTATTGAAGAATCTTTGAGAATCGGTCTAGATTTTCTAATAATTGGAGATACAGAGACTATTCAAAATTTTACTTCAATAAGGAGACTTCAATTAATAATCAATAAATATCACATAACTTCAAAGCTATCGTTACCAACCGTACTCATTTTAACAAAAAATTCCTGTCAATTAATCGGGATAGAAAGCCGCTGGCATTGCTCCCCGATCAGCGATCCTTATATATCAGAAAAAAAAAAGATCTATAGTAAATGGAAATTAACATGCCAATATTCAAGGCATGGAATGGAGAAAACTTGGATAATAGATGAGTTTGAGGATTTAAATGATCCTTTTTCTTTCTTCAAAAAAAGAAACCAATTCACTTTAACTAGCAAAAAAGCCTTGGCAGAAGATATTTAGAAAATAGATCAAATTAGATTACCATACCCACCCCCACCAGGAGTCTTAACAATAATGAGATAATCTTTAAATAAAGACACCTTATCACAAGCTTTTAAAACAATCTTCTCCCCCATTTTTCCTTATCAAAATTGTCTCCCCCAAACTACCACCTAACCCACCCTGAAGACCAGGAGGAGGAACCATCCGATGACCAGAAATAATTGAGAAAGTCATAGGCTCAAGAAACCTAGTTTTCCGAACTACCCCATTTCCGCCTCTGGCAAAACCAGATCCTCCAGAGCCTTTTCTCAAAGAAAATTCTTCAAGAATAACTGGAAATCTCAATTCCAATACTTCAGGATCAGTTAATCGACTATTAGTCATATGACTATGCACCCCCGAAGTTCCCGCATAGACTTTTCCATTCGCATGCAATCCTGCACCAGTACCCCCACATATAGTTTCATAATACTGATATTTTTGATTGCCCCATGTTATGTTATTCATGGTTGATTGTGAAGCTGCTTGGACCCCAAAAGCTAACAACAATGCTGACGTTACCGCTTGACTAGTTTCAACATTTCCAGCTATCACTGCTGCTGGATATTCGGGGGAGAGCATAGTGCCCTTGGGTAATTTTATTTCCACATGTGACATTAATCCTGCATTCATAGGAATTTCTCCCCCAACCAGAATTCTAATAGCATAGAGCACTGCTGCCCTCGTTACAGGCTCTGGTGCATTGAAATTTGTCCTTGTTTGGGACGTCGTTCCAGAAAAATTAATGATGGCTTTCAGCGGGCTATTTTGCAGACCTACTGACACACAGATTTGCCTTTGATTACCATCTATATCATCATCCATTTTATACACATATGAAGAAGGCCTTATTGAGTACAAAATGCTCTTAACCAAGTCTGATGCATTCTCATTCACAAAATGAGTGTAGGCGCGAACTAATTCAGATCCATATTCATCAATCAAAAGATTTAACTCTTTTTCACCTTTCTCGCAAGCAGCAACCTGAGCTCTCAAATCCGCTATGTTCACGTCTATTGACCTAGCAGGATACTTAGCACCAAGAAAAATATTCATGACTTCTTTTTCTTTGAAATGCCCCTCATCAACTAATTTGAAATTCTCAATGTAAACACCCTCATCATCTATATGTCTACTGTCAGGAGGCATTGAACCAGGGGTTGATCCGCCAACATCTGTATGGTGTCCACGAGAAGCCACAAAAAAAATTAGTTTACCATCACTTTGATTTAAAACTGGTTTGACCACAGTGATATCTGGTAGATGGGTACCCCCATCGTATGGCGCGTTCAAAGCAAAAATATCCTGCTCCTGAATGGTTTGATTTCTTTTTATCACAGTCTTTATCGAAGCTTCCATAGAACCCACGTGGACTGGCATATGGGGAGCATTTGCTATCAGATTGCCAAAAGAATCAAAAACTGCGCATGAAAAATCGAGTCTTTCCTTGATGGTTACAGACTGGGCAGTATTTTCTAGAATCACCCCCATTTGTTCAGCTATCGACATGAACACATTGTTGAATACTTCTAATAACATCGGATCAGGTTTGGATTTGGTAAATTCATTACGCTGTGTTCTAATATTCTCTCTTTTTCTGAGAAAAATACTACCGTCATCGATATGTTCGGCCTCCCAACCTGGTTTCACCAAAATGGAGGTGAAAGCTTCGATTATTATTGCAGGTCCTGAAACACAGTCATTTGACCTCAAATCCTCTTTTCTCACGAATTTACAAGTGTGCCATTTTCCATCAATAAAAGTTCGTTCCGTAGAAAAAGCTTTCATTTTACTTTTAGTTTTTTTGGTCGTTTTTTGAGGAACATCTTCTATTTCAAACTCTTTTTGACAAACCTCAACTGATATTGAGTCAATTATGATGGATTCATCTTCTATAGAAAAGCCAAACTGTTTTTTAAAGGACCTCTCAAAGTCCTGTCTCATTATCTGTGAAGACTGAAAGTTTGTTGGAAATGTAGTATCAGAGCTTTTTAATTTTAGAAAAATTGTGCACTCAGCTTCAATCTCTACCATTTTGACACCTTGATCAAGCAGCTCGGAAGAGAGCTTTTGCGTCAAGATTGAGATCTGACTTTCGAGGAGACCAACACTTTCATCTGTCAATAATTTTTCTATGGTTTTCTTTTTTACCCTTCGGATTCTGGCTAACCCTATACCATAGGCAGATAATAATGATGCCTTAGAATGTAATAAGCACCTATCAATCCCGAGTTTATCTGCGATGGAACATGCAAACTGACCCCCAGCACCTCCAAAAACTGTCAAACAATATGTTGAAACATTGTAACCCCTTTGAACCGAAATCTTCTTTATGGCACTAACCATATTTTGAATAGCCACACTTAACCAATCTTCAGCAATAGCTTCTGGAGATTTATTCAACTTTTTGACTATCGACTCAATCGCTACTCTGGATTCCTTTATGTTTAAATTCTGGTCACCCGACTTACCAAAAATGGCCAGAAAGAATTCTGGACGCAACCTACCTGTAATTACATTTGCATCAGTAACTGTTAATGGACCACCATTACCATAACAAGCAGGACCAGGCTCCGCTCCAGCACTTTCAGGTCCTACCTGAAGCCTGCCAGATGAATAAGTCAGAATACTTCCCCCACCTGCAGCAACTGTATGAATATTCATCATTGGAGTTGCTAATCTTATTCCAGCAATCTGACCCTTAAAAATCCTCTCATATTGGCCTGAAAAATGGCAAACATCCGTTGAGGTTCCACCCATATCAAAACCTATTATCTTTTTTCTCTCCTGCTCGAATACTAACCTCGACTGCACCTACGACACCACCAGCAGGCCCTGACAAAACAGCATCCTTGCCTCGAAAAAACTTCGGGCTTGCTAAGCCACCATTTGATTGCATGAACATCAAACGATGACCCAAATCACCTATGAAGTTTTCCCCCAATTGATCTATGTATTTTCTGAGTATTGGGGTCAGATATGCATCTAGAACCGTAGTGTCTCCTCTTTCAACAAATCTAATTTGGGGATTCACTTCGTGGCTAACCGATACTTGTTCAAAGCTTAATTCATTTGCTAAATTAGCAACCATTTTTTCATGTTCAACGAACCTATAACCATGCATCAATATGATAGCACAAGCGGTTATACCTTCATTAAGACAACCTTCTAAATCCTCTCTCAGAGCATTTATATCTAATGCTTTTATAACCTCTCCATTTGCTAAAATCCTTTCATCTGCAGTCACCACCTTTTCGTACAGTTGGTCAGGTAGAATAATTTGCCGTGCAAATATCGCTGGCCGATTCTGATACCCTAATCGCAGTTGGTCTTCAAACCCATTTGTAACAACCAAAACGGTTCGAGCTCCTCGCCGCTCAAGCAAAGCATTGGTGGCAACCGTAGTTCCCATCTTTATAGATTCAATTTGAGATACCGGTATCTGTTCATCATTAGGAATTGACAAGAAATGTCGAATAGAATGTATTGCGGCATCATCATATTTCCTGGGATTGACAGATAAAAATTTGGAAGACAGTAACTGCCCACTCGGACTTAGTGCTATAGTGTCCGTGAAAGTACCACCTCTATCTATCCAGAAACTCCAGCTTGCCATTGATTGCCTCGCCGTTTGTGTAACCTCTAACTAGCACAACCCAGATTAATCAAAAAATTTGCTATTGGCTTCAAATGAAATGCTGCAATTGCTATAAATATGAACATTACATTTGTTGAGTTATGCCAGGTAAACTGATACCTTGAATCCTATCTTATTTAAAGAATGAATTAATGTCCCCTGGGAAATAGTTGATGTCGATTTGGGTCAAAATATCACATTTACTCGCAAACCTAACCAAGAAGGGAGAACAACTCAGTAATATTTTCTTGAAATTGAAGACTCCTCCTGAGAAAACTGCTGGCTTTACCATAGCTGTCATTGCTTTAAGTGCTAAGATGGCAAAAGCTGACGGAATAGTTAAGCCAGAAGAAATTACAGCTTTTAAACAGGTTTTTCACATTCCAAAAAATGAAGAAAAAAATGCTTCTCGTGTTTTTAACCTAGCACGCAGAGATGTAGCTGGTTTCGAAATATATGCATGGAAAATTTATAAGATGTTATACAAGAACTCTAAAATCTTGGAGGATCTTATTGAGGGCTTGCTTTACATTGCTACTTCGGATGGATCATATCATCCTGCAGAAAATATTTTCATCGATGAAGTTGCCAAGATTTTCAAATTAAGTGACATGACATTGAACACTTTAAAATCACGCTATGTTCCAGAACAAGCTTCAGATCCCTTTATTGTTCTAGGGGTACAGCCAAGTTGGAACATATTGGATATAAAGAGAAAGTGGAGAGAATTGGTCCGAGAAAACCACCCAGACAAATTGTCTGCTCGGGGCCTTCCTTCTGAAGCTATTTCTCTTGCCAGTAACCGTTTGTTAAAAATTAACCAAGCCTGGGAAATGATAAATGAATCAAGAAAATCAAGTCAAACTTCTAACCCTTAGCTTTATAATTTATGTAACCAAATATGCACCTTTAGTAAAACATAGTATTGCTGATCTACCACAGGAGTGAATCCTAAATGACTGATTTAGAAATAAATAAACAAAAGCTTCCCTCTTGGGATTTAGCTGACCTTTATCCTACAATCGATTCACCGGAGGTTGAAAAAGATCTCATGAAGGTGAATCAAATGACTAAAAAATTCCGGAGAAACTATCGAGGCAAGATTTCAAAACTCAACGAAAAAGGCTTTGAAAAACTATTTAGAGATTGGGAAAACTTAGGACGAAAAAGTGGAAGACTTTTGTCCTTTGCTCAACTAATGCACTGCCAGATCACTACCTGTCAGGACAGAATTAAATTTTTATCTGATGTACAAGAAAAGCTGACAAAATTCAATTCCAGGATACTTTTTATCCCGCTCGAAATAAATCAAATGAATGACAAGCATTACAGAAAGATCGTTTCAAAAAAAAGTTGTCTTAACAGGTACAAAATTTTCTTTGAAAAAACTAGAGCGATGAAACCGTATCAACTATCGGAAGAGTTAGAAAATCTTTTAAATGAGTATGCATCAGCCTCCAGAAATGCCTGGAGTAAACTTTTTGACGAAACAATTTCTGAAATCAATGTCGAGATGACTGGGAAGAAGTATGGTCTAGAAGAAACCTTAAACCTTTTTCAGAACCCAAATTCAAGAATACGAGAATCTGCAGGTATACAGTTGGCAAAGAGATTCCAGGAAAATTTGAAAATATTTGGACGAATCACGAATAGTCTGGCTAAAGAAAAACAGATTGAAGATAACTGGAGAAATTTCAAAACACCGACTCAATCTAGACACCTACTTAACGATATTAATCCTAAAATTATAGTAAATCTTCGTGATACAGTAGTAGGTTCTTACTCGGAGACTTCTCACAAATATTATCAGTTGAAGGCAAAGCTGATGGGGGGGGGAAAGCTCAAAATTTGGGATAGGAACGCACCCTTTAAGGGTGGAAGACAATCCCGGATTAGCTGGGATCAAGCAAAACATTTGGTGCTAGAATCCTATACTGACTTTAATCCTAAAATGGGTGAAATAGCTAAGGATTTTTTTGAGAAAGGGTGGATTGATGCTGGTATTTCTTCTGGGAAAACACCCGGCGCCTTTAGTCATCCAACAGTGACTGATGTACATCCTTATATTCTCCTTAATTACTTTGGAAACAATCGTGATGTCATGACCTTATCCCATGAAATTGGTCACGGTATTCACCAAGTGCTTGCATCTAAGCAAGGAGAAATTCTTTCAACAACACCATTGACTTTGGCAGAAACAGCCTCGGTTTTTGGAGAGATGCTGGTCTTTGAAAGAATTCTGAAAGAAGAGAAAAACCGAACTCAACGGAAATATTTATTAGCGGGGAAAATAGAAGACATCATCAATACCGTTGTCAGACAAATTTCTTTTTACGATTTCGAATGCAGGGTGCATGATCAACGAAAAAATGGCGAACTTACAACAGATTCAATTTCAAGAATTTGGATGGATATTTCTAAAGAAAGTCTTGGGGAATGCTTTGATTACGACAGTCGATATCAATATTTTTGGGTCTATATTCCTCATTTCATACATTCACCTTTTTATGTTTATGCTTATGCTTTTGGTGACGGAATGGTTAATGCATTATATTCAACCTACCAATCTGGCATGCCTGGTTTTCAAGATAAGTATTTGGAAATGCTTTCAGCGGGAGGTTCTAAAAACTACAATGAGCTTCTTAGCCCCTTTGACTTAGATATTTCTAAGAAACATTTTTGGGAGAAAGGCATTAATGTATTGAAAAATTTAATCGATGAGCTTGAAAGTCTTTCATGAAGAAGAACCCTAGGGGGTTCTGGTCACTGAAATATAATAACTCCTTAGCAAACTTACTAAACTACTTCAAGTTGAGCCAACTCACACATTTTTTTTTGTAACTTCTCAAAAGCTCTAACTTCTATCTGCCTAATACGTTCCCGGCTAACATTATACTCACCGCTTAGCTCTTCTAATGTTAGCGGATCATCCATTAACCTTCGCTTAGTAATAATCTCACATTCTCTTTGATTTAGAGACGTTAAGGCACCTTCCAGGAGTTTTTTGCGGTTATTTAACTCGTCCTGATCTGCAAACTTAGTAGCATGATCAGAATTTTCGTCCTCTATCCAATCTTGCCATTCTAAAGTTCCTTCATTGTTGGTGTTTACTAAAACATTCAATGACGAATCTCCTCCCGCCATTCGCCTATTCATGGAAATGACTTCCTCATGGCTTACATTCAAGCTTTCGGCTATCTTCTTAACATTCTCTGGACGTAAATCACCTTCTTCCATTACTCCAATTTTAATTTTTGCTTTGCGCAGATTAAAGAACAGCTTTTTTTGTGCACTAGTAGTACCCATTTTTACAAGACTCCAACTTCTTAGGATGTACTCTTGTATACTAGCCTTAATCCACCACATAGCATAGGTCGCCAATCTAAAGCCTTTATCAGGATCAAATCTTTTCACAGCTTGCATTAAACCAACATTTGCTTCAGATACTACCTCATTAATTGGCAGGCCATAGCCTCTATAACCAAGGGCTATCTTGGCAGCTAACCTCAAATGAGAAGTCACCAATCTATGCGCACTCTTCCTATCTTCGCGATCCACCCAAGCCTTTGCCAACATAAACTCTCCCTCAGAAGTCAACATAGGAAACTTCTTTATCTCATTTAAGTAACTTGACAAACCGCCCTCACTAAGAGCCGGTAACCTATTTTTACTCATACTATCTCCACAATAGAATTACTTAATCTACGATCATCATGTACGTGATTAACATGTATATAAGCGCCTAGTTACAAAAATCAATAGTCTTCCTAAAAACCACTTAATTATAATTTCTCAAATGCTTCTAGCAGTTTATAAAAATCTTTCGGTGGAGAAACCTCAAACTGTAAATGCTCTTTGCTAACCGGATGTTCAAAAGAAAGCTTCTCGGCGTGTAAAGCTTGACGCTTGAAAGTATCATAAACTGCTCCAAGTATTTTTGACAAATCAAGATTAGATTTCGTTCCTGATCGGTATAATAAATCTCCTACAACACCATGGTTTATAGCATCCATATGAACTCTTATTTGATGCGTTCGACCAGTTGCCAACCAACAACTAGCTAAGGAGGCTATGGGGGTATCTTTATAGACAAAGGTTCTCAATATCTTGTACTTAGTTAAAGCCTCTTTGCCTCCTCCATCTTTTCTCAGAGCCATTTTTTTTCTGTGAACCGGATGCCGACCAACATTTCCTTCAATTTTAAAAACTCCTTTCTCTTCCAAAGACAATAGATTTTTATTCCCTAAATGAGTATTGCTCAGATCTGGAAGACCCCATAATATGGCCAGGTACTGCCTTCTGGCAGTGTGCTGAGCAAATTGTTTGGTCAAACCTAAATATGCATGATTTGACTTTGCTGCCACCAAAAGTCCAGAAGTGTCCTTATCCAGCCTGTGAACTATCCCAGGCCTATCATTTTCTCCAACGTCTGCCAATTTATCACAGTGATTCAGCAAAGCATTAACAAGTGTTCCCCCGTATATTCCTGATCCTGGATGTACTACCAATCCCGGCGGTTTATTTATCACGATTAAATGATCATCTTCAAAAACAATTTCCAAAGGTATATCTTCTGGTAATGCTATTGAAACTGAAGGTTCAATCAGATCTATAAGTAACGCTTCGTGCTTTTGAAGCTGATATTTCTGATGGATTTTGTTGTTCCCTATTTCAGTCCTAATGGCACCGAACTTGATTAAGTTTTTGACTCGTGATCTGGATAAGCCTACATCTTCTGGTATTGAATTAACAATTACTTTGTCTAATCTACCATTAGGCTCTTTGATAACTATACGTAAAATTTTATTCTGAAAAGTATTGGAGGATGCCATGGAACAAAAGCCTATTGATGTTCAATATACTCCCCAAGGGGACTTGAGACTACTTGGAGCTTTAGTAAAAGTATTACTAATAGTCATGATTCTCGGTATTTCTATAATAGTAGCTATAATAGTAAAGAAATTTTTTTTTGATACTGAAAGCAAAATATCAAGGATTATCGCACCTGAATCCTTATATATTCCTAACCGCAGCAAAGTTGAGTCAATTTATCTTAATGATAACAGAATCTATTTGCTAGTTAATTCAAGAAATGGAAGACAAGAAATCCTAATTATTGAGTTGGAAGATGGTATGGAAATATCCCGAAAATCTGTTAAACTCGTGAACTCTGAATGAATTACTATAAATGCAAATTTATATATGTAAATTGGTTACAAAAAATAGATACTTTAAATGATTGCATCAAACATTTTTATCCAGGAATTGAGAGATAAATTATCTTTAGCTGAACTAGTAGGAAAAAAAGTAAGTTGGGACAATAAGAAATCGAACCAAAGTAAAGGTAATTTTTGGGCCTGTTGTCCTTTCCATGACGAAAAAACAGCCTCATTTAAAGTGGATGACATAAAGGGATTTTATTATTGTTTTGGTTGTCACGAAAAAGGAGACTGTATTACCTTCCTAAGAAAAACTGAGAATCTAGACTTTATTTCCGCCATTAGAAGATTAGCCTTGGAAGCTGGATTGCAAATTCCTAATAACTTTGAGCCTAAACAAGGATCTGCTCAAAGGAAAAATCGGGAAGCAATGTTGAGTATTCATAACTTGGCTGTGAAGTTTTACATTAATCACCTAAAGGAAAGCCAATCTAAAAGTGCTTTAGATTTCCTGGAAAATAGAATAGGGTCAAAAAAATTAATAGCTGATTTTCAACTAGGCTTTGCCCCCGAGAGCAAGAAAAATCTTTTTAATCACCTTAGTGACCAAGGATACGCTCAAGATATTATAATAAACAGTGGTTTATGTGCGCAAAATGATCACGGTGAAGTCTTCGATCGGTTTAGAAATCGGATAATCTTTCCTATAATAAACCAAAGGGGTGAAATAGTTGGTTTAGGAGGTAGAGCCCTAAGTAGCTCAGCTCAAGCAAAGTACCTGAATTCACCTGAAACGGAAATTTTTCAAAAAGGTAAACTCCTTTTTAATCAAAATAATTTTGTCTCGCCCATGCAGAAAGAAAATAATGTTATTGTAGTAGAGGGCTATATGGACGTGATTGCGCTCAGTAAGATCGGACTAAAGAATTGTGTGGCTCCTCTGGGAACAGCTGTGACTTCAGATCAACTACAAAAAATTTGGCGCTTGTCTAGTGCTCCAATATTTGCTTTTGATGGTGATTCATCTGGAGAAAGAGCATTAGCTCGGTTAGCATTTTTATCACTCCCATTTATTTCGGCGGAAAGAACAATCCAAGCATGTAAATTACCTGCAGGACTGGATCCAGATGATTTAGTCTCAAAGTTTGGGAAAGAAACAATGATAAATATTCTTGAAAAGCCACAATCTCTTCTTGAAATCATTTGGGAACATGAAACTAAGGATAAAACTTATAAAACTCCTGAAAATCGTGCGTCTCTAGAAAATAGGATCAATGCTATTTTGAAAGACATAAGTAATACCAACCTCAGAAATCATTTCTCATCTGCATTTTACGAACTTAAGAAGAAACTTTTTAGTATGAGTGTAAATAGTTATTCAGATTTCCTAATGGGATCAAAAACACCTCAATATGATAGGGTTGGAAACAACAAAAATAAATTTAGATATCCAACCAACCAGCCTACTAAAAATGCAAAGGAATCTTTACTTGGCAGCAACACCAAACCGGACTCTATGGAATCACGCTTTCAAGAAACCGCCATTGTTATTTCATTGATCAACCATCCAAACTTAATCACCCACTTTGCTGCTCAATTAAATGAAATAACCTTTCTTTTCAAGGATCTCAAAACAATCTATCAAAATATCATTTTGCTAAATACAAATAGAAAAATGGACCGCAAAGAGCTGGTAGATAAATTGAACGAAATGAGTGGCCAAGATGTGTATCAGCAGCTTATCTCAACGGGACATCTGCAAGTAAACCCATTTCTAAATGAATTTTCCTCATTTGATGAGGCTCAAATGACTTTAGACGATGTTTTAACCCGAAAAATAGCAAAGCAGAACTTGATACAAGAATTAGCTGATGCCCAAGAGGACATTCGAGAAAAAAATGATGAAACATTAACATGGCGACTCGGACAAGCTAACAAATTCTTACACCATGCTCAGAGTGGGAAATCCATTCCTAACACTTTAGAGAAAAAAACTTTGGAAGAGGATATTAAAGAAATCAACAATTTGATAAAAGATGAAATCTGGATTAAGACAAAGTCAAAGAAAAAAACGAATCACTAGCATGGAAAAGAGTGCTGATTCGATGTAAAAAAAATGAAATTGGACTTGAGGTCAAATGCGGAACGGACCAGAAAAAAGTAAGAACCAAAAAGAGGAAGAAACTTCCAGTTCACCCTTAGATATGAACCAGAGTTCATTAAAAAAGTTGTTAGCACAAGGTAAATCTAAAGGTTACGTAACGTACACTGAACTAAACGAATCTATGCCCCCTGGGGAAATGAGCTCTGAACAAATTGAGGATGTTATGACTACTCTTTCCGAGATGGGTATAACAGTAATTGATAGTGAAGAAGATCAAGAAGACAATCAAGATTCTCCTGAACTGACACCTAAGGAAAACGAAGGTTCGAAAGAACTAGTGGCAGCGTCCCCTGCATCAGAAAATATGGATCGTACTGATGACCCTGTAAGGATGTATCTAAGAGAGATGGGATCTGTAGAGCTGTTGTCAAGAGAAGGTGAAATAGCAATAGCAAAAAGAATTGAAGCTGGGAAGAATACCTATATAGATGGTCTCTGTGAAAGTCCTTTGACCTTCCAAGCCATTACTATTTGGCGCGAAGAGCTTCTTGAAGAAAAAATAATGCTTCGTGATGTTATAGATCTCGATGCCACTTTTGACAGCTTTTCTGAAGAGGATGGTCCAACAGATGTTGCTTCTTCATTAAACAAAACGGATCTCGAACTAACTGAAGCCCTCGAAAAACATTCCTCTTCTGATATTGCTGAAAAAGCCCAAAGCCCCGAAGATTCGCCTGAAAACGATAAGGATGAAAACCAAGAAGAAGATGGTAATACAGAAATTGACGATTACGACGAGGATCAGACTAATGTTTCACTAGCAGCCATGGAAACCTCCCTAAAACCTAACGTATTAGAAATATTGAAAAATATAGCAGATGCCTATAGCAAACTTTCTTCCCTTCAGGATAACCGTATGCTCGCAGCTTTTAAGGAACGTACTGCGTTTACATCCAGAGAAGAAAAAAAATATCAAGAATTGAGAACAAAAATAGTAGAATTAGTTAATTCACTTCATCTGCACCACAATAGAATTGAAGCTCTAATTGATCAACTCTATGGTCTAAACCGGAAAATGATGGGACTAGATAGTAGCCTGGTAAAATTGGCTGATCAATCTAGGATAAACAGACGTGAATTCATCGAAAATTATAAAGGTTCCGAACTGGATCCTGTCTGGCTTGAGAAAGTGGCTAAACTTAAAACTAGAGGTTGGGGGCATTTTGTTGACAACTTTAGCGACAAAATTAAAGAAATAAGAACTGAAGTTGTAGAGATTGGACAGTATATAGGTATCGATATACCTGAATTTAGAAGGATTGTACAGCAGGTACAAAAAGGTGAAAGGGAGGCTAGATCAGCCAAGAAAGAAATGGTGGAGGCTAATCTTCGATTAGTTATATCCATCGCAAAAAAGTATACTAATCGGGGATTACAATTTCTTGATCTAATTCAAGAAGGGAATATAGGTCTCATGAAAGCGGTAGACAAATTTGAATATCGTAGGGGTTATAAGTTTTCGACTTATGCGACTTGGTGGATTAGACAAGCTATAACAAGATCAATAGCTGATCAGGCTAGAACTATAAGAATACCAGTACACATGATTGAAACAATTAACAAACTTGTACGAACAGGCAGGCAAATGCTCCATGAAATTGGCCGAGAACCTACACCAGAAGAGCTATCATCTAAGCTACAAATGCCCCTTGAAAAGGTGCGAAAAGTGATGAAAATTGCCAAGGAGCCTATTAGTTTGGAAACACCTATTGGAGATGAAGAAGATAGCCAACTTGGTGATTTCATAGAGGATAAGAATGCTGTACTTCCGTTAGACAATGCTATCCAAGGCAATTTAAAAGAAACAACTACTCGCGTTCTATCTAGTCTAACCCCTAGGGAAGA
Source organism: Paracoccaceae bacterium (assembly GCA_014239455.1). GTDB lineage: Bacteria > Pseudomonadota > Alphaproteobacteria > Rhodobacterales > Rhodobacteraceae > CACIIZ01. The sequence goes on along the minus strand of JAAZYV010000026.1, from coordinate 18,318 downwards.
AAGAGTATTAAGGATGAGATTTGGAATAGGTGTTAATACAGATCATACACTTGAAGAAGTCGGACAACAATTCAGTGTAACCCGCGAAAGAATACGGCAAATTGAAGCAAAGGCATTGAGAAAATTGAAACACCCTAGCCGATCGAGAAAGCTTCGTAGTTTTCTTGATACCTGATCTTGAAAAAGGAGCAACCAAATGAGATGCCCATTTTGTGGAAACACAGATACTCAAGTTAAGGATAGTAGACCGGCCGAAGATAATGTCTCTATCAGAAGACGTAGATCTTGTCCTGCCTGTGCCGGACGTTTCACAACATATGAAAGAGTACAACTTCGAGATTTAATCATTTTGAAAAAGAATAATCGAAGAGAAATTTTTGACCGAGACAAGCTAGAAAGGTCAGTAAGAATAGCTTTACAAAAGCGACCCCTGGAAGTTGAAAGAATTGAACAGATGATTACTGGGATAGTACGAAGGTTAGAAAGCTTGGGGGAAACAGATATACCTTCCGAAAAAGTGGGGGAAATTGTGATGGAAACACTGGCAAGAATCGATACAGTCGCATACGTCAGATTTGCCTCTGTTTACAAAAATTTTCAAGCAGCTGATGATTTTGAAGAGTTTGTCTCCGAATTAAGACCAGATTTAAAATAAAAGTAATGAGTCAAAAAAATACGACAGAGGTCGATGTACGTTTCTCCAAACTTGCCATAGCAGTCGGTTATAGATCCATTGGCCAAACATGGCCAAATCCCTCAGTTGGCTGTGTGCTGGTTAAAGATGGTACCATTGTGGGAACTGGATACACAGAGATTGGGGGAAGACCCCATGCTGAATTCAATGCAATTAAAGAAGCTGGTAAACTTTCTGATGGAGCCACTGCCTATATAACATTAGAACCTTGCTCCCATTTTGGGAAGGCTCCACCTTGTGCAGTGGAGCTAATAAGAGCTAATATTAAAAGGGTAGTGTGTCCCTTGGAGGATCCTGATCCTAGAGTAAGTGGTAATGGCTTTAAACTATTAGAGGAACACGGAATACAGGTAGATAGAATCTCTTGTCTTACAAAAGAAGCTAGGAAACTTGCAGAAGGTTTCTTAAAGGTTGCCGAAAAAAAGCGACCCTTTATAGCATTAAAATTGGCGCTTAGTTTAAATGGAAAGATTGCGACCAGATCTAATGAAAGCAATTGGATTTCAGGAAATGATTCTCGAACTTTGGTTCATTTCTTAAGGTCCCGCTATGATGCAGTTATGGTAGGGAAAAAAACGGCTCTGGTAGACAACCCTAATCTAAATTTAAGAGGCCAATTTTCCCTGTTACCATCTCCAAAAAAGATCATACTTGATCGAGAGTTGACGCTACCCAAAACCAGTAATTTTGCGAAAAATAACAAAAACAAAAATTTGATAATAGTGCATGACCGTAAATATGACTCCAAAGCATTAAGAAAGTGGAACCAGAATAGTGTTAACACTCTTGGTGTAAGAGCGGACCAAAAAAATGGAATTGACTTGCCAGATCTTTCAATGAAGTTAGCCAACATAGGTTTAACCAGGATCCTGGTTGAAGGAGGTGGTGATCTTGCTACTTCGTTGTTAAATCAGGGTTTGGTAGACTTATTGATTCTTTTTACAGCAGGCATACTTGTAGACAAAGAGGGTTTAAACGGATTTAATCCTATAATAAAATCGAGTACCACCTTATCCGAATCTCCTAAATTTTCTCTTGAAAGGACATTTAGGGTTGGTAACGACGTAGCTCATCTTTGGCGGCCATTAGATAGCAAAGAATCTAATTGAAAACTTGATTAATTACAAATTTGCTAATGAGCCGCACCAAAAACTATTTGAATTTTCCTATAATAAAGATTAGAAGACAAGGTCCAAAATAATGTCTAATCTGTTGGCAGCTTCTTTAATACGAACCAAATACCTAACCTTTTTGAGAGAAAGATGTTTACGGGAATAATTTCAAGTGTTGGAACAGTAACTGATTTGGAAGATGGTAAAATTCTTAAAGCAAGAATTCTCTGTTCTTATGATTACCAAACTGTCGTAGAAGGAGGATCAATTGCTCACGATGGAATTTGCCTAACAATTATCAATAAAGTTCGTGAGGAAATGGGAACATCCTATGAAGTAGAAGTTTCAAACGAAACATTATCTAAGACAACCATCAAAAATAAAGAAAGCGGATGGATCGTTGGCAGAGAAATTAACTTGGAAAAGTCTCTTAGGTTGGGTGACGAAATGGGTGGACATATAGTTACTGGTCATATAGATGGCGTGGCAGAACTAATTGGCTCAAAGAATGTTGACAAAAGCACCAAGTTAACCTTCCAGGCACCTGACAATCTCAAGAATTTCATTGCACCCAAGGGTTCAATTGCATTAAATGGAACATCCCTAACTGTGAATGAAATTGATGATACTCTATTTACAGTAAATATAATCCCACATACACAAAAAGTAACTAATTGGAAAAACTGCCAACTTGGTCACGTTTTTAATTTAGAGATAGATGTAATGGCACGCTATATTGCTCGCATGTGCGAACCTAGGAATATAAATGGAATCCTTTAAGAAAAAGAAGCCCTCCCAGAATTCCTTTGGCCAAAAAGCCATAGCCGATATTGAAGAAATAATCGAAGAGGCTAGAAATGGTAGAATGTTTATCCTAGCGGATGATGAAGATAGAGAGAACGAGGGAGATCTTATCATACCAGCCCAAATGTCAACTCCAGAAACCATAAACTTTATGGCAACTTATGGAAGAGGATTGATTTGTTTATCACTTACACCTGAGAGAATTGAAGCTTTGAGATTACCATTAATGTCAGCATCCAACTCTTCCAGGCATGAAACAGCCTTTACTGTTTCAATAGAGGCCAAGGACGGTGTAACCACAGGAATTTCAGCTCATGACAGAGCTCGAACTATCTCAACAGCAATAAATCCACTTTCTGGACCAAATGAAATAGCAACCCCTGGGCACATCTTCCCTCTGAAAGCGAGAAAGGGCGGGGTTTTGGTGCGGGCAGGACATACAGAGGCCGCCGTTGACATTGCTCGCCTTGCAGGTTTAAACCCATCTGGGGTAATTTGTGAAATAATGAATAAAGATGGAACAATGGCAAGGATGCCTGACTTGGTAGCTTTTGCTCAATACCACAACTTAAAGTTAGGCACTATATCTGATCTCATAGCATACCGAAGAAGGAATGATAATCTAGTTAAAGAGGTCACTTGTGAAAATGTGACTTCTGTTTATGGTGGAGATTGGGAGTTAAGAACATTCAGAGATGAAATCTCTGGGGCAGAGCACCATAGTCTTTCTAAGGGTCACATTCTAGAGGCTGACCCTGTTATGGTCAGGATGCATGTTTCTAACACCTTTACTGATCTTCTTGGAATTGAACAAAAACGCGTGAACCAAATAAGTGACTCCATGTTGCAAATCAATGAACAAGGCAAGGGGGTTTTGGTATTACTGAATAATGTGGAACCTTTGGAACAGAAGACAGAAAATTCCCCCAACATTATTAGGCAATATGGCATAGGTGCTCAAATTTTAAATGCTATTGGAGTAAAAAATATCCGCCTACTAACGAATTCTGGTACTCCAAAGTTAATTGGCCTAGAAGGTTATGAACTAAAAATTTCAGAAACTATACCGATAAAGAGTTTTGGTAAAAGATGAAACTAACCAAATTCAATAAGACAAAAGATTTCAAAAAGCTAGATCACTCTATCAAGATAGCACTAGTAGTCTCTCCTTACTATTCAGAAATAACTGACAACTTAGTTTCGGGAGCAACAAAGGTTATATCTGATTTAAATATAGCTTTCGATATTATTCAAGTCGATGGTGCTTTGGAAATACCTGGTGCTATTAGCTTAGTTAGCAGGCATTTTGAAGGATTTGTTGCCCTAGGATGTGTAATCAGAGGAGAAACAACCCACTATGAGGTAGTAAGTCAAAACAGTGCTCAGGGCCTAATTCAATTGAGCACTCGAGGGATTTGTATTGGTAACGGTATAATTACGGTAGAAAATTTTAAACAAGCATTAGAAAGGTCTGATCCCAATAAACAAGACAAAGGAGGAGACGCGGCCAGAGCGGCTATAGGCTTGATGCTCTTAAGCATGAAATATAGTGATGCCTAATTGTGCTGTGTGGGGGAAAAGTATGATTAAAAAAAATGTCCATCCTGAAAAAAAAATATCAAAGGCTGTATCAAGACTTTATGCCGTTCAAGCTCTCTTTCAAATGGAATCAGATAATATTGCACTAGAACAAGTCCTGTTAGAGTTTACAAATTATCGAGACAAGGAGAATCATAAACTCAACAATTTTGTCAAAGCTGACTTAGCATTGTTTCGCCAAATATTAAAAAAAACTATTGAAAAACAAAACTTTATTGATCAATCAATAGAAAGTTTGCTGAAGGAAGGTTGGCCGATCGAGCGGATCGATCCCATTTTAAGATCAATTTTCAGAGCTGCTTGTTCTGAACTCTTACTAGGAACACCGCCGAAAGTCGTCATTAACGAGTTTCTTGATATTGCCAAAGCTTTCTTTCCAAAAGGAAAACAATGTCAATTAGCAAATGGCGTTTTAGATGCTCTGGCTAAAAATATTATGGAAAAGGAGAACTCTTAAATCCTCCTAAATTTGTTCAATGGTACTTTTAATCTTGAGCCGATTTCAAAAAATTTTATAGCTGCTAAGAATTTTCACAAATTAAACTCATTATTTCTTGGAAAACCCCTTGGTGCCATCTTCCCGGACTGAGCTCGCTTTCCCAACCAATTTAATGGATTTTTTTCTACTTTCTTTCTGCCAGATGAATCTTGCCACTCCAAACCAGCATTGGCTTGAAATGATGTAATATCTGAAAGCTCTGCATCCTTAAATTTTTGTAATCTTACTCCCTTGCCACGTGCAAGTTCAGGTAATTCATTTATGTTAAAAACTAATAATTTGCGGTTAGAACCTACTGTTGCAACAAACTCCCCCCTAACCATTATTAGACACTTTGCAAATACTCCTGATTTCAAGTTGAGGAATTTTTTCCCTGTTTTGGTCTGTGCTAACATGTGTTTGAAATTTATTATGAATCCATCACCCGCTGAAGATGCTACTATTGCCCGAAGACCCAGGTTAAACACATACACATTGATAATGTCAGCCTGATTAGGTAAATCTGTAATCAATCTTATTGGCTCTCCATGCGTCCTACCACTGGGTAGTTGACTTACCAGAACTGTATATACGTGGCCATTGCTGCCAAAAATAAGTAGCTTATCAGATGTGTTAGCTTTAAGTACAAACCTTTGTTCATCTCCTTCCCTATACTTTACCTCATTAGGATTCAAATCTCGTACTTTGATTACCCTGATCCAACCAAGTTTGGAAACTATGATAGTCACATCCTCCGATTCAATTAATTCTGGAATTTCTGATTGTTCCACTTCTTTAAATTCTTCGATGTCAGTTCGTCTATCAAAAAGATCAGAATGAGAACTTAACTTTCTCTTAAGACTTTCAATATCACTTTTAATTCGCAGGGCCTGTTCTTGTTCATTTTCTAATAAAAGTTCTAAATCTAACCTTTCTTTGAGCAATTGATCTTTTTCAGTCTCTAATTGTATTTGCTCTAATTTACGTAAAGAACGAAGTCTCATGTTTAAAATAGCTTCAGCTTGTTTTTCAGTAAGATCAAATTCATTTTGCAGGTCAAGCTTCGGTTCATCGTTATATCGTATAATATTTATAACCTTATCAAGGTTAAAAAATGCCACAAGATATCCCTCTAAAAGGTGTAATCTGGTTTCAATATTTTCTAACCTAAATTTAGATCTTCGTATCAAGACATCTCTCGAATGTCTCAAATATTCATTTAATAATTCACGTAAGCTTGAAACTTTTGGAACTTTTCCATCAATTAAAACATTCATGTTTAAGGAGAATCGGGACTCTAATTCTGTTCTTTTAAAGAGAATTTCCATTAAACCTTCAGGGCTAATACTCCTAGTTTTAGGCTCTATGACAACCCTAATATCTTCAGCACTTTCATCTCTAAGATCAGAAATAATACTGAGCTTTTTCTCATTTATCATGTCAGCCAGTTTTTCAATTAATTTAGCTTTTTGAATCCCATAAGGAATTTCAGTAATTACAATTTGCCAACACCCTCTTGATAAATCTTCCTTATGATAACGAGCACGAACCCTGAAACTCCCTCTACCTTGCTTATAGGATTCCAAAATTGATTCCTTTGATTCAACCACTATTCCGCCTGTAGGAAAGTCAGGTCCTTTGAAAACTTTCATTAAGTCTGAATGAGAAAGTTCAGGTTTTTTAATTATTTGGATAGCTGCATCACATATCTCTGCTATGTTGTGAGGTGGTATGCTTGTTGCCATGCCAACAGCTATTCCATAAGCACCATTAGCCAAAAGCTGAGGAAAGAAAGCTGGAAGAACCTCAGGTTCTTGCTCAGAACCATCGTAGTTGTCCTTGAAAGCTACTGCCGACTCGTCCAAACCATCAAGCATAATCATTGCTATTTCACTAAGCTTAGCTTCTGTATACCTTTGGGCAGCTGCATTATCCCCATCAATGTTACCAAAATTACCTTGACCTTCAACTAAAGGATATCTCGTGTTAAAAGTTTGAGCCAATCTCACCAGAGAGTCATAAATGGCTTTATCACCATGGGGATGGTAATTTCCCATGACTTCCCCTACAATCTTGGCACATTTTCTGAAAGAGCCATTTGGACTTAGTTTTAATTGCCTCATAGCATAAAGAATACGCCTATGGACTGGTTTTAAGCCATCTCTGCTATCGGGAAGTGCTCTATCAGTAATTGTAGAAATAGCATAGGTTAGATATCTATCACCTAATGCCTTATCCAATTGCTCATTTAAGATTATCGAAGAATTCGAATCTCTATTCTTTTCCGTGTCTTTTTGCATTATTGTCTTATACTAGTTTTTTAATTCTCTGTAAGTATCTACCTAATGAAAACCAAAAAAAATATCCTGATTACGGGCTGCTCGAGTGGAATAGGTTATGATGCTGCTCTAACATTAAATAATAGAGGTTGGCGAGTCTTTGCCTCTTGCAGGTCAAAAAAAGATTGTGAGTATTTTGAGGAAATGGGCATAGAAAGTTTTCCACTCGACCTTAGCCATGACGAATCCATTATTTCTGCCACAAATATAATAAAAGAGAAAACATCATCAAAATTGGATGCAATATTTAATAATGCAGCTTTTGCTACTCCTGGAGCAATACAAGACTTGCCAAGAGACGCCCTAAGAGAAATATTTGAAGTTAATGTTTTTGGTCAATTTGATCTGATAAATAGATGTTTACCTTTAATGCTGAAAGCAGAAGATCCAAGAATTGTTAATTGTTCCTCGGTTCTCGGTTTTCTTTCACTTCCTTATAGGGGGGCCTACTCGGCTACCAAATTTGCGCTAGAAGCCCTTACTGATGCCATGAGGCGGGAAATTTACGACAATCCTGTAAAGATAATTCTGTTACAGCCTGGACCTATAAATACAAAAATACGACAAAATTCCCGCAAACATTTTGAGAAATGGGTAAGTTGGCAAGATTCCACTCACAACAAGATTTATGAGGATATAGTTATGAAAAGGCTCTACAATGAATCTAATTCAAATCTCCTCAAAGACTTTCAGCTCCAACCAAAATCCGTAACCAAAGTGTTAGAAAAAGCCCTGAATACAAAAAACCCAAAATGCCGGTACATGATAACCCCACAGACTTTGGTTGCGGGAATACTCGTCAATACTTTACCAACTAAGTTACTGGACTGGATGTTCAAAATCTGATACGGCAGTCAAGCTTTTGTCATCCTCAATAGACTATGGTGTTTGTAATGTCATCGCCTTTACTAATAATAGCTGTCATCACATGTTTCCTTGTACTGCTGATACTCATGTTAGGGATAGGTTCCTTCGCTAAAGGCGGGCAATTTGGTAGGAAATATTCCAACAAATTTATGCGCATAAGAATTATCTTACAAGCCATAGCGGTAGTTTTAATTGTTACTTTTGTTTTTTTTGATAAGAAAGGATGATCGATGATATTGTTAAACAAGATTTATACAAAAAAAGGTGACGATGGAAAGACTGAGCTTGGTGATGGGGAAAGGGTTGAGAAATTTTCGACTAGAGTCGAATCATATGGAACAATAGATGAACTAAATTCTTTAATTGGTACTGTCACCTGCATGGATATAAATAAAAATTTAAAAAAATCTCTTCAATGTATACAAAATGATTTATTCGACATCGGTGCTGACCTATGTCTACCCCAAAATGATGTAAAAAGTGGGGATTCTCAACCCTTAAGGTTAGAAAAGTCACTTACTTTGAGGTTAGAATCAGAGATAGATGATATGAACAAAGATATTGATCCTATAAGATCCTTCGTTTTACCTGGTGGAAATAAAATTGCCTCAAAATTGCATCTTTGCAGAACAATTTGCCGCCGAGCTGAACGTCGGGTGGTTGAATTGATGCGAAATGAACAAATAAACTTAGAGATTCTGAAATATCTTAACCGTCTTTCTGATTGGTTTTTTGTAGCAGCTAGAAAATCAAATGATAATGGAAAAAAAGACATCCTCTGGAAGCCCGCGCTGAATCGAATACCTTGATCTATTAATTAAGATTAAAGTGTGACAAAGATCCAAATTTACATTGGAATATTTTATAAGACAGATTAGAAATGAATAGAATTAAAATCCACGTTTAATTAGGAAGCTTATTATGAAGATTTTGGTGCCCGTTAAAAGAGTCATAGATTATAACGTAAAAGTCAGAGTTAAATCTGATGGCAGCGGTGTAGATCTCACAAATATCAAGATGTCTATGAACCCTTTCGATGAGATAGCCCTTGAGGAGGCGATAAGAATAAAAGAATCTGGAAAGGCTGAAGAAATCATTGCCGTATCTATTGGAGCATCTCAATCACAGGAGACCCTCAGAACTGCTTTAGCAATGGGCGCAGATAGGGCAATACTAGTAGTGGCAACTGATGATGTTAACCAAGACATTGAACCACTGGATGTGGCCAAAATCTTACACGCGATTGTCGGCAAAGAAAAAACTGATTTGATTCTATGTGGGAAGCAAGCCATTGATAACGACATGAATGCAACCGCACAAATGCTGTCAGCGCTAATGGGGTGTTCGCAAGCAACATTTGCATCAAAACTCGAGTTAGCTGCAGAGAAAGTTAAAGTAACCCGAGAGGTAGACGGAGGACTACAAGTAGTTGAGGTTACTTTACCGTCTGTTATCTCTGTAGACTTGAGATTGAATGAGCCTAGATATGCAAGCCTACCAAATATCATGAAAGCAAAAAGAAAACCTCTCGAACAAAAAGAACCCAAGGATTTCAATGTCCAGATTAAAAATAGATTGGAGATTATAGAGACAAATGAACCTGCTGAAAGGCCGGCTGGAATCAAAGTCTCTTCGGTAAACGAACTTGTAGAAAAATTAAAAAATGATGCAGGAGTGATTTGATATGGCTGTACTTGTTATTGCAGATATAACTAATGATGAATTGTCATCTGATCAAACAGGAAAAACTATTTGCGCAATTTCAGGGCTGGGAGAAGTTTCTGTACTATGCGCGTGCAAGAATGCTGATAATGCATCGAAGGAAGCAGCAAAATTTGATGGCGTAGTCAAAGTTTTAACTGCCAGCAATGAAATCTTTGCAAACGGTTTAGCTGAATCAATGGCTAAATTGATAGTAAGTTTGTCAAAAGATTATGATTATATAGTTTCTGCAGCTACGGCATATGGAAAAAACATCTTACCAAGGGTATCTGCTCTACTGGATGTAATGATTATCACGGATATATCAAAAGTAATTTCTGAAAATACATTTGAAAGACCAATATATGCAGGTAATGCTCTTCAGGTGGTTAAAAGCACAGATTCAAAAAAGGTAATAACTATCAGAACTGCAAACTTTGAATTAGTTTCCCAAGGCAATAATTGCCCTATTGAAAATCTGAATAATATCGAAACAAAAAATGATTTATCATGCTGGATTGAAGATAAGATACAGGATACTGATCGACCGGAATTGACTTCAGCAAAGGTAGTTGTATCAGGTGGTAGAGGTATAGGCAGTGAAGAAAACTTTGAGATAATAGAAAGTCTAGCCATCAAACTCGGAGCCGCAGTAGGGGCATCAAGGGCAGCAGTAGATTCGGGCTTTGCCCCAAATGATTGGCAGGTAGGTCAAACAGGCAAAGTAGTGGCTCCAGACCTTTATATAGCTATTGGAATTTCTGGCGCCATTCAACATCTGGCTGGAATGAAAGATAGTAAAATTATTGTCGCAATTAATAAGGACGAAGAAGCACCTATTTTTCAGGTGGCCGACTATGGTTTAGTTGGAGACCTCTTTAACATTGTTCCAGAACTAACAGAAAAACTTTAAATGATAAGTTTAGGTATCAGCAAAAATGACCCTTGAAATTAAACTCGTTGGTATTATTGGGGCAGGCCAAATGGGTTTGGGAATTGCCCAAGTACTTGCTACGTCCAAGTACGATGTGATTATTAACGATAATAATAAGACTGTTCTTTCAGATGCCATTAGGGTTTTAGAGAAAGCAGTTCATCGTGCTATGGAAAAGGATAAGCTAAAAGGGGAAAATCCAACTAATGTACTTAATAGAATAAAATTCAAATCACGCATTTCTGATTTGTCAAAATGTGATTTGATAATAGAAGCAGCAACTGAAGATGAACAAATTAAACATGATATCTTCCAAACCTTGATACCATATTTGAGACCAGAAACCATTCTTACTTCTAACACCTCTTCAATATCTATTACGAGGCTTGCAGCTAGAACCGATAGACCTGATAAATTTATGGGATGCCACTTCATGAAACCTGCACCTTTAATGCAATTAGTGGAACTAGTTAGAGGAATAGCCACTAGTCATGAAACATCCGTAATTCTTAAGAAATTGGTAAAAAAAATAGGTAAGACGTCAACCAACTCTGAAGATTTTCCTGCTTTCATAGTTAATCGAATTCTAATGCCCATGATAAATGAAGGTATCTACGCTTTATATGAGGGCGTCGGCACAGTTGAGAGTATAGACAAATCTATGAAGTTAGGAGCAAACCATCCAATGGGACCACTGGAGCTTGCAGATTTCATTGGATTAGATACTTGTTTAGCAATTATGAATTCCTTACATGATGGGTTAGCTGATACCAAATATCGACCATGTCCTCTATTGGTAAAATATGTCGAGGCTAATTGGTTAGGTAAGAAAAATGGTATAGGTTTCTATAATTATTCAGTTGACCCTCCAAAACCTACTCGATAACTCATTGCCCTTCACCAAAGAAATTAGATACCAAATCGATCAGCGCAACCTCCGCCTCATTTGCATCATCTCCAGTGATTCTTATTGACAAAACCATCCCCTTCCCCGCTGCAAGTGTTAGGAGACCCATAATGGAATTACCTGGAACAACTAAACCCCCTCTTGAAACTTCAACATTGGATTCAAATCTATCTACAGTAGAAGCAAACTTCGCAGAGGCTCTTGCATGTAAACCTCGAGCATTAATAACTTTAAGTTTCAGTATTCTAGTTCTTTTTTCATTCTTTACTAATGCTTTTCTCCCACCTAACTTCTTCAATTCACAAATCCCGATGTTTAACAAAAACCTTATTATCCATACCCTGTAAAACTTTTGTCAACTCATTCGCAACCACTACCGATCTGTGTTTACCACCGGTACAACCTAGTCCTATAGAAAATTCGATCTTGCCTTCCTTTTCATACAAGGGAATCAAAAATTCTAACATTGGAATTGCATTCTTCAAGAATTCATCAAATACAGGTAACCCCATCACGTAATCCTTGATCAAGTCCGAATTTCCATCTAAATCTCTCAATTTTCCCTGCCAATATGGATTTTTTAAAAACCGGCAGTCAAAAACCATATCTAAGTTTCTTGGTAACCCATGCTTATAAGAAAAAGATTGTACTAAAATGGTTAACTTTTTTAGGTCATTACCCGTAACGTACCTCAATAACTCCTCACGCAGGTCATTTGGACTATAGTCAGTGGTATCTATGACAACCTCTGCAATAGATTTTAATGGCTCTAACAATTCTGTTTCTTCTCTTAGCGCCTGGGCCAAAGACTTCACACCGGATAAAGGATGCCGCCTCCTAGTTTCATTAAACCTAGCAAGAAGTTTATTGTGCCCACATTCTAAAAAAATTAGGGAAACCTTTATTCCTTTTAAGTTTTCATATCGATTCACCATAGATGTTAAAAGTTGGGTTGAAAAATCTCTAGTTCGAATATCAATGCCTAGAGCGACATTCTTATTTACCACTCCTTCTAAGAAAAGATTATCAATCATAGAAATGGGAATATTATCTATGATTTCAAATCCTCTATCTTCAAGCGCGTTAATAGCTGTAGTGCGCCCAGCCCCAGACGAACCCGTAATTATAATCAAATGCTTGCCAAAAACATTACTCACAAAAAATTATCTCCTTAACCTATGAGATCAATTAAACCGTACTTAATCATCAGAAAGAGTGCAGCCTCATTCCCTAAGATTGGATTAAAATGGATTAGTCTGATTGACTTACCAAAGCAAATTTTATCATGCAATGGAGGCAGACGTTCAATTGGTTTATCAATTAGTTTTACAAAACAAAAGAGTTCTGATTTTTTTATTGACGGTATAGGAATTAACCCAATGCCTCTTGCTTCAATTGCACACGGGACTTGTCTAGGCTTGCTCAAGAATATTTTTCCATCAGCAAGTTTCAATAAAGTCTGGTCATCGGAGACAAGATTCGCACCCATAGCTATTAATTTGATGGCTAAACTACTCTTTCCAAAACCAGATTCTCCAATTATTGATGCACCCCTTCCTGAAATATCTATAGTTGTTGCATGTAAAACTATACTGCTTTGTTCCAAATTTACCATAATTTTTCTTTTTTAAATCATCTTTCATCATAGGCATAGGCAATAAACGAATAAATTGTCTTGAAACTTTTATCAACTCGCATATAAGGTTTTTTATTCAGTAGAATCCCAAAAGAATATCAGCATGATATTTGACTTGAACCGAGTGAACTCTAAATGAGAAAAGTTTTTAGGTCAGAACATTTCTATGTAAACCTGGGAATAGAATCCCTGGTGGAAAAAATCATACAAAGAGACGAAGGCATCTTAGGGCAAGGAGGTAGTCTCTTAAAATCCAGTGGGATATGACTTGTCTTTCAATATTTTTCCCATGTTTCTATAAAGACTTTACCGAACAATAGTTAAGGTTATTTTTTTTTTGGTTAATGTCGTTTGATATGGCTAAATGCTGCGGACCAAAACCTATATAATGAGAGAGAGCAAACTCAATGTTAGAAAAATGTTTAGACCTGCTAACCTTGTCTGAAAAAATTTTGGATAAAGCCAAAACTAAACTGAAGATGGATAAGAGATCTAACTCGAAAAGAGAAAAAGAATGGTTTGATGAAAATCAATTCCTAGTTCATGGCCTGGCCTGGATAGCTACTTACGTAGAAGCACTCAAACAACTCACCAATTGGGGGCAAAATATTTCTATCCAGAAAAAACTATCTGAATTCGAATCTTTAGCGCTAGAAGTGGCCTGTGAGGAATATTTTTGGCAAATTTTTCACGGTATACCCATGTCGCAAACCGAATTTATTAGGCCACAAGATTTTGGAATTGAACCAATTTACACTTCATCTCTTTTGTCACAAATAAATTTAACAAATTCAAAAGATCGAAATCATATTAACCAAAAGAAAAAAAGATTGGTTCAGCTGGCACTGGAAAAAGAAAATACGGTGATCTTTGAAGAAACCGGGTTAGAACAGGAATATCAAATAATTCGGGATCAGTTCCACAGGTACAATAAGAAAAAAATAAAGAATAATGCACACATTTGGCATAAAGAAGATGTCCTAATACCCTCAGACATAATTGAAGAATTAGCCCAGATGGGTGTTTTTGGCTTGACGGTACCTGAGAGTTTTGGTGGCCTAGGATTAAATAAACTAGCGATGTGCGTAGTTTCGGAGGAACTTTCCCGCGGATATATTGGGATAGGAAGCTTGGGGACAAGAACGGAAATAGCAAGTGAGTTAATCCTCAATGAAGGGACTGAAAATCAGAAAAAAAAGCTATTACCTAAGATAGCTTCTGGAGAAATGATACCAGCCGCAGTATTTACAGAACCCGATAACGGTTCTGATTTAGGTTCTATAACGACAGTAGCCAAAAAAACTGGTGACAACTACCTAGTAACCGGGAATAAGACTTGGATTACCCATGCATCTAGATCCGACCTTATGATAATCTTAGCAAGGACAAATCCTGACTCACTACTGAAAAATAAAGGCTTGTCTATCTTTTTATCTAACAAAAAAAGAGGTAACCTTAGCAATTTTTTCCCCGATGAAAATATTACTGGTACAGAAATTAAGGTTCTGGGATATCGTGGAATGAAGGAGTTTGAAATGAGACTTGAAAACTTTTCAGTCCACAAATCGGGGTTGCTAGGAGATATAGAAGATGTCGGGTTTTCACAACTTATGAAAACTTTTGAAAGTGCCCGAATTCAAACGGCTGCGCGGTCTATAGGCGTGGCACAAAATGCCTTAGATCTGGCAATATCATACGCTAACAATCGTAACCAGTTTGGCCAAAAGCTAATAGATTTTCAAAGGATTTATAATAAAATTGCGCTTATGATTACAGAAATAATCTTGGGTAGGCAATTACTATATTTTGCTGCAAAAAATAAGGATCAAGGTCATCGATGCGACTTAGAGGCTGGGATGGCTAAGCTTTTATGTGGGAGAATAGCTTGGTCCTGTGCAGATAATTCCTTACAGATACATGGCGGGAATGGATATGCGCTCGAATATGATATAAGCAGGGTCTTATGCGATTCTCGTGTTTTAAATATATTCGAGGGCACCGCCGAGATTCAGGCTCAAATAATAGGTAGAAGAATACTAAAATAGATCTCAAATTAAATATTCTAAACTAATAATGAGTGCACAAATCTTTTTCTAATCATCATTGTTTTCTTATTTTCTATAGAATAATCTAACCATTTTTCGATAAAAAATCCTGTTAGGTCTAAACCTAAAACTAACTCCTCCCGTGAGACAGAGTTTCCATTTCGATCTGAACGCAATATAGAAGGAAAGGGTAACAATTTTGTACGGTAATCTTCCCCAATATCCTTGCATACCGCTTTGCCAGATTTAGGAGAGATATAATCTAGATTTTCCGTAGTTTCTGTCACTGCACATTTTTCCAATTCAAGGCCAAATCCAATGCACGACAATAATTTTAATTCCCAGTCAAGATATAAGAATTCCCAATTTTCCTGCACAGCAATTCTATCTAAGAACTTTTCTGTTACATTGTAAAGATCAGGCATAGGATCTCTTTCAGCCAAGACTGATATACAGAGAGCTGATAGTGAATTAAATGCCGCTAACGCAATCCTATTTGCCATCAGGACATCTGCTCGAGTTCTAATTAAATCTACTTTGAAATTCCCTAAATGCTCTTCTAGTCTACTGGACCAGCTCAACGATAGTTGAGCACTAGGTTGTAAAATTGAAATCTTCTTTAGAGAATATGCATTCCTAATAATCCCAGCATGACGACCTTTCTTTGGAGTAAAGACTTGCAAAATAGCTGAGCGTTCTCCATGGGGTGTAGCATTCAAAAGTATTCCTTCGTCGGTCCAATCCATTATGCTGCTAAAAATTAAACTCCTGAAGAAAATGTCGCCCTTTGGGATCCTCAATTTCCAAAATCCAAAGATCTGGATCAAACAAACATTGTTTTTTTACAACTTGATTTATATGCTCCTCGGTATCACTTTCAAATACTTCCCAATATCTTTGACCACTTGTATCTAAAATTCTGTGATAAAGCGTCGCAAAGCTGTCCATCTTTGAAACTTTAACCAATATAGATCCTGCTGTCTTATCACCAGCCTTATTGACGAATATCGGTATCCCCTGCTTCTCTAACTTGGCTCTATAGGCTGCAACCCAAATTTCAGAAGTAATTCGAATGTCAGCTTGCTCGTGCATTAATGCGACTCTCCTACCAATTCAATACTAGTAGACTTTTTTTTCTTCAATTTTACCTCTAAGAACAGATGAATCTTTTGGTTTAGAGCTTTCTCCATATTCAAGCGAGCATTAATTGAAATTGATTTTATAGTATGACCTGACTTACCGATTAGCATAGCACGATACCTAGCGTTATAAACATTAATTGATTGCCAAACCTTAAGTTTACCATCCCGAAGTTTTTTAATCTCATAAGTATCAACCTCCAAGTTGTATGGCACTTCTTGATGAATACGGAGTAAAATAACTTCACGCGTTTTCTCGTTAAGGAACTTCTCAATTGTCATATCATGTCTTGCTGACTTAGGGTAACCCCATGAACTCTCTGGTATAGTTGCATACATCCAAGACTTTAAATCACTGACACCATACCCTTTTAAAGCTGATATCATGAAAGTTTTTTTGAATGAAAAATAATCATTAACTTCTTTGCTTTTTAAAAGCAGTTTTTCTTTAGAAAACATGTCTATTTTATTAATCACAAGAATAGCATCAGGAAGTTTCTTGACTGAAGCCTTGAGTTCATTAAATAAATTTAACAAAGTTCGGGAAATAGGTTTCCTGCAATCTATAACTAACAGAAAAAAATCGGCTTCAATTATAGCGCCCCAGACCTGAGTCAAAAAACTTCGATCAGTTTTTATGGTTGGGGATGAAAGCCCTGGTGTATCAATCAACACAATTTGTGTATTACCATCACTAGTTATACCCCTTACCTTTTCTCTAGTAGTGTTTGCTTTATGTGTTACGATCGAAATTTCCTTATTAATTAATAGGTTCAACAAAGTAGACTTTCCAACATTAACTTCTCCCAAGATAGCTATTGTACCATATTTCTGATTCTCTTTCTTCTTCATAGCTTGTCTTCAATTTGACTTAGAAGATTTTTAGCCGCAATTTGTTGCGCACCCTGTTTAGATTTTTCTTTTCCAATCGCAGACAAGCCATTCTCTAACCTAACTTCCACATAAAAAATTGGGTCATGATCAAGACCATCACGCCGCATATCAATATATTGAGGTAACCTCATGTTTCTTGCTTGAACCCAGTGCTGAAGGGTTGTTTTAGGGTCCAATTCGACTTCACTAAGATCAGTTAATTTAGCACGCCATAGCTTTATTATAACCTTCCTAACTTCACTTATATTGGAATCTAGGTATATAGCTGCAATTAAGGCTTCTATTGCATCCGCTAAAATTGCTTTTTTTGTTCTGCCTCCATACTTAGACTCTGATTTTCCCATTATTAATGATTTACCTAAGCTAACTTTTTCAGCAATTTCAGCACATGCTTCCTTGCAAACCAGAAAGTTCAGATTTAATGCTAGTATACCCTCTCGCCAATTTGGATGGTTTTTAAAAAGATAGTCCGATATCACAAAGCCTAATATTCTATCCCCCAAGAACTCCATCCGCTGATTGTTCATGTGACCTCTTGACTTTAAGGAAGAATGAACTAGTGCCTGCTCCAAAAGAGCTACATTAACAAACGAATAATTAATTCGCTCACATAACTCTTTTTGGTTCTGTTTAAGTTTCAATTCACTGCCCTAAAGAACCTATCTTTCCTCCAAGTCCAAAATGCTACTAACATACTGCCAGCTGAAGAAAATAAAATTCTATCAGCTCTTCCAATTAAGTTTTCTGAGTCAACAAAACCTACCCCACCCGCCATTCTACCAAAGCGGCTATCCAAAGAATTATCTCTATTATCACCTAGGAAGAAAAATTGTCCTTTTGGAACCTTAAAAGAAGTCGTGTTATCACCATATTCACCAACAGAAATGTCAAGTGTTCTTATTTCAATATCGTCGGCAAGACTTTCTAAAAACTGTCTCTTCTCACACCTAGAACCCAGAGCAACAGGAGAATTACTGCAACGTGGAATAGATTTAAGAGGTCCTTGCTTTTCTTTTAACTCAACAAAGTCGTTAACTTGTTCTATTTTTATCTTGGTATTATTTATCCATAAACGCCCATCTTTGAGTAAGATATTGTCACCTGGTAAGCCGATCAACCTTTTTACATAATCCTTACCATTTACTGGATGCCTGAACACCACCACATCT
>JAAZYV010000013.1 GCA_014239455.1 Paracoccaceae bacterium | reverse complement strand
CCAGTGAGCCGCCTTCGCCACTGGTGTTCCTCCGAATATCTACGAATTTCACCTCTACACTCGGAATTCCACTCACCTCTCTCGAACTCTAGACTAGCAGTATCAAGGGCAGTTCCGAGGTTAAGCCTCGGGATTTCACCTCTGACTGACTAATCCGCCTACGTGCGCTTTACGCCCAGTAATTCCGAACAACGCTAACCCCCTCCGTATTACCGCGGCTGCTGGCACGGAGTTAGCCGGGGTTTCTTTACCAGGTACCGTCATTATCTTCCCTGGCGAAAGAGTTTTACAACCCTAGGGCCTTCATCACTCACGCGGCATGGCTGGATCAGGCTTTCGCCCATTGTCCAAGATTCCCTACTGCTGCCTTCCGTAGAAGTCTGGGCCGTGTCTC
This sequence comes from Paracoccaceae bacterium, assembly GCA_014239455.1. Lineage (GTDB taxonomy): Bacteria > Pseudomonadota > Alphaproteobacteria > Rhodobacterales > Rhodobacteraceae > CACIIZ01. The sequence continues at coordinate 24,201 of JAAZYV010000013.1, read as the reverse complement.
AGTCCCAGTGTTGCTGATCATCCTCTCAAACCAGCTATAGATCGTAGGCTTGGTAGGCCATTACCCCACCAACTACCTAATCTAACGCGGGCCGCTCCTTTAGCGATAAATCTTTCCCCCATAGGGCGTATACGGTATTAATCATCGTTTCCAATGGTTATTCCATACTAAAGGGCACGTTCCCACGCGTTACTAACCCGTCCGCCGCTGTCTTCCGAAGAAGACCGCTCGACTTGCATGTATTAAGCCTGCCGCCAGCGTTCGTTCTGAGCCAGGATCAAACTCTCAAATTAAAAACATTCATCATACTGAGTATGATTTTGTTTTCTTGAAAAACGACCTTGCACATATCACACTGCAATCAAATGATCACAGTGCAGTCATGACTTGAATAAATTCAAATCGTGAAGCTGACAAACTGCATTATCGGAATTAATCCTAACAGTCGATATTCACAGGATCGTTTATCGTAATTAAAACCAAACCATCCTTGAATCTCTTCAGTCTTTATAAACAAATTTCAAAGAGCGTGAGCCCATCGCCCTAACACGCTTTCTGTTAAAGAAAAATGGCCCCATTTAGCGCAGAATCGAATCTTTTCAACGCCAGTTCGGATTGAATACGTACTTATTAAGAATCATGCAAGAACTTTTTTATTAAATTAATGTTTTTTATGGGTTTTCTTAACCAACGCTTAAATGTGAAATCAACTCTTTTTCTACTCAGCGAGACTCCTCCTTCATTTGCAGCAGATTATTCTCGGCAGAAATCATAAAGTTATTTCCCTCTTTTATTTCCCCTGAAAGTAATCCTTCAGCAAACTTGTCCTGCACTTCCTTTTGAATCAATCTTTTTAGTGGCCTGGCACCAAAATAAGGATCATAACCTTTTCTTGCCAGCCACTCCAATGCTGTCTTTTCAACCCTCAAGTTAATGTTCTTTTCCCGCAACCTCTCGCCAATTTCATTCATTTGAAGGTTCACTATTTCTTGCATAGCTTCTAAAGGTAGATTTTTGAAAACTAAAATATCATCCAAGCGATTCAAAAATTCAGGTCTAAAAAAACTTCTCACTGTTGAAAGCACACTTTCCTCCATTTTAGATGGTTGTAATGAAGCGTCACTGCTCATAAGTTCTGAGCCTAAATTGGACGTAAGTATTATGATTGTATTCTTAAAATCAACCAAGTTACCATGATTATCAGTCAGTCTTCCGTCATCCAAAACCTGTAAAAAAATATTAAACACATCAGGATGGGCTTTCTCAACTTCATCAAAGAGAATTACCTGATAAGGATGCCTCCGAACAACCTCTGTTAACGCTCCTCCTTCGTCGTAACCAACATAACCGGGTGGCGCTCCTACAAGCCGTGCAACTGAATGTTTTTCCATATACTCAGACATATCAAGTCTTAGCAAAGCGTTAACATCATCAAAAAGATACCGCGCCAAAGATTTGGTAAGCTCCGTTTTGCCTACTCCAGTAGGTCCAAGAAATAGAAAACTACCCAAAGGTCTATTAGGATCATTCAAACCCGTCCGAGCTCTCCTAACAGCTTTAGAAATAGCGGACACTGCCTCCATTTGGCCAATTACGTTCTTGGAGAGTTCATTCTCCATTGACAATAATCTTTGTTCTTCACCTTGTAACATCTTCTTAATGGGAATACCTGTCCATTTTTCTACCACAGCAGCAATATGTTCAGGTAGAACGGCTTCAGCGACCAATTTATTCCCTTTACCTTCTGGCAAATAGCTAGATAATTTTTTTTCCAGATTTGGAATAATACCATAAGAAATTTCACCTGCTCTACCCAGATCACCTCCTCTTTTAGCCACTTCCAGTTCCCCTTTAGCTAAATCCAATTCCTCTTTCAGATTTTTACGTGTTTGAAGGTTTTCACGTTCAAGTTCCCATGCTTCAGTCAACGAGTCTGACTTTTGCTTTTGATCATTCATCTCCTTCTCGAGCTTAATCATCCTTTTTCTTGATTTTGGGTCAGTTTCCTTTTTCAGAGCCATTATTTCTATCTCTTTCTGAAGAATTTCCCTATCCAAAGCATCAAGTTCTTCAGGTTTACTGTAGACTTCCATTCTCAATCGACTAGCTGCCTCATCAACCAAATCAATAGCTTTATCCGGCAAGAAACGATCAGAAATATATCGATTGGCTAAATTAGCAGCAGAAACTAAAGAACTATCTGAAATCCTAACTCCATGGTGTAATTCATATTTTTCCTTAATACCTCTCAAAATAGAGATGGAATCCTCAACATTTGGAGCCTCCACTAAAATTGGTTGGAATCTCCTGGCTAAAGCTGCATCCTTTTCTACATACTTTCGGTACTCATCAAGTGTAGTAGCTCCTATACAATTTAGTTCGCCCCTTGCTAAAGCCGGTTTTAGTAAGTTGGATGCATCTAAAGCACCATCAGTCTTACCTGCACCAATCAGCGTATGCATTTCGTCAATAAACAAAATTATTTCACCTGCAGAGGACTCAACTTCATACAAGATAGACTTAAGTCTCTCTTCAAATTCCCCTCGGAATTTAGCTCCAGCAATCAATGCTCCCATATCAAGTGCAAGGAGTCTCTTATCAAGCAGCGGCTCTGGCACATCTCGATTTACTATGCGCAAAGACAATCCTTCTGCTATAGCAGTTTTCCCAACACCTGGGTGACCTATAAGAACAGGATTATTTTTTGTTCTACGATTCAATACCTGCATAGATCTTCTTATCTCTTCATCTCTGCCCACTATTGGGTCGATTTTACCTTCTAGCGCTAATTTACAGAAGTCCCTAGTATACTTTTCCAAAGCTTCAAAATTGCCTTCCGAAGTTGAACTTGTTACCTTCCTTTCTTTACGCAATTTCTTTGCTGTAGCCACAACATTTTGAAAATCAAATGATAAGGACTTCATGCTTTTGACTATTTCAGAATTTTCCAACAAGCTTAAGAAAAGTGTATCAATAGCTACATGAGAATCTCCATTCAGCTTTGCATTTTTTTCTGCTCCCTCTAAGACCTTTTTAAGACCTGCATCCAGGAAAATATCTGAGGAACCTTGAACTTTAGGCTTTTGTTCAAGATTTTTCATCAAAGCACTCTGAATTTCCTGCACGGTTGAACCTGAACTCTCGACAAGTTTCAACATATCTCCAATTGGTTTCTCGCAAATTGCTTTGAAAACATGTAATGGGGTAACATGCTGGTGCGAATAGTTTTTTGTAGAAAATAGAGCATCCTGCACCACTTTCTGAGAACGTTCTGAGAACTTTTCTAGATTCATTTTATCCTCCACATCTTGGCCTCGCTTTTAGGCCCAAATTGAGGCACCTAAATACCGATCCAAAGAGAAATCGTTATTCATTACATACACTTATAGTTAGGATCCTTTACTGAACTTTCAATGGCGCCAATGAAAATCATCTGATACACTACACCTATGCTTTCTAATAAAGACAAACTCATAGTTGCTCTAGATTCTAAGGAATTGGATGATAGCAGAAGACTCACAGATGAATTAGATTCTTTGGTATCATTTTATAAAGTAGGATTAAGAACTTTTGTAACTGACGGATTTAATTTTGCATCTTATCTAAAAAACAAAGGTAAGCGCATTTTTCTTGATCTCAAACTATTCGATATCCAAAGCACTATTGAAGAGACCGTCGCCAAACTTTCTAATTTGGACATTGATTTCTTAACTGTTCATGGTGATCCTTCAATAGTTGAAGCCGCAGTGATGGGGAAAAAAAATACTAATATGAAAATATTGGCTGTGACATTTCTTACGAATCAAAATAGATCAGACCTAGATCTGTCTTTGATAAAGAAAGGTGACATAAGAAAATTAGTTTTGGAGAGAGCGGCAAACGCCATTTCTGCGGGTGCCGATGGCCTAATTGCCTCTCCACTCGAGGTAAAATTACTTCGATCTTTGAAATGTACAGCTGGAAAACTAATTGTTACGCCAGGGATTAGACCAAAAAACACCAGCTTTGGCGATCAAAAACGTGTTGCAACTCCTTCAGAAGCTTTTGATGCAGGCGCAGACTATATTGTTGTGGGAAGACCAATATGGCAGTCTAAATATCCAAAAATAACGGTAGAACGGATTTTGAATGATCTTTGAAAAACTGTTGAATCCAATCCATGTAAGTCGCTTCATGACCTTTCCTACATGATAAAAGAACCTGCTATATGTAAAGAATGTGGTAAGACATTCTTAAAGCAAAACCGATGCCCAAAATGTCATTCTCCTAGAATTCTCTTCCACAAGGAGCTATTTTCTCTAAATATTGCTCATGTAGACTGTGATGCCTTTTATGCATCCATTGAAAAAAGCCAGAATGCCGAATTGATTAATAAGCCTGTAATTGTAGGAGGCGGAAGGCGGGGTATTGTGACGACATGCTGCTATATCGCTCGAATTAGTGGAGTTAAATCAGCTATGCCTATTTATGTTGCAAAAAAACTTTGTCCGAAAGCTGTTATAATCCCTCCTAGAATGAATTTGTACAGAGAGATATCAAGATTGATATTCTCTAAAATGACCAGGTTGACACCTTTGGTGGAAACAGTTGCATTGGATGAAGCATATTTAGACCTTTCTGGTACATTGCAACTTCACAGCAAAACCCCAGTTGAACTCTTAATCAAATTAGCTACAGAAATAGAAAGCGAACTCAATCTTACAATTTCGGTAGGCTTAGGTGAAAACCTTTTTTTAGCAAAATTAGCATCCTCAATTAATAAACCAAAAGCATTCACAATTATCGGGAAGCATGAAAAATTGAATTTCATTAACAATTTACCAGTGACATGCATACCTGGTGTTGGCCCGAGTCTGACCAAGAAACTAAAACAAGATTCTATAGAAAAATTTGGTCACCTAATTCAACTTGACCTGGATACTTTAGAAAAAAAATATGGTTCTTATGGTAAAAGATTATGGAACCTTGCAAGAGGCGAAGATAACAGAACCGTAAAACCCAATAATTTCAGAAAAAGTATTTCAAAAGAAATCACATTTGATCATGATTTGTCTGAAGAAAAAGATTTGGAAAAAGCTTTGTGGATTTTGTCAGAAAACGTTTCTGAAGAACTAAAGACAAAAGGAATCGTGGGCAAGACAGTAACAATAAAGCTAAAGCAGCCTAACTTTCAGCTTTCATCCTTGTCGCACACGCATTTCAACCCCATTTATATGGCTGAAGATCTTTACCAAGTTTCACGCACCTTACTTAATAAAAAACTATCTTCATCTCCTTTCAGGCTCATGGGTTTATCTGTTTCCAAACTTTTTGTTAATGATAGAAGAGGTAAATTAGAGAATAGCTTGGATACAATCCACCTAAAAAAACACAAAACAGAATTAGCTATGGATAAAATTAGATCAAAATTTGGGAAAAACAGCATTAATAAAGGTCGTAGCTTTTAGAAAAATTAAATCTGATAAGGACTTTCTACTCTGCTGCCACCTCAGAAAATTCTTCAAAAATAGGCAATGAGCTAAGTTCTTTGATAATATACGCAAATGTTTCTTTAAATGTTATAAAGTTACCATTTGGCTCAATCTTCTCCTCATTCATATAAAGTCCTCTATTGATCTCAACCTGTAAAGCATGAATTCTTTGCCTTGGATTCCCATAATTTTTTGTAATAAACCCCCCAGCAAAAGGCCTATTAATCTTAACGGAAAAACCATGATTTTCAAATATTTTTCCTGTCATTTCAGTTAGATTTGGATTGCATGAAATCCCATTCAAATCCCCTAACACGACATCAATACTGTTACTCTTATATCTAGATCCTTCAATAGATCGAAATGATGAAGGCATAGAATGACAATCAAAAAGCACTGCATAACCAAAAGAAAATTTTGCCCTTAGAATTAGGTTAGATAAGCTTTCATGATAAGGAAAATAAAATTGCTTCAATCTTTTCTGTGCCTCATAAAAACTTAACATCCCTTCATAGATAGAATTACCCCTACCCGACAACCGGGGGATCACACCCAAGCCAGCAAAAGCTCTTGCGGAACTTTCAAATTTGAAATTTCCTCTTATCAATTTTGGGTCAAGTTCTAAATGAGATCGATTTAAATCTATAAAACATCGTGGGGAAATTGCTTCGATAAAGGCTGAATCATAATTTGCTGCAATTTCAAATAGCTCACCAATAAAAGCATCTTCAGAAGACCTAAGCTCATCTATATCTAAAACCGTATTTTCTAGAAACGTCTTTAAATAATTCCGGCCCGAATGAGGTGAACTGAAAATAGTATTAAATCTGCCATTGTTCTTAAGTTTTAGTTTAAATGTTTCAGACATAAGCTAAATTAATGTTTAAATAGAAAGTGCCAGAAATAACTTGAAGCTTCTGGTCAACAGCGATATATAAAGCTTCTAGATTTTGCAACAATATAATTCTTAAAAGCAACCTTGGACGGGCGTATAGCTCAGCGGGAGAGCACTTCGTTGACATCGAAGGGGTCACTGGTTCGATCCCAGTTACGCCCACCACCAAATTTGGGGTTGAATTCCCAATGGAATCTGTTAATTCAAGACAATCTTTGGATTGAGGTAAGGTTATGAAGGTAAGAAATTCGCTTAGATCTCTTAAACAGCGACACCGAGATTGTCGCCTTGTGCGCCGAAAAGGTCGAATATACGTTATCAATAAAACCCAAAGAAGGTTTAAAGCAAGACAAGGTTAGACTGCATAAAATCAAATTATGAATCTAAGTGATTGCCATAACTTCAGAGACTTTCGAAAACTTGCTAAAAGAAAGCTTCCATCACCTATATTTAACTATATAGATGGAGCAGCCGATGATGAAATCACTTATAGTCGCAATACCTCGGCCTATGATGACGTCGATTTAGTGCCTAATGTACTAAGAGGTGTTAAACAAATAGATTTATCGACTGAGATTTTTGGAAAAAAGCTAGGTTTACCTGTATACTGTGCTCCAACCGCAGTTCAAAGACTATTTCATTATCAGGGTGAAAGGGCTGTAGCCAAAGCTGCTAGCAAATTTAGAACTTTGTTTGGAATATCATCTCTGAGTACAGTAAGTATGGAAGAAATTGAAAAAATTAGCGATAGCCCGAAAATGTTTCAATTTTATTTTCATAAGGACCGTGGATTAAATGACGAATTACTAGAACGCGCAAGAAAATCAAATTTTGATGTTTTAGCTCTCACAGTCGATACCATAACAGGAGGTAATCGAGAGAGAGATCTTAGAACAGGTTTTACTATTCCACCCAAGCTAACTATTCAAAGCATGATAGAATTTGGAATTAAACCAGCTTGGTTGTTTAATCATCTAACCAGTTCCCCATTTGAATTACCTCATCTTCAAAACTATGTTAAAGAAGGGACAACCACCGTAACTTCGATTGGCCAATATTTCTCTACCATGCTGGACCAGGACATGAACTGGAAAGATGCTGAAAAACTTAATGCAAAATGGGGCAGTCATTTTGCTCTTAAAGGTATAATGAGCGTTGAAGATGCAAAGAAGGCCATTGACATCGGATGTTCTGCAGTCATCGTATCAAATCATGGTGGCAGGCAATTAGATGGCTCTAGAGCACCTTTTGATCAATTAGCAGAAATAGTAGATGCTGTAGGTGATAAAATAGACGTTGTTTGTGAAGGGGGAATTCAAAGAGGCACGCATATCTTGAAGGCATTATCTTTAGGTGCAAAGGCTTGCTCTGGTGGGCGAATGTACCTATATGCTTTAGCTGCTGCAGGACAGTCGGGTGTAGAAAAAGCCTTAGGCCTAATCCAATCGGAACTTGAAAGAGACATGAAGCTAATGGGTTGCACCAATATTAATGACCTATCTAGGGAGAATCTAAGATTTAGATCATTCACTTAATGTCTACAACAAAAGGATCAGGAAATCAGCTCTCCAGTTTTTCTCTCAGCAGTAAGACATTACTGCAATCAATCGAAAACCAACAAAAGACAATCACTAAGGGAGATCAAAAAAACTGGAACCCAAAATACTGTGGCGAAATTGATATGAGAATTGCCAGAGATGGTACCTGGTATTATTGCAATTCACCTATAGGTAGGAAGACACTTGTAAAGTTGTTTTCTAGTATTTTGATAAAAGAAGATAACAAGTACTTTCTGATTACTCCTGTGGAAAAAGTAGGAATCACAGTTGATGATGTACCATTTGTAGCAATTGATTTTGAAAAAATAATTGAAGCTGGAACACAGTACCTTGTTTTTCAGACGAATATAGATGACAAGGTATTACTCGGTCCCAATTACCCCATGCGGGTATTGTTTGACAAGTCAACAAAAGAACCCTCTCCATATATTTTGATTAGAGAAAATATCGAGGCTCGGATTGATCGGAAAAGTTTTTATAGACTAGTAGAACTGGGAGAGTATTCCAAAAAGGATGGTATTGATTATTTCGGCATCCGATCACACAATAATTTCTTTCCCATAATTCCTAAATCAGAACTGGAAGTTTAATTCAATGCAAGTCAACTTTACCTGAGAATTGACCAAAAACACTTTCATAGACAACTCTTTTGAAAGGAACTATCTTCTCTAGAATTTTATCCTTTTTCATCCATCTCCAGGCGCAGAACTCCGGTGATTCCGTATTTATGTTTATGTCTTCATCTGACCCAAAATAATTGATGGCATACCACTTTTGCTTCTGACCGATATATCTACCTCCCCATAGTTTGGGGACTAACTCTATTGGTAAATCATACTTCAGCCAGCCCTCAGTTTCACAAACCATTTCAAGACTTTTGCGCGACAAACCCGTTTCTTCTTTTAATTCTCTAAATGCAGCTTTTCTAGAAGTTTCTCCGAGCTCAATACCTCCCTGCGGCATCTGCCATGCATCAGATTTGTAATCAATTCTCTTGCCGGCAAAGACCAGACCATCTTTTACAAGAACTATTCCAACACAGGGGCGATACTTCATGGGTCTTTTTTTTTTGTCACTTTTGATCTCTATAAATATTTAATCCAGATAGTATATCCAGGGCAAAAGAAAGTTGATAATCCTTCCTACGCCTCTCTGCCTTCTTGTCCTGTATTGCCCTTTCAGACTCTAACAGTTTCTTTTCATCATCAGTTAGTCGATCGTTAGACAAAGCTCCTCTTAAATCAGCTTCAGTAATTCTACCATTTTCATTTTCACTTTGATTCTTGTCAATTCTTGGTAGAGGTTCCACAACTATATCAGGAACTACCCCTAATGCCTGTATTGATCTACCCGCAGGAGTGTAATACCGGGCTGTAGTCAATCTCATTGCTCCATTTTCTCCTAAAGGTAAGACTGATTGTACAGAACCTTTACCAAAGCTTTTTGTTCCTAATATGATTGCCCTTTTATGGTCTTGTAAAGCACCTGCCACTATTTCTGATGCAGAAGCAGATCCTCCATTTATTAATACCACTATAGGTCTTTGCTCTGCGAGATCACCTTTAGATGCACTGTATCTTTTAGCCTGACTAGCTGTGCGCCCTCTAGTAGACACAATCTCTCCCTGATGCAAAAACATATCGGATACTGAAATTGCTTCTGAAAGCAACCCTCCAGGATTATTTCTAAGGTCGACTATAAAACCAGCTACATTCTCAATTCCTTCTAACTCTTTGATTTTCTCTTTGATTCCCTTTTCTATATTGGGTGTCGTTTGTTCATTAAAAGTAGTGATCCTAATTATAATGACATCGCCTTCAACTCTTAACCTAGCAGCTGTTAACTTAATTATATCTCGAACAATAAGTACATCAAACGGTTCTGAATCTAGATCTCTAACAACAGTAAGGGTTACCTCGGATCCAACAGGGCCTCGCATTTTGTCAACAGCTTCTGAAAGGGTCAATCCTAAGATTGCTTCCCCATCAACGTGGGTGATAAAATCGCCTGATTGCATGCCTGCATCTGCTGCTGGAGTTCCGTCCATTGGAGCAACTACTTTTACAAATCCATCCTCTTGGGTCACCTCTATGCCTAAACCTCCGAACGCACCCTTGGTGTCAACCTGCATATCTTCAAAACTTTCTGGGGGCATATATCCTGAATGAGGATCTAGAGAAGTTAGCATACCATTAATAGCGGCAGAGATAAGATCTGTACTGTTAACATCTTCTACGTATCCAGACCTTATCCGATCAAACACCTCTCCAAAGAGGTTAAGTTGCTCATAAACAATGTTTCTATCTTCTGGGCCATTTTGCGACTCAGCCATCAAAATTGATCGATCAAATTGATCAACAACCAAAACTCCCGCCAAAAAACCAACTACCAAGATTGCTAAATACCGTTTCATAATAAAAGCCTTAATGTTTCGTAACACATATATCGCAAGCAAATTGAATACTTAAATTAGTGATTAAAATTGAAATCGCAATTTTACAAGTCAATATTACATACAGTGTCACCTTTTCTTTAGAAGGGTAGACCCCGTCATTTCAACTGGCTGGGATAAACCCATCAAATCTAATAGCGTTGGCCCAATATCTGCAAGGGTTCCATTTCTGATTCCCCCCACATCTTTCTCGCCTACCAATATAACTGGTACAGGATTCAAGGTATGTGAAGTATGAGGTTGACCTTTCCCAAAATCAATCATCTCCTCGCAATTGCCATGGTCAGCTACCAACAATGTGATAGCATTTTTTCTTTTAGTCACTTCCAGCAGTTTACCTACAGCTTGATCCACAGCTTCACAAGCTTTAATTGCTGCTTCAATCTTTCCAGTATGCCCAACCATGTCAGGGTTAGCAAAATTTACAACAATAAATTCGTATTTCTCTCTGTCAATGGCTTTAAGTAGTTCTGCGGTCACTCCTTTTATAGACATTTGTGGTTTCAGATCATAAGTAACCACTCTTGGGCTTTTGACAAGGATCCTATCCTCCCCTTCCAGGGGAGTCTCATCCCCACAGTTAAAAAAATAAGTAACATGGGCATATTTTTCGGTCTCTGCGATTCTCAACTGCTTCTTACCTTTTGCCGAAATCACATCACCAACTGTATTTTTCGTTTGTTCCTTGGGAAAAAATGTTAAGAGTCTTTCAGCTAAATTATCTGAATAGTTAACTAAACTTGCCCCTATTGAAAAGATAGGCTTCTTCACTGAAGGAAAATCTTTAAAATCTGGATCACATAAGGAAAAAGCAATTTGTCGAATCCTGTCAGCTCTAAAATTCATGAAGATGATTCCATCTTTCCCGATTTGCACACCTTTATAACTTCTGGATACAGCTGGCTTAATGAATTCATCGGTTATTCCCAATTGGTACTGCTCTTTTATAAAATCCTGAGGTGAGTTAAAAACTTGTCCTTGCCCGGATACCAAACTATTAAAAAATAATTCCGTTCGCTCCCATCTTTGATCTCGATCCATTGCATAAAACCTACCAGAGATGGTTGCCATAAAATCTAAACCTTCTGATATCTTGCGAAGTTCTCTCACACTTTCTAAAGCACTCTTTGGTGGGGTATCTCTGCCATCAACAATCATGTGCAAAAATACTCTCAACCCATTATCACGGAGTGCTTTTATGGCAGCAAAGATGTGGTTTTGATGACAATGAACTCCACCGTTTGAACACAAACCTACTAGATGGATATCGCCTTTAGCCTGTTTCACTGTTTCAGATAAAAAGTCAAAATTAGCATCTTTTTTAAAAAAACCCTTAGCAATTGCCCTGTCAATTTTTGGCAAATCCATTAACATTTTCCTACCTGCTCCTAAATTCATGTGACCAACTTCTGAATTACCTACCTGTGAAGGCGGCAACCCAACAGATTCTCCATGGGTAATCAGTTCAGCATTAGGATAATTTGATGTTAAGTGATCCATGTTTGGGGTGTTAGCCAAAACCACAGCATTTCCTATGCTATCCTTTCGGATCCCCCATCCGTCTAGGATCGCAAGAATAACAGGCTTTTCTCTCAAAAATTTCATTCTAAATTCTCAACTCAATTCACTCCCTTACTCTTTATGATAGGCCCCTCCTGTAATCAAGGATGCCGCTCTATACATTTGTTCTACAACCAACACTCTGGCCAGGAAATGGGGCCAAACCATCTTGCCTAAAGATAGAATACCATCTGTATCCTTTTCTAGACTTGGACAAAGACCAAAAGTCCCTCCAATTATGAAGGTTTGTTGTCTTACTCCTAAATCCCTTTGTTTTGATAAAAATTTTGAAAATTCTTTTGATGACAAAGACTTCCCTGTTTCACCGAACAAAAATACACATGCCTCGGCTTCAACCTTTTCTCTAATTTTTCTTGCTTGAACACTAGGTGTTCTGAATTTTCTTTCATCTATTTCAATAATTTTGAGTGGTTTCATTCCTATTAATGGACTCAGTTTGTCGAACCTTTCTTTGTATTTTTGAACCAAATACGCCTCTGGGCAGTTACTCATACGACCAACAGCAATTAAAGAAATGTTCATAGCCTTATTAATTAATCCACTGAGAATTCTGGGGATATACTCCACATCTTTTCTAACTGATAATAGTCTCTAACTTCCGGTCTAAAAATGTGAATCAATATATCACCAGCATCAACTAATACCCAAAAAGCACCCTCGAGCCCTTCGACACGGGAGAATATTCCATGATTAGATTTCAAACTTTGAATTAGTTTTTCTGATACGGAAGTCACTTGTCTAGCAGATCGTCCAGAAGCTACTATCATATAATCAGCTTCCTGAGATTTCCCCTGTAAAGGGATTGTCACTATTTCATTTAGCTTTTCGTCTTCTAGAAATTTTGTCAAATCCTTCTTAAGCTGATCAACATCAAAGACTGCCTTAGAAGAAACCATCTCTTTCGAATTTTTCAACTTGTAGCACCGATCCTGTAAAACCTTTTTCAATCAAAATTCAGCCAAAAACCAGTATTTTAGCCTTATTCCATCAAACACAAAATCATGATTAACACAGCTTTAATTATTTTCCAACTGCGCATAAGGAAAATGCAACCCTGTCATTCTCTCACTATAGAATCATAAGCTGACGTCAAGTCTCGAACAAAAGTTCCCACTTCAAAAGTATAGTCACCTATCTTTCCAACCGGAGTCACCTCAGCAGCTGTACCAGTTAACCAACACTGCTGGAAGTTCTCTAATTCCGCCAGATGAATATGCCTTTCATTAACCTTGATTCCCATTTTCCTTATAATGCCAATGATAGTCTGTCTTGTGATACCATTGAGAAAACAGTCTGGAAAAGGGGTGTGAACCTCACCATCTTTGAGGAAAAACACATTTGCTCCAGTAGCTTCAGCCACGTATCCGCGGTAATCTCTCATCAATGAATCTGAGCAACCATTAGCCTCAGCCACATGTTTAGACATGCTACAAATCATATAAAGACCCGATGCCTTAGCAAAAGACGGTATTGTTTCAGGACTAGGCCTTTTCCATTTAGATATATCTAACTTTGCTCCCTTAAACTTTGCATCCCCATAATAAGCACCCCATTCCCAGACTGCTATTGCCATCCTGACTCTATTCTTTTGGGATGCAACCCCCATATCCTCACCCGAACTTCTCCAACATATTGCTCTGATGTAGGCTTCTTTAAGTTTAGAGTCTTCCAATATTTTCTGCTTGGCTATTTCAATTTCATCTACATTATACGGTACTGGTACATCTATTAAATTCCCCGACTCTATAAGTCTTTGGGAGTGTTGCCTACTCTTGAATATTTTCCCATTATATGATCTCTCTCCTTCAAAAATAGATGATCCATAATGAAGAGCATGAGTTAAAATGTGTACATTAGCATTTCGCCATGGCACTAATTCGCCATCCATCCATATATGGCCGTCACGATCATCATAAGCGTTTATCATAAAATTTCCTTCTAAGTTAGACCCAGTTTACATTGCTTTAGTTGAAATTCTGAGCGACAGTACTTTAATTGTAAAATACCTCAATAAGGTTCAACATCAATGATTAATTCATAAGTCGTAAAAGCTTCCATATACAAATCACCTAGGCATCTACTTAGACTATTTATATGAACAAAAAGAAACATATACTTGTAGTTGACGATGACGAGAGAATTCGAAAATTACTTCAAAGATACTTAAGAGAAAATAATTATCTCGTTTCCGCTGCCAGCAATTCTGAGGATGCCATCAAACTTACTCAAATTATTAATTTTGATTTACTGGTTGTGGACATCATGATGCCAGGCATGAATGGTATAACGTTGACAAAAATTTTACTAAAAAAAATATCCACACCAATAATTCTACTCACCGCGAGAAAAGAAGTTTCAGATAGAATTTTAGGGCTGGAAACTGGAGCCGATGATTATATTTCTAAACCTTTTGACCCAAGAGAATTGATATTACGGATAGAAAGTGTCTTAAGAAGAATTAAGGTTCAGGAAGATGAAATTAAATCTACCAAAATTGTTCGGATAGGAAACCTAAAATACGACGAATATAGAAATGAATTATGGGAAGATAAAAATCTTTTATCTCTTACAACCGCAGAGCGCTTGCTAATGAAAGAACTAGTTAGATGTGTGAACACTCCTGTGAGCAGAGAAGTTTTGGCAAAATTAATTTTTCAAGAAAGAGATTCTAATTCTTCACTTGATTTAAAAACAAATGAATCCTTGATGACTCTCAAAAGAGAAAGAGGTGTAGACGTCAATATAAATAGATTGAGAAAAAAAATTGAACAAAATCCAAAGTCTCCCCGTTACATAAAAACAGTGCGTGGAATTGGATACGTGCTAATTCCAGACTATAGGAAAATAAAAAGCTAACAAGTAAAGCAAAAATATCAACCTTACTTTAACAACCCCAGACCTTCACTTTATCAACCCATCCCTTATAATTTTGAAATACGGCCTGACAAGAATCTTCACTAGTTTTGATCAGCTCACCTATCACACCTGACCCCAAAAGAGCTATAGGTTTTGCTGTCTGACTAACCTTTTTCCTTAATAAAATTTCTTCCTGGGTCGTTATTATCGTCCGTTTTCCTGATAAAAGTCGGAAATAGATCCAACCTATGTCTCCCTGAAAATCTTCAACTTGTCGCCAATGATTGTGTTCTCCAATAATTTTCAAAGGCAAACCAGGTTTTTCAAAAACCCAATCAATCCTATAAGATTTTCCTGGCCCTCTCCTCACAAAAGTTTTTTTACTCTTTAGAGACACAAATCTTGGAATTTCTAAGCCAGTAACTCTACCCTTTCTAGGGATGAGTTCCCCAAAAGTTATGCTGCCATTTAAATGAACAAAAATTAATATGAATAGAAATAAAAATTTATGCATGTTAAGCGATAACTAAATTCATTTTTAATAACTACACTGCTTGTTAGAATCATACTCCACTAAACAATTTTACCAAATTAAATTGGAATTAGCTGTGAATGTTAGATAACATTAAACAATGAATGCGAAAAGAATTAAAGTTGCAGTGACTAGACAGTTGCCAGAACCAGTAGAAACTAGGTTGAAAGAACTGTTTGATGTGAAATTATCTAGTTCCCACATGCCGATGCCCACAACACAAATTTTGGATATAGTCAAAGATTTTGACGTTCTTGTACCTACCATAGGCGATAGAATTGATAGCCACGTGATACAAAATTCTGGGAAAAAGCTCAGCCTAATTGCCAACTATGGAGCTGGTTTTGATCACATAGATGTTCTCTTTGCAAACAGCAAGAATATTACAGTGACTAATACCCCAAATGTTTTAACCGAAGATACTGCCGACATGGCAATGGCTCTAATCTTAAGTGTCCCCAGACGCATCAAGGAGGGTGTGAAGAAACTACAAGATGATGATTGGGATGGCTGGGCCCCTAATGCCTTATTGGGACACAGAATCTATGGTAAAAAATTAGGTATATTGGGAATGGGTAGAATCGGTCAAGCAATAGCAAGAAGAGCAAATGCTTTTGGAATTCAGGTGCACTATCATAATAGAAATAGATTACCGACTAAGATAGAAGAAAATCTTGAAGCTACATTTTGGGAAAGCCTTGATCAAATGTTAACGA
The DNA here is from genome assembly GCA_014239455.1 of Paracoccaceae bacterium. Classification (GTDB taxonomy): domain Bacteria; phylum Pseudomonadota; class Alphaproteobacteria; order Rhodobacterales; family Rhodobacteraceae; genus CACIIZ01. The sequence continues at coordinate 8,139 of JAAZYV010000013.1, read as the reverse complement.
GAATCGACTTTCTATCAATAAATGCTCCACACACTCCTGCAACATTTCATCTCATGAATGCCAGGCGTTTAAAACTAATGAAAAATACATCCTACATTATTAATACGGCTAGGGGAGAACTGATAGATGAAAATGCACTTACTAGAATGTTGCGATCGGGAAAATTGGCTGGTGCTGCTTTAGATGTTTTTGAGAAAGGTAATAAGATCAACCCTAGATTAAGAGAGTTGGAAAACGTATTTCTTTTACCCCATATGAGTTCAGCTACTATCGAGGGTCGAATTGAAATGGGCGAAAAAGTCATAGTAAATATCAAGACATTTGTAGATGGGCACACCCCACCAGATCTTGTTCTAATTAACTGAGTTATCTAAATTTTCTAAGAACAAACTGGACAGTCTTTTCGTTTCTCTACTTGAAATTTTTGAAAATCACCTTGCAAACAATCATAAGTTAAGATCTGATCAACCAAAGGTTTTCCAGAGGACGTAATCCATTTAATCGTTTCACCGGCCATCAAGGAGCCTATCACCCCTACAGTAGGGCCAATTATACCTAAATCAGCACAATTCTCTTCCACATCTTGATTAGGCTTATTTGGATAAATGCAATCAAAACATACAGAAGACAAATTAGGATCAAAAATGCATACTTGACCTTCCCATTGGCTTAATCCTCCATAAACCGAAGGTATTCGATGCCTGTATGCTTCTCTGCAGATAAGAGCTTTAGTTTCAAAATTATCAGTTCCGTCGAGAATTAAATCAGATCCAGCTATTATTTTTGAGCTATTATTCATAGAAAAACTTTCATCTACCACACAGATTTCAACATTTGGATTCAATTCCAAAAGGTTTTTTCTTGCTGCGAGAACTTTTTTCTTACCAAGGTCTGAATCTTTAAACAAGATCTGTCTCTGTAAATTAGATAAACTGACTATATCCTCATCCACGATTTTTATTTTACCTACTCCAGAAGCAACAAGATAATATAAAGCTACGGATCCTAAACCACCTACCCCAATCATTGTAATCTTAGTATTAGAAATTTTTATTTGGCCAGAGCCTCCTATTTCTTTTAATAGGATATGCCTTGCATACCTTTCTAATTCAACACTCTCCAAAATACCTCACAAGCTTTTAATTCTAATCGAGTAAATTTTAAATTAATCTAGAGCCTCAACCAATTTTGATGACCTCACCAGAGTATTTTTACCTCTGGTATCAGTAATCTTCTAATAGATATCATTTCTTCCAAATTTTGACATTTTGATGCCCGCCTATTTACGAATTAATCTTTTTATCATCATTTCAATTAACCCTAGGTTAAACTAGTTAGCCAACTCATTATTAACTCAAACCGGTAGACCCAAAGCCCTTCAAACCTCTACCAGAAGAACTTAAATTAGTAACCTCAAGAATCTTTGGTCTTATTACTGGTGAAATTACCAGTTGGGCTATTCTATTTCCTTGTTCCACAAAAAAATCTTGGGTGCCAAAATTGGCCAAAATTATCTTTAAATGCCCGCGATAATCGGCATCTACAGTACCGGGAGAATTAAGTACGATAATTCCATTATTTGCGGCAAGTCCTGAACGAGATCGAATCTGAGCCTCACAATAATCGGGGATTTCAATAGAAATTCCTGTCGTAATTATAGCCCTTTCCCCAACCGATATATTAACTCCTGATTCTTTGTATTGCTCAGGAAAGTTAGCACATAAATCCATTCCAGCCGCAAGTTCACTCTGATAGCTGGGAAGTTTCAAAATTTCGTAACCAGTCAATCTCTTGATCAAAAGTGAGCAATCTTCCATCGTTCTTCTACCTTATACAAAACCTATGTCTATTCACAAAATTCAGCAGAAAATCCATAAACTTTATCTAAAATTATACTAAGAATTTTTACTCAAAATAAGCAACTAAAAATCAGTTATGTAACCGCCAACATGATCCAAATCAGATCCAAAACCTTGTATTGCACCACCCACTGTGCCACAGCCAGATAAAGCCGAACAAAAGAGGATTATAATTAAGTATTTCATGTATCTCTCACTTTCATTTCATTATATAAATTAGTTAAGAACGTTATAAAAATTCACATTGCCTACTTGCTTAAAAAAAATCCAAACTCAAGACCTTATCACATTTAGTTTCGATCTTTGATTTTCTATCTCATCATTATCAAGCGTATTTACTTCTTCAAAATCGAGAGAATCTAGTTTGTCGGCACGACCAGTAACTTTACTCGCTGAAACTTTCACCTCCTCTAGGTCTTTACTGGCTAGAGAAAAATGCTTGTTTAAATTTTCAATACGGTCACCTAACCTAGAAACATCTTTGAACAGTAAGGCCAAATTGTCTCTTACTTTACTGGAATGCTCTTTAAACTTGGCGTCTTTTAGAATAGCCCTTATTGTATTTAATGTAGCCATGCATGTTGTAGGGGAAACCACCCAAACTCTCTTAGAAAAACCTTCTCGTACTAAATCTGAGAAATTGGCATGAAGTTCCGCATAAATAGACTCTGATGGTAAAAACATTATTGCTCCATCAGCAGTCTCACCCTCAAGAATGTATTTTTCGGATATGGAGTTAATATGGATCTTGATTGATTTTCTAAATTCCTGAACTGCCTTTTTCTTCTGATTATCATCTTTGGCGGATCTCATTGCATCATAAGCTTCCAAAGGAAACTTACTGTCTACAGCAATAGGGCCCGGTGGATTAGGTAAATAAATCATACAATCCACACGTTTACCGTTACTAAGTAATACTTGGAACGAAAAAGAATCGGGAGGCAAAGCCTTAGAAACGATGTCGTTTAATTGGATTTCCCCAAATGCACCCCGAGTTTGCTTGTTGGACAAAATATCTTGTAAGCTCAAGACATTTCCAGATAACTTCTCCAGATTATCTTGAGCTTTGTCAATCGCCACCAATCTTTCCTGAAGAGCACCCAATGATTTAGCAGTCTTTGTGGCCGAACCATTTAAACTATCAAAAATCTGCTTTTGAACTTCAGACAATCGTACTTCCATGTGACTAATCAAATGTGAATTACTTGCATTCTGGTTATTTGAAAGGGTTTCCACAGTACCAGACAACTTATGTTGTCCTTCTTTTAGTTGCTCCAAATAAGCTAAAAGTTCTGTATTACCTTTTCCCAAATTTGGACTTTTCCAAAAACTGATGCTTACAAAAGCTGTAAAAAAAAATGCTATACCGAGAACCACCAAAACCCAATTATCTGAAAAGCTTTCCAACTACTCTAATTCCTCTCAAACAATCTTTCAATTTCTGTTAGTTTAAGTTCCACAAAGGTAGGCCTTCCGTGATTACACTGGTTAGAATATGGTGTGCCCTCCATCTTTCTTAAAAGTGCTGTCATTTCCTCTGGATTAAGTTTTCTGCCAGACCTGACTGAACCATGGCATGCTATTTTGGAAATAATTTTTTCTATCTTTTCTTCTAATACTGAAACATCTTTATGTTCTAATAATTCATCTGCCAAATCATTTACAAGCATGGATCCATTTACTTGACCCAAAATTGCTGGTAGGGATCTCAAACATATGGATTTGTTTCCAAATGGTTCTAATACAACTCCCAACCTATCTAAGTCCGCTCTAAATTTGAGGAGAACCGAAACACGTTCATCTCCTAATTCTACTATCTCAGGAATTAATAACGCTTGAGAGGTTACTAAGGACTTGCCCCAAACAGTTTTTAATTCTTCATAAACTATTCGTTCATGCGCAGCGTGTTGATCCACTATGATGAGTCCCTTAGAAGTTTGTGCGATTATATAATTTTGATGAACATGAGCAACTGGCGTACCCAATGGTAAATCATGATCTTTATCATTGTCACATTCTACAATTCTTGAATCCTCTATCAAATCTTTTGTGCTACTTTCAAAAGTCTTAGCAGAAATGTCAGAGAACAAAGCATTCTGATAATCCGGTTCATGTATTTGAGTTGAACTAGCCTTTCTAGACAAGGTTTGAGTTCTGTTGTTCCATCTGATATTGTTTCCTAGTTTTTGATTGTGACTGCTGACCTTAAATGCTTCCATCATTTTTTCTGAAACAGCAGTTGAAGTTTTGGTGTTAGCATTAGCTATTGCTTCCTTTATAGTTGAAATGAGAGAACTTCTCACAGATGGATAATCATGAAATCTGACTTCTGTCTTGGCTGGATGAACATTTGCATCCACCAAGTCCGAAGGGCAATTAATGAAAATGACTGTAACAGGATACCTCCCCCTCATAATAAAATCAGAATAGCTAGCTCTGAGAGAACCCAATAACTGCTTATCCCATACCGGCCGGCCATTGACGAAAAAGTATTGGTGACTTGAATTGCTTCTGGAATAAGTCGGTAGCGAAATGTAACCGGAAATCGTCATTCTCGGTCCTGAGAATTTAATAGGAAGTAAATTCTCAAATATTTCACTACCAAACACCTGTTTCATTCTTTGAGAATTAGCTTCGCCTAAAGGATCCTTGACTAAAGTCAAATTAGTATTTTTTTTCGGGTAAAATTTGTAGTCACCAATTAACTTCGCTTTATCTATAGTCGAAATGTCCGCCAAAGAAAAATCAATTTCCGGATTTGCTAGCGCTATTTTCTTGAATATATCAATGATAGACTGGGTCTCGCTGCGATCGGACTTTAAGAACTTTAGTCGTGCTGGGGTCGCCACAAAAAGATCCCTGACTTCCACAACTGTTCCCGAATTTATAGCTGAAGGCTTTATGTTTCCAATTGCACCGTTATCAACAAAGATTTCCCAAGAATCATCACTGTCCCTTAAATTTGATTGAATCTTAAGTCGAGCTGAGGCCCCAATAGAGGGTAAAGCCTCTCCCCTGAACCCATACGTATTAACCTTGGTCAACTCATTATCAACCAGCTTGGAAGTAGCATGCCTGCAAACAGCTAATGGTAACTCCCATTTCTTCATACCCCAACCATTGTCTTTAACTTGAATTAGCGATTTACCCCCATCAGACAAAAAGACCTCAATTTTTGATGCTGAAGCGTCTATAGAATTTTCTAGCAATTCCTTTACAATGGCCGATGGTCGCTCAATGACTTCGCCTGCCGCTATTCGATTTGCTACTTTCTGATCAAGTTTTACGATTGCCCTCCTTATTGGGCTCTGCTTCATTATATTGTTTGTTTCTTCTAACATGACACTACATATAGCACATAAAAGACCGATTCGGCCACTCTGGATGGCCATTTTTCGAAAATCATGTTAGTGTATTCTAAGAATGAAAATCTTTTTCGTCTTTAAAAGAATTAGGGTACAATATGAGACCTGCTGCACCCAAAAATATTGCAATGTCAGCCACGTTAAAAGAATATGGATTTTGAATACCACAACAGGTAAAATTTAAAAAATCTGCTACTGCTCCATAAACTATTCTGTCCAGAACATTACCAAAGGCACCTCCAATGATAGCAGCTGCGAAGAGATACACTCTATGACTTTTTTGTTTAATTGACCAAAGAAAAAGTACAAGGCAAATTATGCTAGAAATAGATATTAGAATAATCCTAATACTATAACTACCTGAAGCGAATAAACCAAAATTTATACCTTCATTCCAAGCCATTTTCAAATTAAAGAATCCAGGTATCGCCACCATCGAAAGCTTGTTTGACAAATCTAATATATGAACAACGTAAATCTTTGAAACTTGGTCAAGCAAAAGTACAATGAGGGAATAGGTAAGTATTAAGAATGCTGTATACAAATTGCTTTTAATTTGGGAATTCATCTTGAACCTTTTAATTAATAATATGCTATCATTTGTAAAAACTCCTTGATTAGAAACGAGCCTCATTATACAGGGATAGATGGACAGGTGGCCGAGTGGTTGAAGGCGCTCCCCTGCTAAGGGAGTAGAGGGGCAACCCTCTCGTGGGTTCGAATCCCATCCTGTCCGCCAAACTTTTCCTTTCTTAAAACTTTCTTAATTTGAGGAGTTAATTATCTATTCCTTAGTTCTTATTTTGTAACCATCCAATCCATGCTTTTTTTGAAAACCTGATCAAATTCTAAACCTTCCATAATAATAATGAGAAAATCTTGGTAACTCTACAAGGTCAGCTTTAGATCTTAGTTTCTTCTTTAACTTTTTCGATATCTGAATTGGAGTTATTCTATCTCTTCCTGCTCCTATTATAAGAGTGGAGCATTTAATATTTTCCTCTTTAACTTTGGTAGCACAACAAGGATCTAGGAAGGGAAACCCTATTTCACAAAGAGCACGGCCAGACTCCGCTGAGTAAATCCTATTAAATACTTCCTTTGCATGGCTTCTCGCTAGATCATGAAGCACTCCATAATAAACCGTGGAAAAATTAGGTGGTACAGGCTTGCTCCAAAACTTCCATCTAAATAGATTCCGAAAAAATATCCTCAGCACACTGGGGGTAATGGCATTGATCCCTTTTGGGGCTGCTGGTGTAATAAATACTCCCAGTTTTCCGAACCCTCTGGAGCATAAAATTAAAGCTATGAGCCCTCCCATAGAATGTCCAATAATAATTGGTTCTTGATCCAGCGATCTGATTATTAATTCTATGTCGGAAACATAGTCAAGAATACTTACTTTCCTTAATTCAGGATCCATTGCCTGACCCAACTGATGTAGTCTTAAAGTAGGAACAATCACTTTATTTCCTAGGTCCTCAAAAGCTTTCTTAAAATTCCCCCATTCCTTACCTACACTTCCTGCTCCATGTATAAATAAAATTGTTTGGCCTTTAATCATATAAATCTCTATGTCTCAAAATTTAATAAACAAATTAGTTTTCTCCAATTACATGGCAAAAAACGACACGTAGATGATTTTCAACACGATGTTCAAATAGAAAAATTCCCTGCCAAACACCCAACTTAATTATGCCATCAACAACGCTGAGAGTAAGATTAGTATTTGTTAAGGATGTCTTTATATGAGCGGGCATATCATCTTCGCCCTCCACAGAATGATTATATAGTGTTTTACCCATTGGGACTAGCTTGTCATAAAAATTTAATAAATCCACCAGTACATCTCTTGAAGCGTTCTCCTGGATAAGTAAAGAAGCGCTGGTATGAAGTATAGAAATATTTAAAAACCCCAGCTTTATTCTTGAATCCCCAACAAAACTTTTTAGTTGTGTTGTGATATTTATCAATCTTCTGCCCGTGGTGTTGACCTTCATTTCAAAAAAATATTGTAACAAAAAACCTCCAAGAGGGTATCATATGTTTGAATCAAAAGTAGCTGCATAGCAAATGTAGTATTTACCGCTACCACTTTACAACATCTTACCCTTACGGCCAAAGCATAATGTTGTCTCTTAACTTTTATTTAATGAACAACTTGCCAAAAAATGACTAACCAAAAGATTGGTACGTTTGAGAAGAAAAAATTGACCTTCTTCCTTGGACAATAATTGAATTACCTGATATCTAATAGTTTGCTAAATAGTTTAAGTGCTCCAAATGCTATCCCTGATACAAATTGTAAAAGCCGTAACTTCTGGTCTAATCATTTTGATTGCCACTGAGGTTAGTAATAGGTCAACAATTCTCGCCGCTTTAATAATTGCATTACCACTAGTATCTATAATTTCTCTAACTTGGGTATGGATAGAAACTAAAGATGCCTCGAAAATATCTGCTTTAAGTTCTCAAATTTTTTGGTTTGTGCTTCCAAGTCTACCAATGTTTTTAATTATACCTGCACTTATAAACAAAGGATTACACTTCTCTCTTGCACTTTTTGTTGGATCTTCTGTGACTGTCATTCTGTTTTATATTACACACCAGATAATTAAGTAATATCGAACCTAATATTCAATTCAAAAATTTGGAAAAAAATCTTAATTGATTTAGTGCCTAGGAAAAGATCTCAGATCCATATATCAACCAGGGCTCTTTTCACCTAAAACAAAAAAACCAGCAACTAAAAATAGCACCACTGTTATCATCCCTACTCTTTCTCCCAACCTATGAATGCAAATACAATAGTAAGTCCATCTACATATAACATTCGGGCAATTAAAAAACGTCGCAGTCCCGGTATTTTTCCTATCTCTGCCCATCCAGTTTTGATAATTTGCCAAGGCTTT
>JAAZYV010000018.1 GCA_014239455.1 Paracoccaceae bacterium | reverse complement strand
TCGTTAACTTGTTCTATTTTTATCTTGGTATTATTTATCCATAAACGCCCATCTTTGAGTAAGATATTGTCACCTGGTAAGCCGATCAACCTTTTTACATAATCCTTACCATTTACTGGATGCCTGAACACCACCACATCTCCTCTCTTTGGTTCATTGTAAAAATAACGGCCTTCAAACGGGCAAAGTGAGAAAGGACATGAATATTTGGAGTAACCATATACGAATTTGTTTACAAAAATGTAATCACCAATTAAAAGATTGGGCTTCATTGAACCTGAAGGAATCCAGAATGGTTGAAATAGAAGTGTTCTAATTAGCCCTGCTATTAACAACGCATAAAAAACGGTTTTAAATAATTCCTTCACACTTTCAAAAAATGACTTCTGCGACTTACTCATGGCGTTTACTAACTCTCAAATCTCTTGTTTTTATTTACTAAAATTAAATTATTTGGGCAATAACCTTATCGCTTCGATAATAACCACTGCATTAACCCATGGTATGTCATCAGATATAGTGAGGTGGACGACAGTTTCCAAACCATTAGGAATGATCCTACCCAGGTAATTGGCTGCACCACCATTTATCAACAAAACAGGTTTCCCTGAAGGTAAGTTCTTAACTATTATATCCTTCCACGAAATTCCTTTGCTGATTCCTGTACCTAACGCTTTCAGAAAAGCCTCTTTTGAGGCCCACCGACTTGAATAAGTTCTTATACATGGCGAGCCACGCTTCCAAGCTAATTCACGCTCCGAATCTGAAAAAACTCTATCTTCAAAGCGTGATCCAAATTTTTCTATTATCTTCTCAATCCTCGCGGTAGAAACTATATCATTGCCCAGTCCTATTATCATAAACTTTTTAGGATCCCATATACGACTTTTGTCCAAAATCTATCTCATGACGCATTTTCGAGATAACTGCAGACATTCCTTGAAATATTGATTCAGAGATCAAAAAATGCCCGATATTCAATTCCTGAATTTGTGGGATGGCTGCCACAAGTCTCGCAGTGTCATAAGATATTCCATGACCCCCATGAACCTCCAAGTCCAGCTGTTTCGCGCGACTAGCTGCTTTTTTTAACTTGGTCATTTCATTGGAATATTCTTCTACTCTATTCTGACTAAAGAAATCGCAAAAAGAACCTGTATTCAATTCAACAACAGGGGCACCAATTCTAGATGCCGCTTCAATCTGTTCTAATTCGGCAGAAACAAAAATAGAGACCTTGATGCTTTTCTCTAATAGGGGTGTTATATATGCCTTTAACTCCTTTTCCGTACTTATGATATCTAGACCTCCTTCAGTAGTTCTTTCTTCCCTCCGCTCTGGTACCAAACACACAGCGTGCGGAACTAATTCAAGAGCAATTGATTGCATCTCCTGTGTTGCAGCCATTTCCAAATTGATTGGTAATTTAATATTATTAACAAGGTTGACCACATCTTGATCTATTATATGACGTCTATCTTCTCTTAAATGTGCAGTTATGCCATTTACTCCCAATTTCTCTAACATTAACGCCATCTTTAGAGGATCAGGGTACACCGTCCCTCGAGCATTTCTTAAAGTGGCTACATGATCAACATTTACCCCTAACCGAATCTTGCTATTTTCCTGGTTCATACTTTAGAATCCTTCCACATGACTAAATGTTCACTGGCCATGTCTTCTTCTTTTTCTCCTTTGATAAGTAAAAATTAATGGTTTGGAAAGAAAATAAATAATAAAAGCCATTAGAAATCCACAGATTAATCCACCTAATGCATAGGGAATGAAATTTTCAGAATATACTTTCAAAAGAAAGTCTTTGAAAATCCCAAAACTTGAAAGGCCCGTCTCTTGTCCCCAAGAATTGCTGATGATTTTACCTCCCGGTTCAATTACCTTACCTAACACAAGATTTCCTATCCGGATGCTAATAGCTACCATGAAAGGAAAAGTGATAGGATTTCCAAAGAAAGTTCCCAAAATGGCTGCAAAAATGTTGGCACGAACTATATAGGCTAATAAAGCCCCAACTAAGAAATGCAGTCCAAAAAAAGGCGTAAAAGAAGCTAAAACCCCACATCCTAAGCCTAGAGCAATCCTATGGGGAGTGTCCGGGAGTCTCCTTATCCTATGAGACAAATATTCAAGAGCCCTACGCCAACCTTTTTCAGGTAAAAAAAACTCTTTTAAATTTCTCAGAGTTTTCCTCTTATTTCTTCTTTTAAATACCATAGCACTTCACCGCTTAATCCTACCAACTAGGTAGCCATAGATTTAATCTCTCCTGGCTCCACACGCTGTAATATCTCTCTGGTTCTCTCAACAACGGAAATATCAGAGTCAACCTCTATAGAAGTCATAATGTCAGACAAATGTTTAAGGTCTTTCACATGTATTTCTATAATAATTTTGTAGAAATCTGGTTTTCTATCACAAAAATCTATGTTGGTTATATTAGCACCTCTCTCTCCTATAAGCGTGCATATTCTTCCCAGAACGCCCATGCCATTGTACATTGAAATGGTCAGACAGGTAGGATGTGACGTCTGCATATCCCCTTCAGGCCACCTTAAATCTATCCAATGCTCGAGATTGTCATCCAAATCTTCAAGATGATCACAGTCTATGGCGTGAATTGTTATCCCCTCTTTGCGTATAGCCACCCCAACTATCCTCTCGCCTGGTATTGGCATGCAACAAGATGCTGTTTTTGCTTCTTGACCAGGCTTTAAACCCATAAATGATAACTTTCTTGCTCCAAAAGCTGGTAAGGATAGCCCCGTCACTTTTTCAGGATAAAGTATCCTAATCAGTTCGTCACCAGTCAGTTCTACTGAACCAAGGGCTGCAAGAACATCATCACTATTACCAAAAGACAATTTTTTTGCTACTGTGTTCAAGGCTTTTTCGGTTGCTTTCTTACCTATCTTTTTCAAAGAAACTCTGGCTATCTCTTTACCTACCTTTATTTTTTCTGACCGGTATTCCTCACGAAGTTTGCGTCGGATTGCAGATTTAGCTCTTCCTGTAAAAACCATAGACTCCCAGCTGGACTGTGGTTTCTGAGCGGAAGATCTGATTATTGATACAGATTGCCCATTCTTTAATTTTGTCCATAAAGGTACCCGCTGACCATCGACAATTGACCCAACACAGCTATCCCCAATTCCAGTATGAATTGCATATGCAAAATCTATCGGGGTAGCTCCTCGTGGGAGCTTAATAACTTCTCCCTTGGGGGTAAAACAAAAGACTTGATCCTGAAACATTTCTAATTTGACATGTTCAAAAAAATCACTTGGATTCTCACTTTGGATAAACCCTTCACTCAATCCTTTCAACCACTTAAAGGGATCAACAACGAATGGATTTTTCACTCTTTCACCATCTCTATAAGACCAGTGTGCAGCGACACCACTCTCAGCAACTTCATGCATTTCATTAGTTCTTATTTGGACTTCAACCCTCTTCCCATCTCGCCCCGAAACAGTGGTGTGTATTGATCTATATCCATTACTTTTAGGATGACTAATATAGTCCTTAAATTTGCCTGGTACTGCCCTCCATCGACGATGAACCGTACCCATAGCAATATAAGCATCTGTTTCTTTTTGGGTCACTATTCTAAATCCAAAAATATCCGATAATCGAGTAAAGCCTTCTTTCTTATCTTGCATCTTTCTCCAAATTGAGTATGGCTTCTTTTCTCTTCCAGTTACGCGGGCATTCAAATTTTCTTTCCCGAGTTGTTGATTGATATCATTAATAATTTTGGGGATTAAATCGTCAGTTTCCTTTCTTAATGTTAAAAACCTTCTAATAATTGAATTCCTTGCCTCTGGATTCAATACGCGAAAACTAAGATCTTCCAACTCCTCTCGCATCGACTGCATACCCATGCGACCTGCAAGAGGAGCAAATATTTCCATGGTTTCCCGGGATTTTCTCACTTGCTTTTCTAATGGCAAAGCCCGGATTGTCCTCATATTATGTAAACGATCTGAAAGTTTCACAAGTAACACCCTTAGATCTTTGCTCATAGCAACAAATAATTTCCTAAAATTTTCTGCATGCTTAGTTTCTAGGGAGCTTAATTGTAGATTAGTGAGTTTCGTTACTCCATCAACGAGCTGAGCAACCTCAGGGCCAAATATTTTTTCTATCTGTTTTAGAGAACTACTTGTATCCTCTACAGTGTCGTGAAGAAGGGCAGTCTTTATGGTTGCTTCATCCAGTTTTAATTGCACTACGATACGTGCCACTTCAATTGGATGGATAAAATAAGGCTCACCAGAGGCTCTCAATTGACCTGTATGCGCCTCAAGACCATACTCATATGCTTTTCTTATAGCATCTAAATCAGCCTTTGGATTGTAAATCTTTATTGGATTGACAAGCTCTTCAATGCTAATCATGATTATTAGCCTCGGCTAATGTATCCAAGGAAAGCGAGTCTATTTACTCTCCTGTGCTTCCATTAAAGCCCTCAGTAGGTTTTCTTCTGAGATTTCTTCCTCTGGATCTGGACTATCATCTGTCCCGTCTGCACCCATGAGCATAGACATCTGATCCTCCTCAGGCTCATCAATCTCAATTTGTAATTGGTTGCTTTCTATAGCAGCTTCACGAATTTGATCTGCCGTCAGAGTTTCATCAGCTATTTCTCTAAGCGCTACCACAGGGTTCTTATCCTTATCACGGTCAACTGTTAGCTCCGCCCCTAATGATATCTCCCGAGCACGATGCGCGGCAAGTAATACTAAGTCAAATCTATTTGGCACCTTATCTATACAATCTTCAACAGTTATTCTTGCCATGATAACCTCCTTCAAAGTTAAACTTTTTCTAGAGCTTTTATTAAAAAAAAGCAAGTCAATAGCACAAAATTTTAGTATAATTATATCTGTTTCAATGAATCTTGAGCCATCCAAACAGTTTCCTCCATTAATTCTTGGGGTTTCTTTCCTAACACTGGATGGACCCAATTCGGCGATACTTCTAACAACGGCTTCAAGACAAATAACCTATCTTGGATCCTAGGATGCGGCAAGATTAATTCTCTAGGTTCACTCTTTAATTGAAGCTCAACAGACAATGAAAACCACTTCATGAAAATCATCTTTGTTGGCAAAATCATACTATTACAGTCAAGTAAATCTAAGTCTAATGTCCTACTCCCCCAGCGTTTTGATCCCTTTCTACCAAAACAAAACTCTATCTTCTTTAGACATTGCAATGTTTCATCAGGAGTTAACTTTGACGAGGCCTTGATTACCCCATTTATATAATTAGAACCTGAACCAGGTGGGAAAGCCCTACTTTCCCACCAATTACTCACGCCAATTACGTTTATTTCCCAGTCTCGCATGGTAAGTAAAGCTTTTTCTAAGATTTCTACCTTGCTCAATTGAGCTAAGCTTACATTACTTCCAAGAGCTATTAAATAATTGTTCATAAAACTAAAAATTCTGCTTCAAAATAATCAGATATGAAATTATACCTTATTAGGATAAAATTTGATTGCAGGCAAGAATATTGACCAATCCTTGCTTCCTAACTATTCTGAAGATCAGATAGGGATAGTAAAACGTATGAGACTTTTAGTGGCGGCACCAAGAGGCTTTTGTGCAGGAGTAGATCGTGCAATTGAGATCGTAGAAGAATCTCTCAGAAAGTTTGGGAGACCCGTTTATGTCCGGCATGAAATCGTTCACAACAAACATGTAATAAATGAACTAATAGATAAGGGTGCGATATTTGTGGAGGAATTGGAGGAATGTCCAAATGACAGACCGGTAATATTTTCAGCTCATGGTGTGGCGAAAGCAGTATTTGGTAAAGCTAATGAAAGAAAAATGACTTACATTGATGCCACGTGCCCCCTAGTAACCAAGGTACACCTAGAAGCAAAGAGATATCATGATTTAGGTTATCAGTTGGTGATGATTGGACACAAAAACCATCCTGAAACAGTTGGAACCATGGGTCAACTGCCTCCTGGTGAAGTGCTCTTAGTCGAGACCGTAAACGATGCATTGATCATAAAACCAAGGGATAAAGAAAAACTTGCTTTCATAACCCAAACCACGCTTTCAGTTGACGATACATTGGAAATTGCTAGAGCGCTGAAGAAGCGTTTTCCTAGTATACTGGCTCCTCACAAAGAGGATATATGCTATGCCACAACAAATAGGCAAAATGCTGTGAAGTCCATTTCTCCCTTAATTGATGGGCTTTTAGTCGTTGGATCAACCAATTCTTCTAATTCCAAGAGGTTAGTAGAAGTAGGGGAAAAGGCTGGATGTGAGTACTCACAATTGATTGACAGCGCCAACGACATAGATTGGCGGGCTATTTCAGGCTCAAAAGCCATAGGTCTTACAGCTGGGGCTTCAGCTCCAGATGTACTCATAAATGCGGTAATACAAGAGTTCAAAAAAAGATTTAAGGCAGAAATTGAGTTCGTTGAGGTTACTAAAGAAAATGTGCATTTCAAAATTCCTAAAGAAATAAGAACGGAATGACAGCAATTCCAAAACCCATTTACTATCTTAGTCTATTGGGACTTCTGCCTGTAATTGCTGGAGTCCTTGGTTCCTTCTATTTTTTAATGCTTGGGACAGAAATAAATGTCTGGCTATACAAATTTAGTCTTCTATTTAGTGCCCTGATATTATCTTTTTTGGGCGGCTGTCTTTTTGTATTTAAAATCCTGCTTAAACCAAAATTTGAGTTTAAGGGATTAGCCTTATCCATAATACCTTCCTTATGGGCTATTGTTTCGATAAATTTACCAATGTCTAGTTTTTTACTAACCATAGGATTTATTGCCATACTTGAAAGAGAAAGAATTTTACAACGAAACTGTCAATTACCCCCCTGGTGGTTGAAAATGCGGTTCCGCCTCACAACCCCTGATTATAATTGCCCTTATAGTAATGGGGTTTAATGCTTAAAGTTTTAGCGTACACAGATGGGGCGTGCTCAGGAAATCCAGGTATTGGTGGATGGGGTGTAGTGCTTTTGGCCGAAAAGGATGGAACTATTGTAAATCGAAGAGAACTTGCTGGAAGCAATTTGAATACAACAAATAATCAAATGGAGTTAAAAGCCGCAATTGAGGCTTTAAATGCCCTAAAAAAGAAAACTAAGATAACACTAATAACAGACAGTATTTATGTACAAAAAGGAATTTCTGAATGGCTGCCTAATTGGAAGAAAAATAACTGGAAAACTGCTTCAAAAAAATTGGTCAAAAATAAAGAACTATGGCAGGAATTAGAAACCCTCGCCTCAATACATATTGTAACCTGGAAATGGGTGAAGGGCCATGCTGGTAATCTAGAAAATGAACGAGCAGACGAATTAGCCACCGCTGAAATAAAAAAGATACGGGAATAAAACTTTAGCGAAAATTAATTTCTCCTCTGAATCCTTGCAGAAATGCTTCTCCACTTACTGGGTTTTTCCCCTCTCGTTGAATACAAGAAATTAAAATAGCTCCTTTCCCACAAGCTATTATCAAAGGTTTAGATTCTCCATCAATTTTTAGCCTGCTACCTGGGTGCCCTTGTGAATCAAAAACTCTGCTTCCAAGAATTTTCACCCTTGCTCCATTTAGTAAACACCATGCACCAGGAGACGGCGATATGCCTCTAATCAATCTGTCTAAATCTTCAGCCGGTAATTCCCAGTCAATTCTAGTTTCTCTTTTCCTTATTTTGTAAGCATAGGTAACTCCCAAATCAGACTGAGGAATAGCTGGTAGTTTACAGATGCGATCTAATGTTGAAAGAATTTGAGCTGCTCCTATCTGACTAAGTAATATTGATAAGTTTTGTGCTGTAGCTTTCGAATCAATCGGTACATTTTCCTGAGCTAGAATTGGTCCAGAATCAAGTTTTTCAACCATCTTAATAGTACAAACTCCTGTAAGATTATCTCCAGCCATTATAGCTCTTTCTATAGGTGCGGCTCCCCTCCACCTAGGTAATAATGACGGATGCAGGTTTAAGAACCCAAATCTTGGAACACTTAATAGTTCAGCAGACAAAATCTGCCCATAAGCCGCTACTATAGCAATATCAGCTGTTAAATCAGAAAAATCTCTTAACTGTTTAGGCTCATTTATTTTCTCAGGATAAAAAAGATTAATTGACAATTCTTGAACTTTTTTCCCCACCGATCCATGCTTCAATCGTAAGCCCCTTCCTGATACACTTGGTGGTTGCGTGTAAACCGCTACTAGCTCATGCGAAGAACTATTATGTAAAAACTGTAATAAAGGTAATGCAAAATCGGAGTTTGCAAATAGTACAACACGCAATTTGGAACATCCCTCCTCTTATAGTTCCCTACTCAGTTCTTTTTTAAGCTTTTTCATTTTCCTGGTGATTAGTGAACGCTTCATGGGTCCCAAATAGTCAATAAAAAGCTTGCCATCAAGGTGATCAATTTCATGTTGTATACATGTTGCCCAAAGGTCTTCAAAAACTTCTTCTCTGTGCTCATTATCAAGCCCAATAAACTTAACGATTACTGACTTAGGTCGTGTAATGTTCTCTCTAATATCCGGAATGGACAAACAGCCTTCCTCAAAAGATACCTCATCTTCAGAAGACCAAACTATTTTAGGGTTAATTAAAATGACATCCTTTTTCTCACCTTCATTTGAACAGTCCATTACGACAAGTCTTTCTGTGATGCCTACTTGCGGAGCTGCAAGTCCTACTCCCGAAGCTTGGTACATCGTTTCAAGCATTTCAAAAGAGAGTTGTCTGATTCTGTCAGTGATTTCAACTATCGGAGTAGAAACCTTTTTCAGACGTGGATCTGGATGTATTATTATGCTTAACTGAGCCATATGCTTCACTTAGATTAATAAAAACTCTGAGGCAAGAAATAGTTAATAATTTTTGGAGGTATATTAATTGGCTTTTGATATTGAAGAGACACTAGCACGTATTCCTGAAAGATCCTTAAAAGCTGATGCCATCAAGGCCACAGGTTTAGAAAACACAGGCGACTTCATTTCAATGGGCGTTGCCGATATGTCATTCAAACCCCCATGTGTAGTTTTAGATGTATTAACGAATGAGATAAAGCAAGGTTTCTTTGGTTATTATGGTGGGAAAAATAATTATAAAGCTGCTTTAAAGAACTGGATGAAACAGATGCATTCCTGGGAACCTAAATCAGAATGGATACATACTGCTCATGGTCTGGTTGCAGCAATAGGGACAGCCTTGCGAGCTTACACCAGTAAGGGAGATGGCATTATTTTGTTTTCTCCTGTGTATCATTCATTCAAGAAAATTATCCAGGCTAATGAACGAAATCCCGTTGAATGTCCAATGAACCTGACCGAAGGCAAATACTATCTGGATTTAGGCCGTTTAGAAGGAATGTTAACAGGAAAGGAAAAAATGATTATCTTTTGCTCCCCCCACAATCCTGGAGGAAGAATTTGGAGCTTAGAAATACAGCGAGAATTAGCCTATTTCTGTAAAAAACATAACCTACTATTGATCATAGACGAAATCCATAATGACCTGGTTTTCCCCAAAAACAAACATGTGACTTTTCCATTAGCAGCAGAGGGCTTGTTTGATAATTTCATCCTAATGACTTCTACCACAAAGACCTTTAATATTGCAGGAGGTCTGATGGGAAATGTAATTATCCCAAATACTAAACTCGGTATCCAATTTTCCAAAGCAAATATGGCTACTGGAGAAAGTCCTAATAGGTTTGGCATGATAATGGGAGAGCGAGCGATGGAAGAAGGTCAACCTTGGCTCAAAAATTTGATGGAGTACATTGACGAAAATCGTAATATCTTTGATCATAAAATAAATAGTATACCATTGGTAAGATCCATTAGATTAGAGGCAACATACCTTGCGTGGGTTGATTTCTCAAAACTAGAGGAAGATGAAAGTAGTATCATGAAAAAACTCGTATCAGATGCAAAAATCATCGCAAATCCTGGCTCTTCTTTTGGATTAGGCGGTGATAAATTTGTAAGGTTTAACCTAGCCACCTCAAAAGAGCTCGTTCAAGAAGCCAGCGAGCGTATAAGGTCAATTTTTGAAAATTGAAATTACTAAAGAATACGAAAATAGATTTGAGATCCGGCTTGATAGATTATATATAACATGTTGTAACCTGCATAAGACTAAATTTTTTCTAAATGATGTTCTTATAATATTTGATATTTTTATTTAATATTCAAAATAGTTTTAGAAAGAAAAACAAGAAAAGTTTGAGGTGAAAAAACCCATGCGACACTATCTGGAATTCGAAAAAGAGTTGGCAACACTTGAAGGCAAGGCTACCGAATTAAGGTCGGGGAATACTTCAAGTGGAAATCCTACAGATAATAGAGAAGCCTAGAAACTAGAAAAAAAAGCCGCTAACTTACTGAAAGAACTCTATAACGAACTTACCCCATGGCACAAATGCCAAATTGCACGACACCCGGAAAGACCCCATGCATCAACATATATTGAAAGATTAATGTCTGAATTCATTCCTCTTTCTGGTGACAGAAAATTCTCTGAAGATAAGGCCATTATAGGTGGCTTAGCGAGATTGAACGATCTACCATTAGTGGTGATCGGTCATGAAAAAGGAAATGATACAAAATCCCGCATCGAACACAACTTTGGAATGGCTAGACCCGAAGGATATAGGAAAGCAACTAGACTAATGGAACTAGCTGATCGTTTTAGTTTGCCTGTAATAACATTGATTGATACACCAGGAGCTTACCCAGGCAAAGGAGCTGAAGAAAGAGGTCAAGCGGAAGCCATAGCCAGTTCTATAGAAAAATGCCTACAAATAAAGGTTCCTCTCATTTCTGTCATAATTGGTGAAGGTGGGTCTGGTGGTGCAGTAGCCCTAGCATCCTCAAATAAAGTAATTATGCTTGAGCATTCAATTTATTCAGTCATTTCACCTGAAGGTTGCGCTTCGATTCTTTGGAAAAACTCAGATAAGATGCGTGAAGCTGCTGAAGCCCTGCGACTTACCGCAAAAGATCTTTACAAATTGGGTGTGATTGATGAAATAATCTCTGAACCAATAGGGGGTGCTCACAGAAACATCGATGAAATAATACCCAAGGTTGGGAAAGCGATAGAAAGATCTCTAAAGAAGTATCACAAACAAAATCCTGAAGCTATTTTGGAAGATAGAAGAAATAAATTTCTCCGCATTGGGCAAATAAGATTGTAATCTTATTTGTTTCTGCTTTTTTCTTCTTCGTCCATCAGCATGTTAGAACATTTTTCAATATCTGTTTCCATCTTGACCATGAATTCATTTAAAGAAATACCTGTCTGCAAAACACTGAAGAATTCTATTACCGCTATACCTGGGCTTTTCTTAAACGTACCTTTAGGCCAAATTTTTCCACTATTAGTACCAACTAAATGACATGGCAATCCAAGGTTTTCATAGAGAACTCCCGCACCAATCTTATATTTCTTAATTTCCTTTGGTTGCACTCGAGTTCCTTGGGGGTAAATCACTATTTGCTGTGTTTCATTCTTTTTATCAAAATCACTATAATTTCTAATCATACTATTCAATGCCTTTGATCCTGTACCTCGGGCCACCGGAACACAACCGATCAGCAAACCATAGAGCCCAATAATAGGAAAAAAAATGATCTCCTTTTTCATCACAAAGCTGACTCTTGGTAGGTAGTAAGCCAGCATTAAGATATCTAAAAATGACATATGTTTAGAACAAACTAAAACCTTACCCTTAGGTATTTCCCCGCGACACTCTATACGGATATTAGCTAAAATACGTAAAATCAAAAAACATATGCGACAATAAAATCTTATAAAACCATACGCCCAATCCTTAGAAATTAAGGAAAAAGGTAATCCTATTATTCCTAAAATGAGCATGGTACAATAAATTAGTATCTCCGCTATAAAGCCACGCATGTTACAGATTAGAATATTCATCTTTAGGAAAAACCCACATTTACTTCATAATTGAACGACAAGATGATATATTAAGATGTTAAAAGCAACCTTCTAAAAAGATACAAGTAATATGCTATAAAATGAAGCCAAAACGCTATGTTTACAAAACATATTTAATATCTGAATTAGCGCACCTACACTAGCATACTAATACATACTAAGAAAACGAAAATGTACCATATGAAAAATATGAAAATCATTTGCCCTAATTGCCACTCTGAATACAATGTCGACAAAAAAGAACTTTCCAACAGTGGAAGAAAAACTAAATGCTTTGTATGTGATTCTATTTGGACACAGTACGAAAGTGGTAAAACAGAGCAAATAAGAGAAATAAAAGACTTTATTAATGAAATTAAAATTCGACAAGATTCTATAAAGGATTCTCTTAGAAATAATATTCATGAAAAAAAATCGTTGGAGAAGGAGAATACACCCCCTCTCACCAGGGATGAAGAACGGGAATTTCTAGCCGCTTTAGCAATAGAAGAGATCCAAGAAAATCGCTCGTGGAAAGAAAGTGCTAATCCCCTAAATCCTAAAGCTAGAAAACAAGATAAAGAACCAGATGAAGTTACAGAAGGTTTTTTTTATTCAAAAAAAGAACAGAGAGAAGAAGGGCTTACACCAAAAAAGTTTAACAGAACCTTTTTGGGATTCACAATAGTTAGCATAATTTGCATAGTGGGTCTAATTCTGTTTACTAATAGAAATATAATAACTCAACTAGATGTAAAATATCAAAAGCCTTTACTAGACTTTTTACAAATTACTGATCTTTTAGTTGAACAAATCAAAAATCATATACTAGCTTTAAAAGATTCAATTTACATTTATTTTTTCAATAAAGACTAACGTAACCAATATGGGATCTGATCTCGATTAATTGTCTCAAAGAGGTTAGGCCGAGATCTAATGATAGAAGACATATTACCCTTGACTATCAATTCAGGTACTAAAGGCCGGGTATTATATTCTGAGGCCATCACGGCCCCGTAAGCTCCTGCAGAATAAATAGCAATAAGATCACCAGCCCTCATTATAGGTAAAACAGCCTTGCTAACAAAAACATCTGAGCTCTCACAAATTGGCCCCACTACATCAACTTCAATTTTAGGATCTTCATCCATGCTGGATACAATTGGAATTAAATCGTGATTAGCTTCGTATAACGCAGGTCTAATGAAATCATTCATGCCAGCATCTATAATAAGAAAATTGTGGCTGGAGCCCTCCTTCAAATATATCACTGAACTTATCAAAAGACCGGAATTGCCAGAAATGTAACGTCCTGGTTCAATTTGAATTTCAAGATCCATCCCCCCAAAAATTGATTTCAGCATGCTAGAAAAATCTTTTAGAGGAATTGGATCTCCTTGGGCCCTAGAATAAGAAATCCCCAATCCTCCTCCAATATCCACTCTTTTGATATTGTGACCCTTATTTCTAAGGGAATAGATCAATTTTGCAATCTTTTGAAAAGCCTCCTTGAATGGTGCTAGATGGGTAATCTGACTACCTATATGCAAATCAACCCCAACGATTGAAATATTTTCCAGATTTTTCGCTATCTCATATACTTTCTCAGCTAGCATTATTGGAATACCAAACTTATTCTCGGCCTTACCTGTCATAATTTTCTTGTGTGTCTGAGCATCGACATCTGGATTAACCCTTATAGAAACAGGAGCTACTTTATTAACTTTCGAAGCAGCCAAATTAAGCTGATAAATTTCTGGAATGCTCTCAACATTGAATTGTCTTATGCCCTGTTTCAAAGCTAGTATCATCTCTTCAAACGTTTTACCTACACCTGAAAAAACTATTTTTTCTCCGGGTACACCAGCCTTACGTGCTCTCAAATATTCTCCACTAGAAACCACATCCATGCCAGCTCCTAAAAGAGACAATACCCTAAGCACAGCAACATTAGAATTTGATTTTACCGAGTAGTAAAGTGAGTGGTTTAATTCCTTCAAACTATAGACCAAAGAATTGTAACTATCTTCTAACGCCCCTGCTGAATAAATATAAAAAGGTGTCTTCGTCGATTTTGCCAATTCTAGGATTGATATTTCCTCAGCGTGCAGAACATTTTTTCTGAATTCAAAGTGGTTATTTTTCTTTTCTATCATTCGTTTTCAACTTCACAAATTTTTCTAATTTTACGAGACCTTAAAATAGGTGAGAAATCAGTTTGAACCAATTTGATCCTCAAATAATTTACTTGGAGGTTGTTTCGGATCACCTTTCACACCACAACAACACAACATGAAACCCAATGTAACAAAAATAATAACCTTTTTTGTCACTTTATCCTCTTTCGCCATTCTATAATTCTTGCTGCAACCTCAGTAGGGGAAGTTCCACCATAAGAACCCCTTGATTTGACCGAATTATCTACATTAAGCACGTCGAACACACTTTCATCTATGTCTGGCTCAATCTGCTTAAAAATATTTATGTTTAATTCATTAAGATCACAATCTAAATCTTCCGCTTTTCGAACTAACTTCCCAACAATTTGATGAGACTGACGAAAGTTATAGTTATAATTCGATACTAGATAATCTGCCAAATCTGTGGCAGTAATAAACTTCGCTTCGGCTGATTTTCTAAGAACTTTTTTATTTACTGTTATCTCAGTAAGCATCTCAGCCATTGCGTCTAGAACTAAACACAAGTTATCGTTTACTCTAAAAACTATTTCCTTATCTTCCTGTAAATCCTTAGAATACGCCAAGGGCAATCCCTTTAGCACAGTTAACAAAGAAATAAGAGCTCCAGAAATTATGGCCACCTTTGCCCTTATTAATTCTGCCGCATCTGGATTTCTTTTTTGTGGCATGATTGATGATCCGGTAGAAAAACTGTCAGAAATCTGAACAAATCCAAACTGTTCACTGGACCAGATTACTAGTTCTTCAGCAAACCTGCTTAAGTGCGTTGCACAAATGGAAGCTGCTGAAACAAAGTCTAAAGCAAAATCCCTGTCCGAAACTGCATCTATACTATTAGCCATAGGTTTCTCAAAACCAAGATCTTTTGCAGTCATCACACGGTCAATGGGAAATGAGGTGCCAGCCAAAGCTGCTGAACCTAGCGGGCATTCGTTTAATCGCCTTCTTGCCTCAAAAAATCGCTCTTTATCCCTGGAAAGCATTTCCACATATGCGAGCATATGATGCCCAAAAGTAATTGGCTGAGCAGACTGCAAATGAGTAAAACCAGGCATAATTGTTTCACGATTTTTCTCCGCTAACTCTAAAAAATTATCCATATTACTGGATATTTTGGGTATTATAGAATCTATGCTATCTCTTACCCACATTCTGAAATCTGTGGCTACTTGGTCATTCCTGGAACGTGCGGTATGTATAAAACCTGCATCTGGACCTATCAAGTCATGAAGACGACTTTCAATATTCATGTGGATATCTTCTAGCCTGACTTCAAATTCAAGTTCATCGTTCCTGATTTCATCTCTCACAGTTACCAATCCTCTGAGAATTTTCTCAGAAATCTTATCTGAAATAATTTTCTGGTGCGCAAGCATTTTCACGTGAGCAATTGAACCCTTTATATCTTGCTCAGCTAAACGATGATCAATCGCTATTGACGAGTTAATTTGCTCCATGATAGTACTTGTTTGTATAGAAAATCTACCTCCCCACATTGAGTTTATTTTTTTTTTCAACTTTTTGGCCATAATTACCTCTAGATCAAATTTTTCAAAGTGGCTTAATAATATGAAATTTGCAATTCTCCTTCTGGTATACGCTCACATTTTCATCTTGGCAAATCCCTCTTTCACTAAGACCAGTGAAAGTTTTCCATTCCATTTGGATTTTGTAAAAGGAGAGATGAAAAAAATTTCTTTCCACAAAGACCCCCCCCTTATCAAAAACCTTCTAGTCCTAACTGAGGACAAAATCAAATTGGATTTAATGAAAAAAGAACACCATTTTATCCTTGTGAATTTTTGGGCTACATGGTGCGCACCATGTATAGATGAAATGCCCTCGCTCGACAAACTACAATCCCTATTTGACGTTGAACATCTTAAGATCATTAGTATCGCGACGGGTAGAAATAATCAAAAAAAAATTACAGAATTTTTTAATGAAAATATGCTGATTAACCTTGAAAATTTTAGTGACCCAAGGGGAAATTTGGCCATTCAATTGGGTATTTTGGGCTTGCCTGCCTCTATCCTTATTTCACCAGATGGGCATGAAATTGCTCGTTTGATAGGACCAATTAATTGGATTGAACCTAATGTAGTCAAATTCTTTAAGAGCTTGACTCAATAGGTTGTCTGAATAATTAATTATAAGAATAATACTGAAGGACCAAAAGTGAATATTAATATTTTAGAAACTGGTAAGCTTCCTGACACTTTAGAAAAAAAATACGGAAACTATACGTCTATGTTCTTCAATTTATTTGAACAGCTGGTTGTTGTGCATGAAATTAAAACCTATGACGTTACTAGATTTCCAATTCCCACCAATCCCCGAGAGGCTGATTTATGGTTGATCACAGGTTCTTCTTGTGGCGTATATGATGACTTGACCTGGATTTCAAATCTAAGATATTTTGTCAAACAGATTGTCGCAAAAAAGGTACCCTTATTGGGGGTATGCTTTGGACATCAGTTATTAGCGGAAGCTATGGGAGGAAAGGTTGAGAAATCTCCCAAAGGGTGGGGAGTTGGTGTTCACGAATATAAGCGCCTATCCAATACAAGATTCTCAGAACGGCTTGGCAATTTTTTTACTGGATACGCTTGCCATCAAGATCAAGTAATAATTGCACCAACAGGCACTATCTCAGCTTATGGTTCACAGTTTTGTCCCCATTCAATTTTAGCATATGGAGATAAGAATAAACCTCATGCCATCTCGCTACAAAGTCATCCAGAATTTTCTGGTGAGCTACTTAGAGATTTGATCACAAGGAGGATTGGTACAACTATTCCACGATCAGTGGGTGAAAAAGGCTTACTAAGCTTGAAAAAAAACCCAGAAAACCTAAAAGTTTTCAGATCACTTCTGGAAGCAATCGAAATACTATAGCCGGAGAACTAACTCACCTAAATAACCTCTTTGCTTCCTAAAAAAAATTACTTTTCTTCACTTAATTTCTAAAGCTTTAGAAATTTCCTGCTTAACATGCAATTTTTTCTTTTTTAGGTCAGTAAGAGTAGTAAAATTTGGGGCCGGTCTCTTTTGCTCGCGATCTACTAATGAACTCAGCTTAGCATGTTTTTTCCGCAACCCACTCACATACGCCTCCAAAGTCATTGGAACCTCCCAAATCAATGATGTGCCTCCCCTAAACTCCTTACCCTAAGTATTAACCTAAATTTACTCGCATGCAATTAAAATTTTCAAAAGCTCAAAGGTCCACCCTGTTCTAAAACCTCTATTACGCGTGGTGAATATTTCCTGCTTTCCTTTCCCTCCAAATTGGTTTGAAACAAATTTAGCCCCTCTAATAATTTTGTTTCACCTTTAGCTGATTTTCTGGCTCGAACAATCATTCTAAATGTTGAATTTCTGCCTGAACTTAAGATTGGTAAAATCTTTATGTCTCCTGCACCCTTTTCAAGTACTGACAAAATTGCACCTAACTTCGCCGGCCGATTAATTAAAGTGATGATCCCATATGGTTTGCAGCGCTTTAGAGAGAATCTCAACATTTTTTCTAGCATTCCAGGTTTTTCTATATTTGCTAATTCACGAGCACTATTTCCAGATTTTTTATATGTACGCTCAGAGTAATAGGGTGGATTAAAAAATATGTGGTCAAAATTATAATCCTTTAAATCATTCTCCAGAGATTGAAAATCTCCTAACAAAATCTTGGCTTTAAGGTTGTTTTTCTCAGAATTCTTTAATGCTAGGGAATAACATTCTTCTTGTAATTCAATACCAATGGCTCGCAAACTAGGTATTCTGTTCATCAAGCAAAATAATACCGCACCCGTACCTGTCCCAACATCTAGTACAGTATCACCAGAACAAGCAGTGATTGAAGCTGCCAATAATACTGAGTCAATACCTGCTCTGAAACCTTGCTTAGGTTGTAGTAATCTTAATCTGCCACCTAGGAAAGCATCATCGGTGAACTCATTTTGAATCAATTTCATATACAAAACCCTTCTTAGGTTGTAGTAATCTTAATCTGTCAACCAGGAAAGAATCATCGGTGAACTCATTTTGAATCAATTTCATATGCGACTGCATCTCTAGAAGGATAATACCCATATCATAAGTTACCATAACCAGATTAATTAAAAAGTATTCAAAAGAAAATTTTCAAAATTCCATGAAAGCATCTAACATTTCTTTGATCAAAGAATTTATATCATATAAGTATGGTCTGCACCCAGAAATGAGACCTAAGACCCTTTGTATTTAGTTGAAAATGAATGAAATAAATCCCATCGCTGAGCTTCAAGTCTTACTTAAAGATGATTTGAATGCAATGAATGACATAATCAAAAAGATGATGACATCAGAAAATGCTCCCAAAATTCCAGAAATTTCAAACTATATTTTTTCAGCTGGAGGAAAGAGATTACGTCCTCTGCTGTGCTTAGCTACAGCACGAGCCTTGGATTATGCTGAGGACAAACATATCCTTTTGGCTGCTAGTATAGAGTTTATCCATACTGCTACGCTACTGCATGACGATGTAGTCGATGAAAGTTCCACCCGGAGAGGAACTAAAACAGCTAATATACTTTGGAACAATCAATCTTCTATACTTGTTGGTGACTTTTTGTTTTCCAGAGCTTTTCAATTAATGGTTTCTACAGATTCCCTTGAAATTCTAGAAGTTTTGTCTGACACCTCAGCTGTAATTGCCGAAAGTGAAGTTTTACAGTTATCCCAAGTGCGAAACGTGAGGACCTCAATTGAAACATATATGAAAATAATAGAAGGTAAAACTGCTGCACTATTCTCTGCCGCCTCTCAAACGGGGGCAATGATTTCATCAAGCCATCTGGAATACATAGAGAATTTTAAGTGCTATGGGAAAGCAATTGGTTTGAGCTTTCAGTTAATTGATGATTATCTCGATTATAAAGGCAGCCCTTTGAACATGGGGAAGAGTATTGGTGATGATTTTAATAGTGCAAAACTAACCTTCCCTCTAATCTCAGCACTAAAAAAAGGCAATTCTACAGAAAGAGAACTTATAAAGAACTCTCTCCTCAAAGAACCTAAAGATTCAGAGGATTTATTCAAAATTATTAGAATCATGGAGAAATATGAAACACTGGAAGAAACTAAAATGGCAGCTAGAAAATGGTCTAACATTGCCAACAAATCTCTTCAGAAATTACCCAAAAACAACATTACTCACCTGCTAGGCAAAGTGAGTGAAACCATTGTTCAACGCTCCTCATGAAAAGAGTTGAGCAACTCTTATCCATGCTTTGGGGAAACTCTTAGCCAAGTCTTGACTTGCCTTTTGCGCATCACTCTCTTTTAAGAAAAGGCCAAAGCAAGTTGCTCCTGATCCCGACATACGGGAAATCTTACAACCCGAAGTATTTCTAATAGCATTTAGTAAAGTCATGATTTGTGGGAAAAGTTTTAAAGCTGGTGGCTCAAGATCATTTCTTTGATCATGCAAATAGTCTAAAAATATGTTCTTGGTCTTAAAAATTGGTAATTTTCCTAATCCTTCATTATTAAAAGTCTGAACTGCGTTGAAAATTACTCTTGTGGAAACTTTTTCTCCTCTATTTGCCAACACAATCCAAATAGTGGGTGGTTCCTTTACTTTTTCAAGGATCTCCCCCTTGCCCTGCATTCTTTTCAAATCCCAGTCTAAGCAAGCTGGAACATCAGCACCTAGAGAAATTAAATTGTCGATAGATGGTAAGGGTTGGTTCCAAAGCTTTGTTAGCATTCTCAGGACCAACGCTGCATTAGAAGACCCCCCTCCCAAACCTGCGGATATAGGAAGATCCTTATTCAAAATGATTGATGCACCCTTGCCATCGTGATTTAAAAGATCGACAGCACTTAAAATAAGGTTTTCTCTACTTTTTAATTTATCGGCAAACCTACCCACCACCCTAAAATCTATATTCCTAGAAGGTTCTATAGAAATCTCATCTCCAACCCGCGGGAATGCTACTAGGCTATCAAGACAATGGTATCCATCAAATCTCTTACCCACCACATGCAAAGAAAGGTTGACCTTAGCTCGGGAAATTTTTGAAAAAGATTGTTTATTTTTCATTTTTTCTTAATCATTTCTCTCATAATCAATTGCCCAAAGGTTCTATCAAACCATCTTTTAATTTCTCCTGAATTTTCGAATTCAATTCTTCATCAGGTTCAAAAAGAAGAGCTCTCCTCCATTGAAAATACGATTCCCTCTTTCTACCTACTTTCCACAAAACATCACCGTAATGATCATTGACTATTGGGTCCTCCGGCTCAAGAGCAATTGCTTTCTCCATAGGAATAACGGCTTCGTAGTATCGACCTAATTGATACAGTCCCCAGGCCAGAGAATCCACGATGTAACCACTTTCAGGACTTTGTTTAATTGCTAGCTTAATCATCCCCAGTGCTTCATCTAAATTTTCCCTTCTTTCTATAAGCATGTAACCAAGATAATTTAAAACTTGCGGTTGCTCGGGCACAAATTCTAGTGCTTTCCGTAAATCCATCATAGACTGTTTATAATTATTCAACTGTTCCCTCGCTATTCCTCGGAAAAAGTATATCAGCCACAATTTTTTATTCTCAAAATCTGTATGGATATTTGCTGCCAAGGCATCAGAGTAAGCTATCTCTGCGAGTTCAAAATGTTCCCTATGCCGATAAACATTTCCTAAAGCTTCATATACTTCAAAACTCCCGGTACCATTGTCTATTAGATCTCTTAAATGTTTGATAGCAAGCTCTTCTCTTGAAGATTCAGTTAGCAACTCTGCAAGCATCAGTTTTGATTTAGGATAAAAAAGATTAGATTTTTCAACCAACATTAGAGTATTAATAGCTTCATCTATGAGATTACCGTCTGCAAGGGCTTGAGCTAATCTTATATTAAATCGTGCTTCATTACCTGAAACATACTGAGCAAGTTGACAATAAAAAGTTTCAATGAGATTCTGATTTACCTCTCTATCACCCCCTTCAGCAAAAAGTATTAGTGTATCGGCTATACCAGTGTTTGGGGTCTTAAAGATGTCTAGAGTAACCGTTTTCCTCTCTTTCATGTTCTCATATAATTGCTTGAGAGTTAAGTTATCTAAACTCCTTCCAATATCATCACCCAATAAAGATTGGGCCTTAATAACATCATCTGCTAGATAAAACACATTTGATCTGAAAATTTCGTAGCTTTCCCCAAGCACTTTCAGATCATTCATTTTACCTCTTATTATTTCTAAGGCCTTTGAGTGCTCTCCAAGTTGTGCATAAGCTATAGAAGAATAGTAAGAACCAAGATCAAAACTGAGTTCTGAATCCCTGAAACTGCTGAACTCTTTCATGGCAGAATCTAAGTTTCCTTTTTTAACATGAATCCACCCTTTGATTGAGGTTTTCAAAACATTTGGCAATTGATCCCCAAACTCTACTACGAGCTCAATCGCTCTATCAAATTGCTTTTCTTTTATCTTACCAATTACTAGTGTTAATCCCAAGGCAGAAGATTGTATCTCCAATTTTTCCATGGCACTAGCCAACGAGTATGCTTCTTCGAATTTTCCTGCCGCAATCAAGAACAAAAGAGCATCATTATAGATCTCGGGTTGTTTATTGCCGTTTCTTATCATTTCAACAGTATACATAGCTGATTTACCAAAATCGTTTAGTGAAGCCGACAAACGAGAGGCTAAGAATGCCCCTGAAATTGATCCGCTACCTTGGGAAGCACAAATACAGCAAAGAAAAGCTACAAAAATTATTGAATACCGTCTAACCATTTTACAAACTACTTTAACACATGGAATTTCATAGGAAATAAGCTATCCTCACATGTGCGAGTAATTTGGACCCTCCCCACCTTGAGGTGTTTTCCAAGTGATATTTTGACTGGGATCTTTTATATCACAAGTTTTACAATGAACACAATTCTGATAATTGATTTGCAATCTAGGGACGGAACAATTCCCTTCACGCACGATTTCGTAAACTCCCGCTGGACAGTAACGTTGTGCAGGTTCATCGTAAGTAGGTAAATTGTGATTAACAGGCACCAATTGATCACCTAAACTTAGGTGGCAAGGCTGACCGTCACTATGAGAGGTACCAGAAAAACTTATATTTTCGAGGCGTTCAAAACTAATCTTGCCATCTGGCTTGGGGTAAGTAATCACCTTACACTTTGAAACAGGTTTAAGCGTGTCATGATCCGCAAATTTATGTTTCATATTTCCAAATAAATTAAAATTTAAGACACTTGCAACCCACATATCTAAGGCCCCTAAAATAATTCCTAAAAATAATCCGAAACGAGACCAGAGCGGTTTAACATTCCGCACAGGCATCAGGTCCCGAAATATAGGTCCCGACCTAATCTCAAGTTCATAGTCAGTCAAGTCATCATTCGCTCTGCCTGACTGCAGAGCAGTACAAGTTACTTCAGCCGCACAGATACCCGACAGTATTGCATTGTGATTTCCTTTTATCCTTGGAACATTTACCAATCCCGCTGAACAGCCTAACAGTAACCCTCCAGGGAAATTCATTTTTGGTATTGACTGAATTCCACCTTCACTGATGGCACGAGCCCCGTATTCTATCCTCTTGCCACCCATTAAGAGCTGTTTAATCATAGGGTGGTGTTTGAATTTTTGGAACTCTTTGTATGGAAATAGGGAAGGATTTGTATAATTTAGATGTACAACAAACCCAATAAAGAGCTGATTATTTTCAGCATGATACACAAAAGAACCACCACCGGGAGTATTTCCCAAAGGCCAACCCATAGTATGCAAAACTTGACCTTCTTTATGATTTTCAGATCTAATTTCCCAAACTTCTTTCATCCCTATTCCATGCTTTGGAACATCTGATCCAGCAGCTAAATTATATTTAGAAATCACTTGCTTTGCGAGTGAACCTCGCACTCCTTCTGCTAGAAAAATGTACTTACCATTTACTTCCATTCCTGGTTCATACATTGGACCTGGTTTACCGTCTTCAGTCTTACCAAACTCACCAGCAATCACACCTGTAACATGATCCTCTTTTCCATAAATCAGCTCTGAACATGCCATTCCTGGAAAAATTTCCACCCCAAGATCCTCTGCTTCCCGCGATAACCACCTACATACTTTTGACATCGAAACAACATAATTCCCCTCATTTGACATTAATGGAGGCATCAAAAAATTTGGCAATCGTATACCACCAGCTGGGCCAAGCAAATAGAATTTGTCTTCTGATACAGTAGTTCGTATTGGGGTTTCTTTTTCTCTCCAGTTAGGGAAAAGTTTATTTAACCCCTTGGGATCAAGCACAGCACCAGATATTATGTGTGAGCCTACTTCAGCACCTTTCTCTAATATTACTACTTGTAAGTCTGGTTCGAGTTGTTTCAGTTTTATGGCTGCAGATAGGCCTGCTGGACCAGCACCTACTATAACCACATCATAATCGATAGATTCCCTTTCGAATTGGGGCATAAATTTCTCCTAAAAATAGCTTTCTTGACAGATAAACAAATTTCGCCTTATTTTTATCTCTAAGTATAAGTATAAAAGATACTAAATAAAAGAGACTCTTTCATTAGAAAATAAAGGAAAACTAATGCTGGAAAATGTGAGCGTATACGTATATTCCTAGTACTTAATAATTTTTTTTTACCTAATTTTATTATTCAATACGATTAACCTTCAGGCAGCAAAAAAGTTGGAGAGATGAATGGATAAGATTCCGTTGACTTTACAGGGTTATGAAAGTCTTAGTGATGAATTGAAGCAACTAAAATCACAAGAACGTCCCAATATAATTAAAGCTATTGCCGAAGCACGGGAACATGGTGATCTCTCTGAAAATGCTGAATACCATGCAGCACGTGAAAAGCAGTCTTTTATTGAAGGAAGAATAAAGGAATTAGAAGGAATAATCAGCTTAGCTGAGGTAATTGACCCAAAAAAACTTTCTGGAAGTATAAAATTTGCTGCAACTGTCACAATATTAGATGAAGATACGGAAGAAGAACGTACTTTCCAGATTGTTGGAGAACCAGAGGCTGATATTGAAAAGAACAAGTTAAATGTCAAATCTCCCTTAGCTCGAGCTCTAATAGGAAAAGACACTGGTGACAGTGTTGAAGTAAAATCACCAGGTGGAACCAAAAACTACGAAATTATATCAATAAATTATGAAGTATAACAAAGTTCTCAAAATGGATTTGATAACGTTAATGATAAAGAGAGCAGTATATTTCATTTAACCCAATTGCCTTAAATCATCTCAGGGACCCGCCCGAGATATTATTGACTTCAGCAATGATTTTTTCACAAAGAAGTTCAATTTCTTTATCCTCTAAGGTTCTATCCTTGGGTTGGATTAGAACTTCGAATGCTAATGATTTCTTACCTGGACCCACTTGCTGATAGGCTTGAGACCCCTCAAAAACATCGAAGAGTTTGACTTCTTTTATCAAATCTTTGTCAAGTCTCTTGACCTTATTCATAATTTTTTGCACCTCAACATTTTCTCTCATCACAAATGCAAAATCACGCACCACTGATGGGTAATCTGAATATTCTAAGCTAGATTTTTTAAGCTTCCCCCGAATATCAGGTATCTGTTCAGGGAAAATTGAAAAGATAATAGGGCTTCCACTTAAGCCCATTCTAAGCGCTGTATTTGGGTGAAGTTCTCCAAATGCTCCTAAAACCTTAAATTTGCCTAACCGAACCAAAGCTGACTTGTTTGGGTGGAAAAAATTAGGTACCTGCCGATCGATCTGTAAGCTATCAAGTTTGATTCCAAGATATCTTAGCACACCTTCAACACATGACTTTGCATCAAAAACATCAAAAGGTCTCCTGCTTTCAAACGCGTTTCTTTCTTGGTCGTACCCTACAAAAATGCCACTAACCTCAAGCTGCTCTTGTCCAGGCTCAGAACCAGTGAAGACCTCACCTATTTCAAAACTAGAAAAATCTTTGACTCCTCTTGCGTTATTTCTTTTTGCTGATAGTAGAAGTCCTGGGAATAGTGACGGGCGCAAATGAGTCATTTCAGAACTAATAGAATTAGCCAAAGTAACTTCTTCTTTATCTTCACCAAATAACCTAGCATTTGGTTTATCTATGAAACTATAACTTATGCATTCTCTAAGACCCTGCGAAGCCAAGTAGCGCCGTATTTTGCTAACACTTCGTCTTTGTGAATTTTGTTTTGCTGCCCTGACACCAAAATTTCTTATCGGGAGAGGAGAGGCTACTAATTCATCAAGTGATGTAACTCTTATAATCTCTTCTACAAGATCAATTTCTCCACCTATATCGGGTCTCCAGCTGGGCGCCTGAACTGATATGGGTTGAACTTTTTCATTTAATGTAAAACCTAATTTACTTAAGATATCTAATTGTCTTTTCTTAGGTACTTTTATTCCAGTTACCTTTTCTACTTTACTTTCTTGAAAATCAATCGTTTCTGCCTTGTAAGGACTGTTGCCAGAGCACACCAATTCAGAAGGTTTTCCACCACAGATATTGATCGCCAGCTCCGTATATAACTCGATACCTGGAATTGTAAAAGAAGGGTCGATACCCCTTTCAAATCTATATCTGGCATCTGTAATTAAACCTAATTTTCTACCAGTCATTGCCGTAGAAATTGGATCAAAATATGCCGATTCAATAAAAACATTGCTAGTATCTTCAGTGCAACCACTGGCCATTCCTCCAATCACACCTCCTATTGCTTGAACGCCTTGATCGTCGGCTATGACGGTCATTGACTCATCCAACTCATAATTCTTGCCATCCAGTGCTTCAATCTCTTCACCAGAAACTGCTTTTCGTACTACCAAATTACCTTTCAGCTTATCAGCGTCAAATGCATGAAGCGGGCGAGCACTATCAAAAGTCAAAAAATTTGTTAGATCTACCAAGCTTGAGATTGATCGAAGGTTAATAGAATTAAGTCTATTTACTAACCATGTTGGTGAATCGTTATTTTTGATTCCTTCAATGTACCGACCCACAAAATAGGGGCAATCTTTTTCCGACACATCTTTTTTCAAGATAACATTAATAGGGCTTTTGTAGTCAGAATAGATATTATTCGACTTCCTTTCTAGAAATTGACCTATACCCTTTACTGAAAGATCTCTTGCTATTCCCCGGACACCAAGAGCATCAGGACGATTTGGGGTAATAGCAATCTCTATCACTGGGTCAATCTTGGCAGGGTCGTTAATCTTAAGCCATTCGGTAAACGTTCTTCCAACATTTGGTTGATCTAAACAGATGATACCATCATGTTGATCGGACAAATTAAGTTCAAACTCAGAGCACATCATGCCAAAGCTCTCAACATCCCTGATTTTACCAATGGAGATTTTTTTTCCTAAACCTGGAATGAAAGTCCCAGGTAAAGCCACTACCACTCCCATTCCCAATTTTACATTAGGAGCACCACAGACAATTTGTTTTTTCTCATTACCTAAGTAAACGGAACAAACCTTCAGCTTATCAGCATTAGGATGTTTTTCTACTTGTATGATTTTACCTACTATGAAATTCGAAAAACCTTCAGCCGGGTCTGTCACACTTTCTACTTCTAGTCCTAGGTCATTGAGGGCATCCAGTATGACATTAATAGTGCAATCACATTTTAAGTAAGTTTTCAACCAATCAACTGAAAATTTCACTTCAAACTACCCTAGCTATTTCTTCCAAAAATTTATGTTAAACCGCTGTGTATCGAAGGTTTTTCAAGCGGATTAAATCCATAATGCTCTAACCAACGCACGTCTCCTTCAAAAAATGAACGCAGATCAGGAATACCATATTTGAGCATTGCTAATCTATCTATGCCCATTCCAAATGCAAACCCCTGATAACAATTTGGATCAACATTACAGGCTTTTAGAACCTTAGGATGTACCATGCCAGACCCTAAGATCTCTAACCAACTGTCGCCTTGTCCAAGTTTCAACATGTTATCTTCCCAAGAACACCTAATATCTACTTCAGCACTAGGTTCAGTGAATGGAAAATGACTGGATCTAAACCTTAATTCTATGTCCCCTATTTCAAAAAATGCTCTACAGAATTCCTCTAAGGTCCACTTCAAGTGACTCATTGTGAGATCCTTATCGATAGCCAAACCTTCCAGCTGATTAAACATTGGGGTATGTGTCTGGTCGTAATCTGAGCGGAAAACTTTGCCAGGTACTATTATTCGGCAGGGAACTCCACCCTTTTTCTCCATGTGACGGATCTGAACAGGGCTTGTATGAGTTCTCAAAACATGGGGTGGGGATTCAGAGTCGGAACTAGAGTTGACATAAAATGTGTCAAACTCCTGCCTTGCGGGATGTTCAGGAGGAATATTTAGCGCATCAAAATTATACCAATCACTTTCAACCTGAGGACCCTCAGCTATAGAAAAGCCCAAATCTGAGAAAATTTCGACCACTTCATCGGTTACTTGGCTGATAGGATGTATCTTTCCCATTTTAGAAGGCCTCGAAGGTCTTGAAACATCCAACCACTCTTTACTAATTCGTTCGTTGATATTCTCTTCAGTAATAAGTGTCTTTTTCTTTTCTATCTCTTTAATTATCCTGGACTTAAGAAAATTAAGTTTTGGAGCTCTGACTCTTCGTTCAGTTTCTTCCATCGACCCTATCGACTTCATAAGGCTGGTAACTTCACCTTTTTTTCCAAGTCCCTTAACTCTAATTTTTTCTAAATCATCTAAAGATGAAGCAGAAGATATTGAAACTAGATAGCTTTTTTCCATTTCATCTATATCATCCATGCTAAGCACCACCAAATCTAAAAATTTTCACATATCCCAAAGTAGAATGTCACCCTTAAATCTGAGACAATCTTTGAGCTTCAGTGTTCCGCAAGATTGAGACCTTTTAAAACGTTTCCTAGGAATTCCCTTATAAGGTCATCTATGCTAATCTTGATCGAGCGATCTCAAATATCTTTTTAAAGGCCTCTGGTTCACTTATTGCGAGCTCAGCAAGAATTTTTCGATCTACTTCTATCTCCGCCTTTAATATTCCATTCATGAATTTACTGTAAGTACATGTGGGATCTAAAGCCCTAACTGCAGCATTTATTCTCTGGATCCAGAGAGACCTGAAGGTCCTTTTCTTTACTCTTCTATCTCGGGTAGCATACTGAAGGGCCTTATCCACAGATTGTGCAGCTGACCGAAATGTTCTACTACGGGCTCCATAATGGCCTTTTGCTGCCTTTATTACTTTTTTGTGTCTAGCTCTAGTAACCGGACCTGGTCTAACACGTGACATTCCGTCATCCTTTATCTTGCATATGGCATGTAAGTTTTAACGATACCTTCATCGGCCTTAGAAAGGGTTGTGGTACCGCGAGCATTCCTGATAAACTTTCTAGATCTCTTTATCATTCCATGTCTTTTGCCAGCCTGAGCCGATTTAAGCAATCCTGAAGCCGTAGGTTTAAAACGTTTTTTTGCACCCGACTTTGTTTTCATCTTAGGCATAAATTCTTACCACTTCCCGACAGATTATACAGTTCGAAGTTTCTTATTCTTAATTCATAAAATATGCAAGTCAAAAGATAGTAATTGGCCAGTTGTTCGCATACTGAAAAAAACAACTCAGCTAATCTCACCCTCAAAAATCTGCTTTTCATCAGCTGGCGCAACTCTGAGTATATTTGTCGTTCCTGGTACATTGAAAGGCACCCCCGCTATTACGATGATTTTATCCTTGTCCTTTGCAAAACCATACAACCTGGCGGCCTTTGCAGCATTAACAACAGCCATCTTAAATCTGTTAAGTTCTTCAGTTACGACACAATGAAGACCCCAGTTAAGAGTTATCCGCCTAGCTATACCGATATTTGGAGTAAGTGCTATTATTGGAACTCGCGGTCTCTCCCGTGAAGTCAGAGCAGCCGTGGTCCCAGTATGGGTAAAACAACAAATGACCTTTATGTTAGTAGTTTCGGCAACTTCTCTTGCTGCAACTGTTATTGCATCAGAAACACCCCTCTTCAATGGTGTTCTTGAAGATTCTATTACTTGTCGATAAGTTTCCTCTTTTTCAACTTCAGTAGCGATACTGTTCATTGTCCTAACAGCTTCCACAGGATAATGTCCTACAGCACTTTCTGCAGATAGCATTATAGCATCAGCACCCTCATAAATTGCTTGTGCCACGTCGGACACCTCGGCTCTTGTTGGAACTGGTGATGTTATCATACTCTCCATCATTTGTGTGGCCACTATGACTGGTTTACCAGAAGCCCGACACTGTCTAACGAGACGCTTTTGAATTGGGGGTAATGTTTCGATAGGTAGCTCAACACCAAGATCCCCTCTCGCTACCATTACCGCATCTGTTTCTTCGAGAATTTGATTAAAAGCCTCAACAGCGGATGGCTTTTCAATTTTTGCCAAAATTGCCGCTCTACCTTTAACCAACTTTCTGGCATCTGTAATATCAGAAGCTCTTTGAACAAATGACAACCCCAACCATTCAATACCTAGAGCACAAACAAACTCCAAATCACTCCTATCTTTCTGAGAAAGTGCCGAGAGGGGTAAAACTTGATCTGGAACATTAATACCTTTCCTGTCCGAAACTATACCCCCTACCACCACTTCGGTATCAACAAAGTCCTTACCGATTGCTCTGACTATCAATCGTATTTTTCCATCATTGACCAAAATGGTAGAACCAATGTTTAGATCCTGGAAAACCTTAAAATCAGGTACATTTACTCGATGAAAATCTCCCAAAATATCTTTGTCATCAAATCTAAATGATTTTCCAACAATCAACTCAACTTCTTGATCTTTAAATTTACCACATCTCAACTTGGGACCTTGCAGGTCTGCTAAAATGCAAATTGGTCTACCAAATTTTTCCTCAACGGTTCTTATAGTCTGATGTCTTTTCCTTATTTCATCATGTGTTCCATGACTCAAATTTAGCCGGAAAACATCTACCCCTTCTTCAAAGAGTTTTTCCACTACACTCTCTGAACTAGATGCTGGGCCTAAAGTGGCTACTATCTTAACATTCCTATTCCTTCTCAATCCTTTGGCCACAAAAACCTCAAAAAAATCTATACCATCCATAATCAGCAGAAAGCCTCAAGCGGACAATAATGAAAATATGTAATAAATTAACCCTTTTTTTCTTACGTTGAAACAAAGCTAAAGCATGTGATAAATAAGCACCTTAAAAAAGACGCCTGCACTTTGGTTTACTATAATATAAAAGCTTAACAAACTTGATTAACCAGCCAGAGATCATTAAAGTATCATTACTCATATGGATTAGGTAGTTTTGATGATTAAGAAAAAAAACGAAGTACTGGAGGCTGCCACATTCAGGCGGCTTTTAGATCACTTGTCAAAAAGAGTTGATGTACAAAATGTGGATTTAATGAATCTGGCTGGATTTTGTCGTAATTGTCTATCACGTTGG
Source organism: Paracoccaceae bacterium (assembly GCA_014239455.1). Taxonomy (GTDB): domain Bacteria; phylum Pseudomonadota; class Alphaproteobacteria; order Rhodobacterales; family Rhodobacteraceae; genus CACIIZ01. Next base: position 103,356 of record JAAZYV010000018.1, on the reverse strand, counting down.
TATACAGAGGAAGCACAAAAAATTGGCCTGGAAATGGACAAAGAAGATGGCCAAGAATTAGTCTATGGGATGCCTTACAAAACCTGGAAAGAAAAATATCAAACCAAAAGGTCTGAGGAAGAGATAGCACAGGTAATGAAAATGAATGACAAACTAGATTCAAACTAGCTCTTTCGTTATATTTTTTATGTAGATTTCTCTTAACTTCAAAGTATTTTTTCCAGGCTTACCAGATCCAATTTTACAATCATCTATTTCCACTACAGGCAAAATAAATGTGGTGGATGAACATATAAAGGCTTCTTTTGATTTCTTAGCTTCTTCTACTGAGAACGGTCTTTCTTCTATGATATAGCCAGAGCTTTTAGAATATTCTAGTATAGCGTCTCTAGTAATACCTGCTAAAATATCACGTGACAAATTCCTAGTTATCAATTTCCCATCCTGAGAAAGAATGAAAGTGTTATTTGAACTCCCCTCAATAACTAAACCATCTTTCACAAACCAAGCTTCATCCTTCCCTTGATCCAATGCTTTTTGCTTAATCATAGAAGCATAAAGAAGTTGGGTGCTTTTAATGTCAGATCTACCCCATCGCAAATCGGGAAAAGAAATGACTTTTAATCCTGAATCCAATTTCTGATTATGTATTAAGTTCTTTTCTTGAGTAAAAAGAACTGTGGTGGGCTTTACAATAGTTCTGTCAGGAAACTCAAAATCACGATCAGCAGCTCCTCCCCGGGTAATTTGCAAATAAACTAAACCCTCCTGCACTTCATTGAGTTCTAGGAGTTTTCTGTGAACCTCTAGGAGATGATCATTAGACATATCCAGATTTATTCCTATTTCGCCTAAAGATCTTCTCATTCTGCCTGTATGGCCTTCCCAAGAAACTAGCTTTTTCTCAATAACTGCAGTAACTTCATAAACTGCATCACTAAATAAAAAGCCCCTATCAAATACGGACACCTTAGCTTCCATCTCATCCACGTATGTGCCGTTAACAAAAACTGTTCGAGTCATGTCCTATCCTTCTAAAACCTAAACTGAACCAAATTGATTATCCCACCACCAAACTACTAGTGTATAACCATTTGGCAAGACCAATATTTGAAGTTAGTATTGATCATAATTAAAAAAAAATTTCACTTAGTAAGATTTTTGCAAATCAAAAGGATTATATATTTCATGACTGAAGAAGTGGTTATATTGTCAGGCTCAAGAACTGCCATTGGTAGTTTTGGGGGCTCACTTAAATCTGCTTCCCCAATTGATCTTGGTACATTAGTAGCAAAAGATGCTATCAAGAATTCTGGGGTTGAAAAGAAAAGAATAGAGCATGTAGTTTTTGGTCATGTGATCAATACAGAACCAAAAGATATGTACTTGTCTAGAGTGATTTCATTAAATGCGGGCATTCCGATAAGTGTAGCTGCTATGAATGTAAACCGTCTATGCGGTTCAGGACTTCAGGCGTTAGTTTCTATAATACAATCACTATCATTAGGTGATGCGGAATTTGGGCTCGCAGGTGGTACAGAAAACATGAGCAAATCACCTCACATAATTAAATCAAATAGGTGGGGAAAAAGGATGGGTGACTCTATGGTCGAAGATATGATGCTAGGAGCACTAAACTGTCCATTTGATACGGGTCACATGGGAATAACTGCAGAAAATGTTGCTAAAGAGTATGGAATTTCTCGGCAAATGCAGGATGATTTTTCTTTAGAAAGTCAGACTAGAGCGGCTAATGCCATTTCAAAGGGTTATTTCTCAGACCAAATAGTGCCAATAGAGATTGGGAAAGATTCCAAGAAAAATTCCTTTGAATTAGATGAACACCCCAAGTATACAAACAAGGAAAATCTCTTATCTCTCAATCCAGTTTTTAAAAAAGATGGAACTGTCACTGCTGGGAACTCTTCCGGTCTCAACGATGGTGCAGCCGCTATAGTCTTAGGAACTACAAATGCTTCTAATGCTTTAGGGCTCAAGATTAGAGCCAAAATAAGGGGTTACGCTCATTCTGGCGTTAGGCCGGAGGTAATGGGGATTGGACCAATTATTGCCGTGGAGAAATTGCTCAAGAAAACGGGTTTATCCACCCAAGATTTTGACGTAATTGAAAGCAATGAGGCTTTCGCTGCACAAGCCTGTGCAGTATCACAGGAATTAAATTTGGACCCCGAAATAGTTAATCCAAATGGTGGGGCAATAGCATTAGGTCATCCGATTGGCGCCACGGGAACTATTCTCGTCATAAAAGCCATTCACGAATTAGAAAGATTGGATGGTTCTTTAGGACTAATTACAATGTGCATAGGCGGTGGACAGGGAATAGCTTTGGCGATTGAACGTCCATAATTTCATTGAGATTTAGCTAAAATTCTCTAATAAATCGTACCAATTTATCTTGAAATGATTTTGGCTGTTCAACGTGAGGCCAATGACCAGCCTGATTAATCTCTTCAATAGTGTTTTGTGGGAAATACTTTTTAATTTCAGTGATGCTACTTTCTGAAACATAGGAAGATTCTTGACCTTTAAGAAAAAGTGTTTGGCCTAGGAATTGGCTTTGATATTGTGGAAAAGATAGTATAAACCTTATATTCTCTTCTATAGAATGAAGATTTATTTCCCAATCATAATTGCCAGTTTCCTTACGAATCATATTTTGTAATAAAAAGCTTCTAATTTTTTGATCTGGAACATGATCTGATAGAATTTGGTCAGCTTGACTACGGGAATTTATTTGAGCTAAATCTAATTGCTTCATCCCCCAGATGAAGTCCATAAACTCAGAATGAAAATAAGTGACTGGACTAATATCAACCACCACAAGCTTACCAAAATTGTGAGGATTTATTAAACTAGCACTCATAACTGCTTTTCCCCCCATAGAGTGTCCAACAAGATCCACTTTTTGCCCAAAATAATCAGCTAATTTTATCAAATCTCGACCTAAAGATAGGTAATCATGAGTTTTAGACCAGAATGATGAACCATGATTTCTGAGATCAATTGCAACCACATGTCGATTAAGTCTTTCACTTAATGACTTCGCAGTATTAACCCAGTTTCTTTTTGATCCAAAAAGACCGTGCGTTAAGAAAATTATATTCTCTTTCCCCACATCATTTCCAAGAAATTCTATGTAGCTCAAAGGAGGATCAGACATGGGATTTAGACTCAACCAATATGAGGGGCATTGGACACAATAATAACTAGAAAATCTAAATTTGAACCTATCAATTCCTACCAAGCCGCTTTGTATATTTTTTCTGCATCTTCTAGAGTGATAGTTTTGGGGTTATTTACTAGCAAACGTTCTTGCTTCATAGCCTCTTTAGCCATTTCTCTACAGGCTTTTTCAGGTATATTTATTTCTCGTAATCTTGTGGGTAGATTCAAATGCTTACTTAAAGTAGTGAATTCTTCTGCAAATGATTCTGCACGTTGATCTAAATCATCAATCTTTTCAAGAACTGGGAAAACAATACCCGCTAGTTTTGCATAAGCCTCTTTGGTTGCAGGTACCTGCATGTTGAACCTAATCACGTGAGGTAAAAGTAATGCATTGGATAGCCCATGGGAAACTTTATATTTACCGCCAAGAGGATAGGCTAGTGCGTGTACTCCAGCTACAGGGGAGTTAGCAAAGGACATCCCTGCAAGCATTGATCCCAATAGCATGTTACTCCTTGAAACACGGTCTGACTTACCTTTTCTTACGGCTTTTACTATTGAAATCCCTAACAAATCAAGGGCCTCCATAGCCAAATTCTGAGAAAGAGAATTATTATTTTTATTTTTAGATGTGAATGCCTCAATTGCATGCACCATTGCATCTATCCCAGTTGTAGCAGTTATGGTTGGAGGAAGAACCATAGTAAGAGAAGGGTCCAAGATGGCAAGATCGGGAATAATTACTGCAGACGAAACACCTCTTTTCTCTCTATCTTCCACTGTCATAATTGAGACTGGGGTGACCTCTGAACCCGTACCAGCCGTAGTTGGAACCAATATCAAGGGCAGTCGTGGACCTTTTACTTTGTTAACACCCCATATGCTGTCGATGTTCTCTCCTGAGCCTAGAACCAAAGCTGTCAATTTTGCCACATCCATTGGCGATCCTCCGCCAAAGCCTAAAATGCCTGTTGCAAGAAATCCCGCACCGGAATCAATAGCCATTTCTAGATTTCTTAAAGTTGGGTCTTGTTCTACTTGATCAAAGACCCTTACTTCTGTTCCTCTCTTAATCAAATTATCTACTAATGGCTTGTACAAACCAATCTTTGACAATCCTGGATCAGAAACAATCAATAACCTAGGCCCCAATATCTTTATTATTTCTTCGGAATGAGCCATGACACTATCCCAGCCAAAACGGAACCCGGTCACTGTGTTGAACACAAAATTAGCTACTTTTCTATCATCCATTTTGTGCAAATTTTCTTTTGATCTGAATATTTAAGTTTCATCATAGCTTCATTCACTAAGTTTTTGCAAACTGTAATATAAAATGGGACTCGATAAAAATGCATTGATTCTAAATTTTAGTTGCTACCCTCAAAAAAATTAGTTACCCAATCACTAAATATAGGAGCCTTTAACTAATGAATTATAAACCGAGAAAAGTCGTTCTAGCATATTCAGGTGGTCTTGATACTTCCATCATATTAAAATGGCTTCAAGTTAATTATAATACTGAGGTTGTAACTTTTACTGCTGATCTTGGTCAAAATGAAGAATTAGGGCCTGCCAAAAATAAAGCCATAATGCTGGGAGTAGATCCAAAAAATGTTTTCGTTGAAGACTTGCGAGAAGAATTTGTTGAGGAATTCGTCTTTCCTATGTTTAGGGCAAATGCACAATACGAGGGCCAATATCTTTTGGGAACAGCCATTGCAAGACCTTTAATAGCTAAAAGGCTTATTGAAATAGCAGATTTTGTAGGCGCTGATGCAATAGCACACGGCGCCACGGGAAAAGGAAATGACCAAGTTCGGTTCGAATTATCATGCTATGCCTTAAACCCTGATATCAACATCATCAGTCCCTGGAGAGAATGGGATCTAACCAGTAGAACTAAACTTTTAGAATTTGCTGAAAATCACCAAATTCCAATATCTAAGGACAAAAGAGGTGAAGCCCCTTTTTCTGTTGATGCAAATCTATTGCATACCTCTTCGGAAGGAAAGATCTTGGAAGATCCGAGTGAAATGGCTCCAGAATATGTTTACCAAAGAACAGTCTCGCCAGAGGACGCTCCAGATCAATCGGAGTTTGTAAAAATTGATTTCAACTTCGGTAATATGATTGCAATAAATGGTATGATCAAGACGAAACACGAATTATTAGAAGAACTAAACCGCCTTGGAAGTAAGCATGGAATTGGTCGGTTAGATTTGGTCGAAGGCAGATTCATTGGCATGAAATCTAGAGGGGTTTATGAAACCCCTGGTGGCACAATTTTGCTCGAAGCACATAGAGCTATTGAAAGTATAACTCTTGATCAAGGCGCATCCCATCTCAAGGATGAATTAATGCCTAAATATGCAGAATTAATTTATAATGGCCTGTGGTATTCCCCAGAAAGAGAGATGTTACAGGCTTTAATTGACCAAAGCCAAAATTATGTTGAGGGCACCGTAACACTAAAATTGTATAAAGGTAACGTACAGACCATAGCTAGAAATTCTAGATCAAGTTTGTATTCTGAAAAACATGTGACCTTTGAGGAGGATGATGGTGTTTACAACCAAGAAGATGCGACAGGTTTCATTAAACTTAACGCCCTGAGATTGAAGATGTTAGCGAGACGCAAACTAAAGTCTAACTAGACCAGCACTACCCGGAAAAGAATGCCACTAATAGAAATTATTGGATATGATTACTCTTACAGCAAATATGACAAATAATAACAAAGCAGGAGCAAGATCAAACCCAATAGTATTGGGTAAAAAAGACCGAACTCTTGAGTAAATAGGTTCCATGATATTTCTAATAGAAATCCAAAGCTGTGATACTATTTGATTTCTTTTATCTAGAACACCAAACTGAATTAAAAACGATAGGATTACGTCAAATATGATCAAAAATGAGAAGATGTTTAATAAAGTAGAAAAAATTTGAAGAAGAGATGTCATTTTAAAAATATAATTTACTTGTGGATGATCTTAATAATACAATACACCATAATTCCTAAAAGTTTCAACATGACAAAAATAGTCCCTGAAAAATTGAGTATACTGTCTTAGCCACATGCCGTTACCTCTGATCCGATCGTATGAGCCATCCTATCTAAAGATGCAAAACCATGTAAATTCTAGAATCTTCCTACTCAGCATCATATTTTCGAGTTTTTTTCCTATTAGCTCATACCCTGAGGCATTTGATTCATGGCGGTTGGAACCATTTGGTCACCAAATTTTGCCTGAGAAAGTTTCTGGTTTTGGTGGTCTTTCTGGAATTTCGGTTTCATCTAGTGGAAAGAAATTTGTGATGATCAGTGACAAAGCTATGTATTTCATGGGTGAAATGATTAGAAATAGCACCGGAAAATTGATAGATATTAGGATTCGAGATCATGGAAAAATCCTTAATAGTAAAGGTGAACAGCTATCCGGTAAAAACACAGATAGTGAATCAATTGTAAGATCTCCTGGAGATGGATATTACATATCCTTTGAATCTAATAGTAGAATTATGTTTCACGAGAACTTTACTTCACCAGGAGAATTCTTACCCAAACACCCTGACTTTAAGAGATTAATGTTTAATGACGGGATTGAAGCTCTTGCAGTAAATAATTCTGGCCAACTTTACGCTATTCCTGAATCACCACCTAAAGGCGATAGGGATCATCCTATCTATAAATTGAAAGAAGATAAATGGATAGTAATTAGCAATATTAAAATAACTGAAGACTTTAAAATAACTGACGCAGAATTCATTGATGACAGAAATTTAATATTGCTTGAAAGAAAATTCACCTTCTTAGACGGTTTTCAAACGCGTGTAAAAAGAATACTCTTTGAGAAGGATGAAATCAAAAGTATACAGGTTTTGTTGGAAAGTGGGCCCTGGGAATTTTATAATCTGGAAGGCCTCTCTAAATGGAAAGATGAATATGGGAACACCTATCTCACAATGATATCAGATAATCAATTTTCACCATTACTAAAAACTGAAATTAGGGAATTCTTGTTAGTTAGGTAAAGGAAAACATATAGTTTATGAGGAAAGACAAAATGGTCGACAATGCATTAGAGAAAACGATCAATACCGCATGGGAAAACATAGAAAATGTATCTACTAAAACTACAGGACCTATAAGAGAAGCCATCTTACGTACCTTAGATCTCTTAGGCAAAGGTAAGCTACGCGTGGCAGAACCAAATGGGGGCGGGGATTGGAAAGTTAATCAGTGGGCAAAAAAGGCCGTACTATTAAGTTTTCGTCTAAATGATATGAGTATGCAGGCTGGAGGGCCACAAGGTGCATCATGGTGGGATAAGGTTGACAGTAAGTTTTTGGGCTGGTCTACGGAGAATTGGGAGAATGCCGGGTTTAGAGCAGTTCCGAACTGTATTGTTCGTAAATCTGCATATATTGCTCCGGGAGTAGTACTCATGCCAAGTTTTGTAAATCTTGGAGCTTATGTTGATACTGGCACGATGGTAGACACCTGTGCAACAGTTGGCTCTTGTGCTCAAATAGGTAAGAATGTCCACTTATCTGGAGGAGTTGGGATTGGTGGTGTCTTAGAACCAATGCAAGCAACACCAACTATTATAGAAGATGATTGTTTCATTGGAGCAAGATCTGAAGTTGTAGAAGGTTGCATAGTTAGAAAAGGTGCAGTACTAGGAATGGGTGTTTTCATTGGGAAATCAACAAAGATCGTTGTTAGAGAAACTAATGAAATTCTATTTGGCGAGGTTCCACCTTACTCTGTAGTCGTAGCAGGGTCTTTACCTTCCGACAAAGGTGGTCCAAGCCTATATTGTGCTGTAATTGTCAAACAAGTTGATGCAAAAACAAGATCAAAGACCTCGATTAATGAGTTGCTTCGGGATTAACATGAGTGTGAGAAAAGGATGATAAACGTTGTTGAACTAACAGCAAAACTTATTCAATGTCCAACTGTGACTCCAAGGGAAGCAGGTGCTCTAAAACTTATAGGAGAGCTATTTGAGGATACTGATTTTGAAATCCATAGTATTGATAGAGGTGGGATATCGAACCTTTTCTTGAGGTGGGGAAAAAAACACCTACCTACTCTTGGATTTTCTGGTCATGTAGATGTAGTTCCTCCTGGAAATCTTACCAAATGGGAATTCGAACCATTTTCGGGAAAAATTGTAGGTAATGTTCTCTTTGGTAGGGGAGCAGTGGATATGAAATCAGCAGTTGCGGCCTTTTGTCTAGCAGCAATCAAATATTCAAAAAAGTCACAACCTGATTTTTCAATTGTCTTAATGATTACAGGAGACGAAGAAGGAGAAGCAAAGGATGGAACACAGGCCATTCTAGATTGGATGACTGATAATGATCAACGTATCGACCATTGCATTGTTGGTGAACCAACATGCCCAAAAATTTTTGGAGAAGCAATGAAAATTGGAAGAAAAGGGTCGATGACCTGCACCTTCAAAATTACTGGGAAACAAGGTCATTCAGCTTACCCTCATCTTGCAATAAACCCTATTAATGCGGCTATAGAATTACTAAACGATTTACTAAGAACTAAACTTGATAATGGCTCAAAATTCTTCGAACCATCAACTTTGGTAATAACCTCTATCTCAGCAAACAATAATACAAATAATGTAATTCCTTTAGAAGTAACGACCTCCATCAACATTAGATTTAATGATCATCATACTAGCGATCAGCTAAGTCAAAAAATTAAAAAATTAGGCCAAGAAATTAGTAATAAGACAAAAACGCATGTTGATTTGGATGTCAGGGTTTCGGGTGAACCCTTTTATACAGAACCAACTAATCTTGCTAAATTAGTAAAACAGAGCGTAAAAAAAATTACTGGTGTTGACCCTACATTTTCTACCTCTGGGGGAACTTCAGACGCTCGATTTATATACAAAAAGTGTCCCGTAGTTGAATTTGGCCTCGTTGGAGAAAAAATGCACTCAATTAATGAATCGGTGGAAATATCACAAATATTTGAACTGGAAAAAATATATTTGGATCTTATTAATGAACACGCTCATCACTTCAAGAATTCATTTTAGAATGTGAGGAAATTGGCATGATCGGAAAATTAAACCATGTAGCTATAGCGGTACCAGATATTACTGAGGCAAGTAAAACTTATAGAAATGTGTTTGGAGCCAAAGTTAGTGAACAAATCGATCAACCTGAGCATGGAGTTAAAATAGTATTCATAAAACTACCAAATACCCAGATTGAACTTATTTCTCCTCTCAATAAAAACAGCCCCATTAGTAAATTCCTCAAAAAAAATCCAAATGGAGGAATACATCACCTTTGTTATGAAGTTGAAAACATTGATTTAGCGATTGAAAAACTTTCTGAAAAGGATTTTGGACTACTCGAACCCGGAAAACCTAAATTGGGGGCGCATGGTAAACCAGTTATTTTCCTACACCCTTCTAAGTGCAATGGCACTCTGATTGAATTGCAACAAGAATGATTGTAGAGGGAAAATGACTATCACAGCTTCAATAGTACTCTTTACAATTCTTTGGTTTCTCCTACTTTTCATTGCTTTACCTCTGAAAATAAAAACCCAACAAGAATCTGGGAGGAAAATTTTTGGTACCCCGCCTTCAGCTCCAGAAGATCCCCAAATAAAAACAAAATTTTTTTGGGTCACTATCCTAGCCTTTTGCCTTTGGCTCATAGTTATGATGCTAATATACTTGATTTTTCTGAATTGAAAGAAGATCTTTTAGAAGATCAAACAAATAATTATTTGTACTAATTGAAAAAATCAGATTCTTGCTAAAACCAGGTAACTTTATCTTCAGCCTTTGGCCTGGGTCTGTCCGGAGGAGTTTCATCATAAGTCCCAACGTATATAAATCCTGCTACAAACTCAGTTTCGACTAGATTAAATGCCTCTTCTCCAAACTTCCTATCGTGAGCCATCCAACCAGTTAACCAGTTAGCTCCCCAGCCACACACAAGAAAATTATTCAAAACGTTTAGGCATAAGGCTCCAGCTGATAGAATTTGCTCTATCTCTGGAATCTTTGAACTTTCTTTTGGTGAGCAAATTATTGCTATAATCAATGGTATATCTAAGGCATTTCTCTTGTTTTTTTCCAGTTTGCCAGGATCTATAAAGATTTCCTTTCCTCGCCTATCAATAATATCGATGAATTTATATTTTGATTTCTCAGAAATCAAAATAGCCCTCCATGGTTCAAGCTTACCATGATCTGGAACCCGTAAACCAGATTGAATTATTTTGAAAGTGTCCCCTAATTCTGGACCAGGTCCCTTTAAGCCCTTTACGGATATGGATCTTCTATTTGCAAAAAACTTTTTAGCATTCTCATTTTTCTCCATTTCTCAAGATCCGTCCACTTTATTCACGTCCTCCTCAATAATTCTGATACCCAATTCACGAATTTGTGCCTTCGTAGGAAGGGAAGGAGCATTCATCATTAAATCTTCACCTTTCTGATTCATGGGAAACATGATGACCTCTCGAATATTTTCTTCATCAGCCAACAGCATTAGCATTCTATCTATACCTAAAGCACAACCCCCGTGAGGTGGAGGAGCAAACTTCAACCCCTGAATCATACCAGAAAAACGTGAGCTAACCTCGTCATTAGAATAACCTGCGAGCTCAAATGCTTTGAACATTGTATCTAGTTCGTGATTTCTAATGGCACCAGATAATAGCTCATAACCATTACAAGCAAGATCATATTGATAACCAAGTACTTCCAACGGGTTGCCATTGAGTGCAGATAGTCCTCCCTGTGGCATAGAAAATGGGTTATGAGAAAAATCAATCTTGTCATTTTCAGTATCTTTCTCATACATTGGAAAATCTATTATCCAAGCAAAGGCAAAAATATCTTCATCAATTAATTTTAATTGTGCCCCTATTTGATTTCTAGCTTTTGCTGAAAATGCTTCAAAATTTTTGGGTTCTCCCCCTAGAAAAAATGCCGCGTCTCCAACTTTTAAACCTAAACTTTCTCTTATCATTTCAGATTTTTCAAAACCAATATTCTTTGCCAGTGGTCCTGCAGCATCTAATTCCCCATCTGCTCCTCTCCAGAAAATATACCCCATACCAGGTAGGCCTTCCTTCTGTGCAAAATTGTTCATTCTATCACAAAAATTTCTACTTCCTCCACCTGGAGCTGGTATAGCCCTTATTTCAGATCCATCATTTTTAAGAATGTTGGAAAATACAGCAAAGCCAGAATCTCTAAAATACTCACAGACCTTTTTCATCTTAATTGGATTTCTTAAATCAGGTTTATCGGTGCCATACCATAGCATAGAATCTTTAAAAGTGATTCTTGGCCAATGGCTTTCAATTTTCTTTTGACTATATTTCTTAAAAATTCTCTCTACTACAGGCTTTACAGTATTGAAAACATCGTCCTGGTTAACAAAACTCATCTCTATATCCAATTGATAAAAATCAGTTGGTGATCTATCTGATCTAGGATCTTCATCTCTAAAACAAGGCGCAATTTGAAAATATTTATCAAACCCTCCCATCATGATGAGTTGCTTAAATTGTTGAGGTGCTTGAGGTAAAGCATAAAATTTTCCCCTGTTCAATCTGCTTGGGACTAGGAAATCTCTTGCTCCCTCTGGCGATGAGGCAGTCAAAATAGGTGTCTGAAATTCATTAAAACCAATTGCCCACATTTCCTTCCTGATCGATGCTATAACGTTTGCCCTCAACAACATATTTTTGTGCAAACCTTCTCGTCTTAAGTCAAGAAACCGGTACCTTAGTCGAGTTTCCTCCGGGTACTCCAGTTCACCAAAAACTGGTAAAGGAAGATCCTCAGCAGTTGAAATGATCTCTGTGTTGTCTATAAAAACCTCAATATAGCCTGTCTTTAAATTCTTGTTGATCAGGTCTGGTTCACGTGCCTTCACTCTACCTGTAACTTGGATACACCATTCTGATCTATAAGTTTCAGCAGTGTCAAAATCATTACTATCGGGGTCTATTACTACCTGAGTCATTCCATAATGGTCTCGCAAATCAATAAATAATACACCCCCATGGTCTCGGACTCTGTGAACCCATCCAGATAATGTAACTTCCTGATCAATATGATCCAAGTTTAACTCCGCGCAATTATGAGTTCGATAAACTTTCATATAAACCTCTAAGGTATTATTTTGAATTTACCCTTGGAATAATCGAAAGAAACTAAAGCGTAAAGTGTAAAGTGTAAATGTGCCAAACTACGATCAATTTAGCTAACAAACAAAAATCCTATAAGAGAAATATTTGTCTTGCGTAAATCATTAGTTACTGACAAAACAAATTTTAGAAGAATTACCTGAAATGACCAATGCCTAAAAGAAAAGATATCTCTTCAATAATGATCATAGGTGCTGGCCCGATAATTATTGGCCAAGCATGTGAATTTGATTATTCGGGGACCCAAGCCTGTAAAGCTTTAAAAGAAGAAGGTTATCGCGTAATCTTGGTGAACTCCAATCCTGCAACTATTATGACGGATCCTGAAATTGCGGACGCTACATATGTAGAACCAATCAATGTTGAAACTTTGGAAGCTATTATAAGAAAAGAACAGCCAGATGCTCTGCTCCCCACTATGGGTGGTCAAACTGGATTAAATGCTGCCATTGCTCTGGAAAATTCTGGCATTTTAGCGAGAGAAAAAGTCGAATTGATTGGAGCAAAAAAGGAAGCCATAGAAAAGGCAGAAGATAGAAAAAAATTTCGCGACACAATGGACGATCTTCAGATTGAAAGTCCCAAGTCAATAGCAATCGAAAATCTAGAAGATGCAAGAAATGCACTTGAAAAAATAGGCCTTCCAGCAGTTATTCGCCCAGCTTTCACCCTAGGTGGTGCAGGTGGTGGCATTGCCTACAATGAAAAAGAATATTTTGAAATATGTCATAATGGTCTTGAACAATCCCCTGTTAACCAAATTCTGATTGATGAAAGTCTTTTGGGTTGGAAGGAGTTCGAATTGGAAGTTGTCCGAGACAAAATGGATAATGCAATAGTGGTTTGTTCTATAGAAAACGTGGACCCCATGGGGGTACATACTGGTGACAGCATTACAGTAGCACCAGCTATGACCCTAACGGATAAAGAATTCCAATTGATGCGAACTAATTCAATCCGAATACTTAGGGAAATTGGAGTAGAGACTGGTGGATCAAATGTCCAGTGGGCTATCAACCCAGAAGATGGAAGAATGGTTGTAATTGAAATGAATCCGCGGGTTTCTCGATCATCTGCTCTTGCTTCCAAAGCCACCGGCTTTCCTATTGCAAAGGTGGCGACCAAACTAGCGGTAGGTTTTACATTAGACGAACTAATAAATGACATCACAAAAACTACCCCAGCTAGCTTTGAACCAACTATCGATTATGTTGTTGTAAAAATTCCCCGATTCACTTTTGAGAAATTTGCTGGGTCTAGCAACGAACTAAATAGTGCTATGAAATCTGTGGGCGAAGTCATGGCTATTGGAAGATCTTTTCATGAAAGTTTGCAAAAAGCTTTGGCATCCCTAGAAACTGGTCTTACAGGACTAAACGAAATTGAATTTCCTAATACTAAAGAAGAAATTGTATCTGCCTTATCAAGACAAAATTCTAATAGATTAATGCAAATAGTGCAAGCTATGCGCTCAGGAATGGATAGTAAAACTATTAACCAAATTACAAGGATTGATCCTTGGTTTTTGGAAAGATTAGAGGAGATAATTACTGCAGAAGAACATCTAAAAGAAAATTCCCTACCCACTCAAGCAGACGAGTTACAAATAGTTAAATCAATGGGTTTCACTGATGCAAGGTTAGGTGAATTGACTTCTTTATCAGAAGATACCGTGCGCCAAAAAAGATGGGAAATAGGAGTGAAACCTTCTTTTAAGAGGGTAGACACCTGTGCTGGAGAATTCCCATCAAACACGCCATACATGTATTCTACATATGAGACTATATTTCCAAAAAATATAGATTGTGAATCAAGTCCCAACGATACTGAAAAAATTATAATTATTGGTAGTGGCCCTAATAGGATTGGACAGGGAATAGAGTTTGACTACTGCTGTTGCCATGCCAGTTTCGCCCTATCCAATATTGGTATCGAAACGATTATGATTAACTGTAATCCTGAGACGGTATCTACGGATTATGACACCTCAGATAGACTTTATTTTGAACCTCTCACTGTAGAACATGTTCTTGAGGTAATTGAGGTAGAAAAATCAAATGGAAATCTAAAAGGCGTGATAATTCAATTAGGAGGACAAACCCCACTAAATCTAACTAAAGCACTTTCATATCATAACATCCAAATCCTCGGTACTAGTCCAAGTTCTATTGATCTTTCAGAAGATCGTGAAAAATTTCAAGCCCTGTTAAATAGGTTAAATCTAAAACAACCAAAGAATGGAATAGCAAGATCTGAGCAAGAAGCCATTAGTAAAGCTATGACGATTGGATACCCAGTAGTAATTAGACCTTCCTATGTGATAGGAGGCAGAGCTATGGAGGTGGTCTTAAATCCTGAACATCTAATGCGCTATATCAAGGATGCCGTGCAAGTGAGTGGAAATAACCCTGTACTAATTGATAGTTTTATAGAAGGAGCCATCGAAGTAGATGTAGATGCCATATCTGATGGCAAAAAAGTTACAGTTGTCGGCGTCATGCAACATGTCGAGGAAGCAGGGATACATTCAGGAGATAGTGCCTGTTCTCTTCCTCCATATTCCTTACCAAAAAAAATAATAACCGAAATAAAAAACCAAACTAAAATGTTAGCAATTGAACTCAAAGTGGTGGGCCTAATGAACGTGCAGTTTGCCATCAAGGAAAATAGCATTTTTGTTTTGGAGGTTAATCCAAGGGCTTCAAGAACCCTTCCCTTTGTATCAAAAGCTATTGGTGTACCAATTCCTGGGCTGGCTGCCTTATTAATGGCTGGAATTGGTCATAACAATTTAAAAGAACCTAAATTAAACTTCTACGCTGTAAAAGAAGTTGTTCTACCATTTGATAAGTTTCCAGGAGTCGATGTGCTTCTAGGACCAGAGATGCGTTCTACTGGTGAAGTGATGGGAATCGATAAATCATTCGAACAAGCCTTCTTGAAAGCCCAATTAGCTACTGGAGTTAAATTACCCGAAAGAGGAACTGCTTTTGTATCTCTAAAAGATCAGGATAAGAATGGAAAAATGATAGAGGCATGTCTTGCACTTGAGGAATTAGGCATAAAAATCATAGCAACCAAAGGAACAGCAATCTATCTCAAACAAAATAATATCAATGTGACCAAAGTAAAAAAAGCCTATGAAGGCCGACCAAACATAATAGACTTTTTAAGTGATAATAAGATAGATATTGTCTTTAACACAACTGCAGGACTTCAATCCATCATAGACAGTCGTGAAATAAGAACTATTTCAGTGGCAAAAAGACTTCCATATTTCACTTCTGCCACTGGATCTTGGGCTGCCGCACATGCTATGAAAAGCTCTAAAGAATCAGAGATCAGTATTGTTTCACTCCAGGAACTAAAAACCTATCAGTGAAGTATAGCAAAAGAAAATTAGTATTGAATGGCAAAGTTATATTTTAATTACTCTACCATGAATGCGGGTAAATCAACAGCTCTACTCCAAGCAGCATACAATTATCGTGAACGAGGAATGACTCCTCACTTGATAACGGCAAAACTTGATGATAGAGCAGGTGAGTCCAAAATAGTTAGCCGCATTGGAATAGAGGAAAAGGCTTCGGTTTTTGAACCTGAAGATGATATTTATGAAAAAGTAAAATATGCTTCTGAAGAAGCTAAAATAGATTGTGTACTTTTGGATGAAGCACAATTTCTATCAAAATCTCAAGTCTGGCAAATAGCAAGTATTGTGGATGAGCTAAAGATACCGGTCCTGTGCTATGGCCTACGTGTAGATTTCAAAGGGGAACTTTTTCCTGGATCTTTAACCCTACTATCAATTGCAGACGAGATAAAAGAGATAAAAACAATTTGTCATTGCGGGAAAAAAGCCACAATGGTTGTTCGTACAAACGCCTCTGGACAAATAGTTGATCAAGGTGATCAGATCCAAATTGGTGGAAATGAAACCTATACATCCCTATGCCGTTTCCATTGGTGTCAAGAAATGTCTAAATCTTAGTGAACCCGACCTCCCAAAAGTGCTTCCGACTCTGGTTCTACCAAAATGATGCCGTCACCTTCTATGCCAGGAACCCCTAATACTAAGACTTCAGATACAAACTTACCTATTTGCCTAGGAGCAAAATTTATGACCGCCAGTATTTGTCGACCAATCAACATTTCTGGTGAATAGTGCTTAGTGATCTGAGCTGAAGACTTTCGCTCTCCTAAGTCAGGCCCGAAATTGATCCAAAGTTTGAAGGCTGGCTTTATTGCTTCAGGGTAAGGCTCAACCCTAACTACTTTTCCAACCCGAATGTCCACTTTCATAAAGGTATCAAAATCTGTAAGAGTCAAATTATTTTCCTTTCCTACTATTTTTTTCTACCCGCTAGTTCTCGACTTCTATTATAAGCTGCGTTAACAGCATTCTTAATAATCGGTTTCCATCCACCTTGGCTATCCATCAAAACCTCCAAAGCTGCCTGTGTTGTACCAGCAGGGCTAGTGACATTTTCCCTTAACCTACTGGGGGTCAATGTACTTGATTCCGCTAGGACACCTGCGCCAACCACAGTCTGAATCACAAGTTTCTTTGAAACTTTAGTAGAAAGTCCTAACTCTTCAGCCATTTCAATTAAATTTTCAATGAAGTTAAAAACATATGCGGGGCCTGAACCCGAAATGGCAGTCACTGCATCAATTTCACTCTCTTTATCAAGCAAAACAACTTCTCCTAATGGGGTAAACAATTTTTTCACCCACTCAATTTCCGATTCATTTGCGAATTCACCTGCCACTATAGCCGAAACTCCCTGATTCACTGAAACTGGAGTATTAGGCATTACTCGGATGATAGACTGGTTCTTCTCAAAATATGACTGAAAAAAATTGAAATCCTTACCAGCGACAACAGAAACTATAAGAGTTTTCTTGCAAATTTTTGAACGGTTTTCTTCTAAAACTTCCGCCAGCTTTTGTGGTTTTACTGCCAAAACACATATGTCAATTTGCTTTGGAATTTTTCTAGGATTCAATTCTACCAAACCCTTTCCAAACAGGGATTTTAACCAATCTGAAGGATTGGGTTCCAATACCAATACTGAAATTTCATCAATTTGAGTTTGCACCCAACTCTTCAACATAGCCTCACCCATGTTGCCCGCACCTATTACCAATAAAGTCTTTCTACATTTCACAGAAGACATGTGTATAATCCTTTTAGGAATTCCTATCTCAAGAAAGATACTGCAAGATCTCAGATAAAACCAGACACATGGGTGCCCGCAAGTTTTATAGCCATATCGGGATTTTCCTTACCCCAAGATATCAGTTGGAATACAGGATATAACTCGTCCATAATATTTGTAATCGCCGAAATTATGTCCTTTGATCTCAAAGCACTTATTTCTAAGGCATCTGATCCCTTAAATCTGCTGTGAAAAATAATAACCTTTTGTTCATCACAGTAGGTGAAAAAACCCTCTCCGCATTTTTCATTGGCCAAATTCAGAGTTCTATATAGTGAATTGCTTCGATTCTTTGGCAAGTTTAAATCGTACTCACACGTTATTCTTAATTGTTGATCTGATTCTATCCAATGAAAACAATACAAATATTGCCTCCAAATACCTTCGGCATAAAATGCCGTACTGTCACTTGCTTCCCCAACAACTTCCCAATTATTTTTCTTCGCAAGCAATTTAAAGAAAGACACTGGATTTGCACTAAAATAATCTTCCAAATCCTGGCAAATATCCATTTTACTAGCCACCCCTAAATCATTTTCTTGTTCATAAACACAATTTGTTGTTGTGTAATTGAACTCTAGCACAAAATATAGATATGTTAAGGATTAATATATGGGTTAAACAGTCTTACCAAGAAAATTCCAGCTCTCAGGACTATCATTTATGAAGATTTATTAGTGCTGGCAGATTTTTTGGAATTATTGCGGACAACTTTTGTGCTTGGTTGTTTTTCAGCTTTTTCCAAATTCTTCCTTAACTCAGAAATTTCATTCATCGCTTTTTCAAGCATTAATTGGGATGCATCAAATTCTTCTCGGGTAACCAACCCTCGATCCGCCAAATATCTATCTAAAATACTTTTGAAAGCATTATCTATCTCACCGCTCGCATTTTGCGCCAACCCTAACGCATTGGTTACTAAGCGCGCTAAATCATCAAGTACCTGATTTCTACTTTGCATTTTTCGTCCCAAGAATTTATTCTAAAGTGTCTTAACACGAAAGCTCTTTTAAAAAAAGAGCTTACCCTCGAAGATATGTAGTAACAAAATCTTAAACCACAAGCGATTGGATTTTAAATGTATGCTAGATTTCCTGACCTCTTAACACCATATTTGTTTTCTTTTGAATTATTAGGCTTCCATTTTGCGTTAACTTGGTATGCTCTATCATATATTGTTGGAATTATTTGCGCTTGGTATCTTTTAACCTTAATCACCAAAAAGCACCGACTCTGGGTTAATAACGAGAGCCCCTTCACCCCTCAAAATGTCGAAGATTTAATGACATACCTTATTTTGGGAATCATTGTTGGAGGAAGATTAGGTTATGTGATTTTTTACAACCCACATTTCTACTTTAACCACCCTTTTAAGGTTCTATACCTATGGGAAGGTGGTATGTCTTTTCACGGTGGTTTCCTTGGGGTAGTTCTTGGGGCATTATATTTTGCCTTAAAGAACAAGAAACCACTTTTAGCTATGGGCGATATTATTGCTGTAAGCACCCCACCAGGTCTGTTTTTAGGTCGCCTAGCAAATTTCATTAATCAAGAATTGTGGGGAAGACCTACGACTTCAGTTCTGGGAATAGAATTCACAAAACCTCCTGCGAGCCTTTGTCCCGAATCCTGGATATATGAGATTTGTACAAGACATCCATCACAATTATATGAGGCTAGTTTGGAAGGCCTTATGCTTGGAACTTCATTACTGCTGCTCGTCTTTTTATTTGATGCTTTAAAATCACCAGGAAGAATCATGGGGCTATTTTTCTTTGGATACGGTATTGCTAGAATTCTTGTTGAATTATTTAGGGAAGCAGATTTGCAATATGTCTCTATAGAAAATCCGTTAGGTTATATTATTTTTCTACCGGGAGGCACTGGGCTATCAATGGGGCAAAGTCTGTCCCTGCCTATGGTAATCATAGGGTTAATTTTCTTCCTATTGTCCTTCAGGAAAGTTCAGATTAATAACTCATGAATAACAAAGATGATAAAATAGCAAAGATACTAAAAAAGAACATCCTTCGGCATGGAGCTTTAAGCCTTGCTGATTATATGCACATTTGTTTAACCCATCCCAAATATGGTTATTACATTAAAAATGAGCCTATCGGGGTAAAAGGCGATTTTACTACTAGTCCTGAAATATCCCAAATGTTTGGAGAATTAATTGGCTTGTGGATAGTCCAGGTATGGATGGACCATCAAAAACCAGAAAAATTTTCTCTTGTTGAATTAGGGCCAGGGAAGGGAACCCTAATGGCTGATATATTAAGAGCTACTAGAATGATAACTGGCTTTCATAATGCTTTAGAATTGTTTTTGATTGAAATTTCACCCTCCCTCAAAAATATACAAAAAAAAGCCCTAAAGGGTTTCCCAGTGAAATGGAAAACCGAAATAAATGGTTTGCCTAACCAGCCAACCATCATTATAGCAAACGAATTCTTTGATGCTTTACCTATTAGTCAGTTCCAGAGAAAATCTGATAAGTGGATGGAAGTCATGGTTAACTTGAAAAATTTAAGTGAACCGGATTCAAATGAGTTTTGTTTTCAATTGATGAATCCTAGTAAAGAAATATTGGTTAATTTTGAAAATGAAGTCTTTGAAGAAGGATGCATGATAGAGATTTCAAAAACCATGCAGAACATTATTTTCCATCTATCTAAACATATTCAGAAGAATTCTGGTGCAGCTTTAATTATAGATTACGGCAAAGAAGGTAATGTTGGCAACACTTTGCAGGCAGTTCGCAAGCATAAATATTCGAACCCTCTGAGTTCTCCTGGCCAACAAGACCTCACTAGTTTTGTTGACTTCAAAGCAATTCGAACGCATGCCGAAGAATCTGGCGTAATAGTCTCCCAATTAGCTAACCAAGGAGATTTCTTGAAGAATTTGGGCATAGAGCAAAGAGCTAAAATCTTGTCCAAGGGTCTCAGCGGTAATGATCTTGTCTTACATCAAACTGCTCTTGAAAGATTGATTAACAAAAATTTAATGGGAAATTTATTTAAAGTCCTCGGACTCAGAGGTACAAAATCTCCTCCATTGATAGGATTACAGACCTGATGCCTTATAGCCTAAAGTCCCCATTAATTAAAGAATTTGCTCATGGTTTTTTCCTCCGTCGGGGAGGTTCATCAAAAGGCGAATTTGGAAGTTTGAATTGTGATCTGAAATCCTCAGATAATGAATCCACAGTCCTAGCAAATAGGGGTATAATAGCTAAGACTCTGGGAATTGAACCAAAGAACCTGATTACTCTAAAACAGATACATTCTTCGAAGGTAATAAAAATAGAAAAGCCAGTACCTTCCAATATTATTGAAGGTGACGCAATGGTAACTTCAAAAGAAGGAATTTGCCTGAGCATTTTGACAGCCGACTGTGCACCCATCCTGCTCGCAGAAGATAAAAACCGTATTATAGGGGTGGTTCATGCTGGATGGAGGGGAGCGCTAAATTCGGTACTGGAAAATACAGTAAGAGAAATGACTGAGCTTGGCGCTGAAAAGGAGCGAATAGCTGCTGTCATAGGTCCCTGTATTCAGAGAGAAAATTATGAAGTGGGGTCAGAATTTCTGGATCGTTTCTTGAGTAAGGATCCTAAATATCAGAAATACTTCACTATAGATAGTAACATGCAGATATGGTTTGACTTACCAGCTCTAATCTTGGAAAAACTAACATTAATCGGAATAAAAACGACAGAAAACCTAGCAAAATGTACTTTTGCTTCAAGCAATGATTTTTTTTCCCACCGCCGTAATCAAAAAAATAACTTGGGTGATTGTGGGAGAATGATTTCTACAATAAAAATGTAATTGAAAATAGATATGATTCTTCACAAGAATTGTCCAAAAAGCTAAAATTGATCAGAAAGATAAAAAATGAAAAAAACTAATATGCTCATAATTGGTTCTGGTCCAGCTGGTTATACTGCTGCAGTCTATGGAGCCCGAGCTATGTTGGATCCTATCTTAATTCAAGGAATTCAACCTTGCGGTCAACTAACTATAACCACAGAAGTAGAAAACTGGCCAGGCATTGAAGAAATTCAGGGGCCTGATCTGATGAAAAATCTTGAAGATCATGCAAAAACAGCTGGAGCAAAAATAGAGCATGATGTAATTTGTGAACTTGATCTCGATAAATTTCCATTTGTCGCATACGGCGAGAGTGATAATCAGTATGAGGCAAAGTCAGTAGTATTAGCAACCGGAGCTCAAGCAAAGTGGCTAGGTCTAGATTCAGAGGGTAAATATAAAGGTTTTGGAGTTTCAGCCTGTGCCACTTGTGACGGATTTTTTTTCCGTGGGCAAATTATAGCAGTAATTGGTGGCGGCAACACTGCCGTAGAAGAAGCATTATTCTTGACCAACTTTGCAACAAAGGTAATTCTAATCCACAGGAGAGACAGTCTTAGAGCTGAAAAGATTTTGCAAGACAGACTCTTCAAGAATCCAAAAATTGAAGTTAAATGGAATTCAATAGTTAGAGACATCGTAGGAACGGAAACCCCTTTAGGTGTCGAGGGAATAGTGATAGAAGACGTCAATACGCAAAAACTGGAAAACCTTTCATGTAAAGGCGTATTTGTAGCAATTGGCCATTCTCCTTCCAATGAACTAGTGAAAGATCAATTAGAAACCCACCAAGGAGGCTATGTGGTGACGCAAAATAATTCGACACAAACCTCTATCCCTGGAGTATTTGCTGCTGGGGACATAACAGATTATAAATATAGGCAAGCTGTTACTGCTGCTGGCATGGGGTGTATGGCAGCCTTGGAGGCAGAAAGGTTTGTCTCAGAAATTACGAAATAACTGTTCTTTAGCATTTTCAAAATCCAATCCTTAAGGACTTGACAAGAAATCCATGCCTAATGCATTCGATGTAGAAACTAGAAAATTATTAATTTTTCTCAGTAATTTTGATTGATTTCACTTTGGGTTCTAAAATTTTTCTTGCGAGGAAAATGTGAAGTAAACCTTTCTCTAACTCTGCTCCTTCAATCTCAACACCATCTGCAAGAACAAAATTTTTCTGAAAATGCCTAGCCGCTATGCCCCTATGAATAAACGTGGCCTCATTACCTTTATCCGATTGTTTGCCCGTTATTATCAATTGACGCTCCTCCAAAGTTACACCTAGTTCCTCCTCGCTGAATCCAGCTACAGCCAAAGTAATTTTGTAATTGTTTTCATCTGATAGCTCGATATTATATGGAGGAAAACCGTCGTTTCCTGTCTTGATCGTCTTTTCAACCAGTCGATCAATCTGCTCAAAACCTAACAAAAATGGATGCGCTGCAAATGATAACCTAGCCATTTCTTTAATTCCTAATATCCTGAAATTTTCCATACAGGATATTGATAAATAAAATAGAAACAAGAGATAAAAGATTTTTATTTTCCATGCTTAGTTTTATAGTTTCTCAACGATTAACAATTTAAGGAAAAATGATGAACGAATGTTTAGTGAGCGTTATTATGGGAAGTCAATCTGACTGGCAAACCATGAAATCTTGCTGCAGAACACTTGATGAGCTGGATATTCCAAACGAAAAAAAAATAATTTCTGCTCATAGAACACCTGATAGATTATTTAAATATTCTGAGAAGATCCATCAAAGAGGGATCAAAGTGATTATTGCTGGAGCAGGTGGGGCAGCTCATTTACCTGGTATGGTAGCTTCAAAAACATGTATTCCTGTAATAGGTGTACCTATAATGTCTAGAGCACTTTCTGGATTGGATAGTTTATATTCCATCCTCCAAATGCCAAAAGGATGTCCGGTTGCAACAATGGCTATAGGCACTCCTGGTGCCATAAATGCTGCCTTATTTGCAACTTCCATTTTAGCTTTATCTGATGAGAAGATTGCTACTGATCTTAGATGTTTTCATGAAAAACAAACCACAAGAGTGCCTGAGGTGCCACAAGATGAGTGAGAAAAAAAAACTCCCCGTTGGTAGCGTAATAGGAATTTTAGGAGGAGGGCAGCTTGGGAAACTGCTCTCCATCTCAGCCTCTCAACTTGGATTTAAAACTCACATTTTTGATCCTGATCCAAAAGCTCCAGCCAAGCAGGTGACGAATCTCTCCAGTACATTCGATTACAAAGATAAGCTAGCCTTAGCAAAATTTGCAAATAGTGTAGATGTGATAACTTTTGAATTTGAAAATATTCCTGTGGAAACTATCCAAATTTGTGAAGAATTCACAAATGTCTTTCCAAATATAAAATCTTTATCAACATGCCAAGATAGATCCACTGAAAAAAAATTCCTGCATGAAATGAATATACCATCATCTCCATTTGTTACTGCAAAATCATTTCATGAGATTTTACAAAGTGTAAATACACTTGACCCACCACTTATTCTAAAAACCTGTAGATTTGGTTACGATGGGAAAGGCCAAAAAATCATTTATTCTAAGGAAGGAATCGAAAGTGCTGCGTCTGAGTTTACTGATACCCAAGTAATCTTGGAAAAATTAATAGATTTTAAATTGGAGATATCAACTATTATATGTCGAGACATGTATGGGAAAATAGCGGTTTTCGATCCGGCGGAAAACCAACATCAAAATGGCATATTGATCGAATCCAAGGTGCCCGCCAATATACCTTTTGCATTAGCAAGCGACGCCATTTTAATTGCAAGTAAAATAGTGAATGCTTTAGAATACGTTGGTGTAATGGGAATTGAATTTTTTGTAACAAAAGACAATGAACTATTAGTCAATGAATTAGCCCCGAGGGTTCATAATTCAGGACACTGGACCCAAAGTGGCTGCCTAATAAACCAATTCGAACAACATATAAGGGCTATCTCCGGATGGCCCATAGGAAACGGCAAAAGACATTCAAATGTCTTGATGCAAAACGTATTAGGTGAAAGCGTTAAGGCATTAGTCAATGACTCAGATAGTTCAGTCAATATATATGGTAAAGATGATCCAAGAGAAGGTAGAAAAATGGGCCATAAGAATTACATAACATAAAAAAAGGGGCAAAGGCCCCTTTTTCATTTATTAATCTTCCGGTACTTAATGAATTACTGGGGAAAAATTACATCATACCGCCCATACCGCCCATACCACCCATGTCAGGCATCGGTGGCGCTGCTGCTCCTTTTGGTTCTGGCTTGTCCCCAACCATAGCTTCTGTAGTGACCAAAAGACCAGCAATAGACGCTGCATCTTCTAATGCAGTACGAACAACCTTTGCCGGGTCGATTACACCAAATTTGAACATGTCACCATATTCTTCTGTTTGGGCATTAAATCCATATGTATCATTCTTACTTTCACGAATTTTACCTGCAACAACTGCACCATCAACACCTGCATTCTCAGCAATTTGCCGTAGTGGAGCTTCCAAAGCTCTCCTCACTATGTTGATACCTGCGTCTTGATCAGCGTTTGCACCTTTAGCCTTTTCCAAACTCTTGGCAGCAACCATCAACGACACACCACCTCCGACAACAATACCTTCTTGTACCGCTGCTCTGGTTGCATTCAGTGCATCGTCTACTCGGTCTTTTCTTTCCTTGACTTCAACTTCAGTTCCACCTCCAACACGGATAACTGCAACTCCGCCAGCAAGCTTTGCCAACCGCTCTTGTAGCTTTTCCTTATCATAATCAGAAGTCGTTTCTTCAATTTGAGCCTTTATTTGAGAAACACGGGCCTCTATCTCAGACTTGTCACCAGCTCCATCAATAATTGTAGTTTCATCCTTAGTTATAGAAACTCTTTTTGCTGTCCCAAGCATGTCCATTGTCACACTTTCAAGCTTCATTCCTAAATCTTCTGAAATAAGCTGCCCACCTGTTAAAATTGCTATATCTTGAAGCATAGCTTTTCTGCGATCACCAAAACCAGGTGCCTTCACACCAGCTATTTTAAGTCCCCCACGCAATTTATTAACAACTAGCGTAGCTAAAGCTTCACCTTCAACGTCCTCTGCTATGATGAGCAAGGGTTTTCCAGATTGAATAACTGTTTCTAGTAGCGGAACCATAGGCTGCAAAGAAGACAATTTCTTCTCATGGAGAAGAATGAGACAATCTTCCAAATCAGCAGTCATTTTTTCAGAATTCGTTATGAAGTAAGGAGAAAGATACCCTCTATCAAATTGCATACCCTCTACGACATCGGTTTCTGTCTCGAGTCCTTTATTTTCTTCAACAGTGATAACTCCTTCATTACCTACCTTCTGCATTGCATCAGCTATCTGTGTTCCTATCTCAGACTCACCGTTAGCTGAAATCGTTCCTACCTGTGCAACCTCATCACTATTTGCCACTGGCCTGGATTGCTTGGCAATTGCACTCACAACAGTAGAAACTGCTAAATCAATCCCACGGCGTAAATCCATTGGATTCATACCTGCAGCGACAGACTTAAAACCTTCACTCACTATAGATTGTGCCAATAGAGTAGCAGTAGTTGTACCATCGCCAGCCGTATCATTGGTTCTTGATGCCACTTCTTTTACCATCTGGGCACCCATATTTTCAAACTTATCATCAAGTTCAATTTCCTTAGCGACCGTTACACCATCTTTAGTAATTCGAGGAGCACCAAAAGACTTGTCAAGCACGACGTTTCTACCTTTTGGTCCCAGAGTTACTCTTACTGCGTCAGCTAAAACATTGACGCCATGCATCATTTTGTTTCGCGCGTCAGTACTAAATTTTACAATTTTTGCAGCCATAATTTTGTTCCTAATACCTTTAATTTCTAAATATTTCTCTAGGCCATTATACCTAGAATATCACTCTCTTTCATGATTAACATATCTTCACCGTTAATCTTAACTTCGGTTCCAGACCATTTACCGAACAGTATGCGATCTCCGGCCTTAACGTCCATCGATATCCGCTTACCGCTTTCATCTCTGGCCCCGTCACCTACAGAGACCACTTCTCCTTCTGCTGGTTTTTCCTGGGCAGAATCCGGTATAATTAGACCGCCAGAAGTCTTTTCGTCGTTCTCAACACGACGAACTACGACACGATCGTGTAATGGTTTAAAAGTCATAAAATGACACTCCCTATCTTAATGTTTAAGGCGACAAAAACAACTTAAGCACTCGTCGCCCTAGAGTGCTAACAGTGTTCATGTAGGGAGCAATTTTAACTAAGTCAATATGTATCTAAAAAAAAATTGAAGCTATTGTTGTTTTTTCTTATATATCATAAGAAATTTATCATAAGAAATTCTGATCTCAGAATTCCAATGTTCTAGTGTATAGGTAATCACTTGTGACTAATATAATTGAATCAGTAAGCCAATTCTCCAAAAGATACGATGTATTGTTTTGCGACATATGGGGTTGTATCCATGATGGAAAATTTGCTTTTCCCAATGCTCTAAACGCCTTATCTGATTTTAGGAAAAATGGTGGTTATGTTATGCTCTTAACAAATGCACCAAGACCTAAAGCTGCGGTTAAAAAGCATCTCAAGTCAATGGATATTACAGAAGAGTTTTTTGACGACATCACCACTTCGGGAGATGCGGCTCAAGTATGTATGTTTTCAGGAAAGGTAGGATATAATATTTATCACTTGGGACCAAAGCAAGACGAAAGTTTCTTTACTGATTTTCCTAAAGACATACACTTTGACCAAGAAATTGTCCGAGTACCCCTTGAGGAATCAGAGGGTATTGTCTGCACTGGTCTATTTGATAACACGCGTGAGACTCCTAAAGATTATATTCATGTCATTGACCATGGCATAAACAAGGGACTTAAGTTGTTATGCGTTAATCCAGACATATTTGTCGACGTGGGACACCATAGGGTCTGGTGTGCTGGCGGCATAGCTGAAGCTTATTCTGCAGTAGGTGGCGAAACCATATACTGTGGAAAACCTCACAAGGACATTTATAAACTTGCATATGCAAAACTTAAGAAATTTGATCCCAGAAGCACAGCTAGAATACTATGCATAGGAGATGGAATAAATACGGACATCTTAGGAGGGTATAATCAAAAGTTGGATACTCTTTTTGTTTGTGGTGGTCTCTCTGGTGATGAAACAGGAATTACACTAGCCAATGAAAAACCCGACCCAAAAAAACTAAATGAATTCATCAAAGCAAATAACCTTCATCCAACCGCTTCTATAGGTTTTTTGCGATGAGAAACCTTTGAGTAAAAGATAATGTTGCTATAATAAATGAAGTAATTATGAAAATTTTTAAAAAAATTAAAGAGGCAAAGGCCTTTACAAAAAAATCTATGGTAGTCATTGGAAACTTTGACGGGTTACATTTGGGCCATAGAAAGATCATCGCTAAAGCTCAGAAATTGGCCTATCCAAATAAAATGGGGATAATTACTTTTGAACCCCATCCGAGGGATTATTTTCTCAAAAATAGTAACCCATTCAAACTTACCACAACAGAAACAAAATATGCCCTACTCAAGGAATTGGGTGTAGATTTCGTTATTGAATTAAAATTCGACCAGCACTTAGAGTGCTACCCCCCTGAAAAATTCGTATCAATAATACTTGCTAAAAATTTGGAAATTAAGAACGTTATGGTGGGACAGGATTTTCGCTTTGGTCATAAACGAAGTGGTGACTTTAGAACATTAAAAGAACTGGGGGCAAACCATGGCATTAATGCCTTTGCTATGGAACTTGATAACGTTGGTAAAAAAACTATTTCTTCCACTCGAATCAGAAAAGCCCTAGAACGGGGAGAACCCCAGGAAGCTAAGGATATGTTAGGTTATTGGCATCGAATTCATGGGAAAGTAATTCGTGGTGATCGAAGGGGTCGTGAATTAGGTTTTCCCACAATAAATATAGAGCTTAAAGGAATTCTAATACCAAGATATGGGGTTTATTCTTGTATGATTGAGGTTTTATCAGGCGAATTTGCTAATTTATATAAAGGTGCTGCATCAATTGGCAAAAAACCCACATTTGGTACTAATGAGACAAACCTAGAAGTACATATATTTGAATTCGCACATGAAATATATGGGGCTAAAGTAGCTGTTTCATTGGTAAACTTTCAGAGACCTGAGGAAGAGTTTGAAAGCATTGAAAGTCTAGTAAGGCAAATGCAACTTGATTGTGAACAAGCAAGCTTGTATTTATCTTCATTTAACTTGAGCAAGTGATGAGAAAAGACTTTTGGAAAAATATACCAGTAGAACTATTAACCAATGAAGAGTGGGAAGCAATTTGCGATGGATGTGGAAAGTGTTGTTTGATTAAGCTACAAAATAATGCCCAATCAATTCCATTTTACACTAGCCTGGCTTGTCAATTTCTCAATACAAAAACTTGTAAATGCAAAGTCTATAATTCCAGAAAGAAAAAAAAGCATGATTGCCTTATTTTGACCCCTGACAATCTTAAACAAGTGGTGAAATGGTTACCAAATTCATGCGCTTATCGTCTCGTAAATGAAAAAAAAGATTTGCCTAACTGGCACCACCTTAATAGCAAAGATTGCGATAGTGTCCATATAACTGGAAACTCAATCCAAAATTTGGCTATAAACGAACTGTTTGTGGCAGAAGAGGATTATGAAAATTTTATTGCTGAAAGCTGAGCTTATTTGTTCGATATAACTTGCTATAAAGGTACACCTTTAGCTATGATGCTGAAAGTCAAAACTATCTGAAATCAGGGGAATATAGATGAGTGAAGTAGTCCAACCGAAACTTATTTCAGGTAATTCTAATCTTACCCTGTCTAAAGGTATAGCGAGCTGGGTAAGTTCACTTAGTAAGACACAAATAAACCTGGTGAAAGGTCGCGTTGAACAATTTAACGACCAGGAAATTTTTGTTGAGGTGTATGAAAATGTGAGAAATGAAGACATGTTTGTAATACAATCCACTTCAAATCCAGCAAATGATAATCTGATGGAACTTTTAATAATCACTGATGCACTAAGAAGATCCAGTGCAAAAAGAATAACTGCTGTAATTCCATATTTCGGCTACGCCAGACAAGATAGGCGAACTAAAGCAAGGACCCCTATAAGCGCTAAGCTCATCGCTAACTTATTGACAGGTGCCGGGATAGAACGTGTCCTAACACTAGATTTACATTCGGCGCAAATACAAGGTTTTTTTGATATTCCAGTCGACAACCTGTATGCCTCCCCAATCTTTGCATTAGATATATTCCACAATTTTGATGATCCAGATATGATTACCGTCATCTCACCAGATGTGGGCGGAGTTGCCAGAGCACGAGGACTGGCAGAAAGAATAAATGCAGACTTAGCAATAGTCGACAAAAGACGAAACCAACCAGGGGAAGTAACATCGATGACTGTTATTGGAGACGTAAAGAATAAGATTTGCTTAATTGTGGATGATATTTGCGATACAGCAGGAACCCTAGTTAAAGCAGCAGACCTATTAATAGATAGAGGTGCTAGTCAAGTGCATGCTTATATCTCTCATGGAGTGTTCTCAGATCCTGCAATAAAGAGAATTGAAAGTTCGTGCCTTAGCTCTCTTGTTGTTTGTGATTCAATAAGCATAATTTCTAAAGTCAAGGATAGTAAAAAAATAAGGCTTATACCGACAGCACCCCTATTTGCACAAGCCGTCTTGAATATTGCTCATGGGAATTCAGTTTCTTCACTATTTGATAGCGAAAGATTAAGTCCAATTTATAAGCCTTATTACCCTAAATATCATTATGAGAGAAAAAAGAAGGCATAAATTATATTAATTTCTCTCTCAATTCGGGATCCTTTTCTAGGGATTTCATTGATTTGAATAAAGGATAAATGATTGCTAATAACAACATGGCAGCAAATAAAAATGGCACCCCTGGAATATAAAGATTTCCTTCATAAATTGTTCCAAGCTTGAATAATAAGGTCATCATCAATGGGCTAATTACAGAAGTAATAGCATTGATGCTAGAAAGTATCCCTTGTAACAAACCTTGTTTAGTGTCTGAGACTTGATTGGAAACAAAACTATCAAGAGTGGGGTTCATAAGTTCTGACATTACCGCTATAGGAATCAATGCAAAAACCATCCAGGCCGCATTAGCAAAGCCAAATCCAGTCAAAGCAATAGCACCTATAACTAAAGAGAAAACAACCACTTTTTTAGGCCCTAAATGATTAACAAACCTCATGCGAATTACAAAGCCTTGTACAAAAGCCACACCTAGTCCATAGCAAGCCAAAGAAACTCCTATTAATCCAGGACCCCAGTTAAAAACTTCCTTACTCCAAAAGCTCCAAATTGCTGGGTATACCCAATGAGCAAGACTTATAATAAAAAAACACAAAAACATTATTCTTAAATCTCGAAAGAGAAAAGCCTTCCTTAATGAAGCGAAAGGGTTCAAGTCCCTAAATCGAAATTTTCTTCTTTTCGCAGTATCAAGGGATTCAGGTAAATAAAAGAAACAAAGTAAAAAAGTAAGAAAAGATATTCCAGCAGAGGAAAAAAATGGTAGACGAAAATCGATCTCGCCTAATATACCTCCCATGAATGGCCCAAGGACAAAGCCTACCCCAAATGCCGCCCCAACAAGACCAAAATTTTTGGCTTTATTTTCTGAGGTAGATTTATCTGCTAAGTAAGCAAAGGCAGTTGGTACCGTTCCACCCGCTATACCACCAACCATTCTTCCAATGACAAAAATCCAAAGCACAGAAGCAAAACCTAAGATAAGGTAATCCAAAGCCATTAAAACCAATGCCGCTAGAATGACAGGTCTGCGACCAAACGCATCAGACAAATTTCCTATAATTGGAGAAAATAAAAATTGCATCAGGGCATATGAAGCATATAAGATCCCACCCCATACTGCCGCATCAGATATTGTCAGTTTACCCACTAAGCGAAGAATATCAGGCATTATCGGAAAAATGATCATTAGACCGCTGATATCTAAAACAACTGTAACGAAAATAAAAAAAACTGCTCTGTTAGCTCCAAACACGCTACTTTTGCAACTGATCTCTAATGGATTTTAAATCATTCAATTTTTTAGCGAGAACACATTTTTGGAGTTCTGAAGCATGTTCCAATACCCGCTCTGTCTTTTGTATTAAGTCTGTTATTATTTCAACAGAAACATCTGATTCCAAAGTAGCCTTTTCAGCAAGTAAAATGACTTCTTTTTGAGAAATTTCCACGAATCCGCCAGCCAAAAAGTAAGTTTCTGACTTACCAGATTCTTCGACTTTTAGATATCCCGGTCTTATAGCTGTCGCGAGAGCTGAATGATTGGCAAGAACGGTCATATCACCTTCCACTCCAGGGATGCAAACTGATTCCACCTCTCTGGAAACTAAGACCTTTTCCGGGGTAACCAATTCAAAATTAAATCTATCTTCAGTCATAATGAAATTGCTACGCTACCTTAGTTGCCATTTTTTCAGCCTTGGCAAGAACTTCATCTATTCCTCCAACCATATAGAAAGCAGCCTCAGGCAGATGATCGAATTCACCAGCAACCACTCTCTTAAAGCTATCTATAGTTACGTCTAGAGGCACCTGCGCTCCATCTGATCCAGTGAAAACCTTTGCCACATCAAAAGGTTGGGACAAAAATCTCTGAATTTTTCTTGCCCTGGTAACAGTCAACTTGTCCTCTTCTGAAAGTTCATCCATTCCCAAAATAGCAATAATATCCTGAAGAGACTTATACCTTTGTAGAATACCCTGTACGTCCCTTGCAACTTGATAATGTTCTTCGCCCACGATCAATGGATCCATTAATCGGCTATTCGAATCTAAAGGATCTACTGCCGGATATATACCTAACTCTGAGATTGCTCGACTCAAAACAGTGGTAGCATCCAAGTGAGCAAAAGAAGTAGCAGGAGCAGGATCAGTTAGATCATCTGCGGGCACATAGATCGCCTGAACGGACGTAATTGAACCGGCCCTGGTAGAGGTAATTCTCTCTTGAAGTGCTCCCATGTCAGTTGCAAGAGTTGGTTGATAACCCACCGCTGATGGTATCCTTCCAAGAAGGGCAGAAACTTCTGAACCTGCTTGGGTAAACCGAAAAATATTATCTACAAAAAACAGCACATCAGTCCCTGACTGATCCCTAAACTGTTCAGCCAAAGTTAAACCCGTCAGTCCCACTCTAGCACGAGCTCCTGGGGGCTCATTCATTTGGCCATAAACCAACGCAACTTTAGAATCCTCTAATTTATCAGGGTTGATAACACCAGATTCAATCATTTCATGGTAAAGGTCGTTACCTTCCCGTGTTCTTTCACCCACTCCAGCAAAGACAGAAAAACCTGAATGCACCTTTGCAATATTATTGATCAATTCCATAATTAAGACTGTTTTACCAACCCCAGCTCCCCCAAAAAGGCCAACTTTTCCACCTTTGGAATAGGGGGCTAAAAGGTCTACAACTTTAATACCTGTGATTAATATTTCTGTTTCAGTGGATTGTTCCGAAAATTCCGGAGCTGGTTGATGTATAGGCCTTAGTTCATCAGCCTTAATCGCACCCTTTTCGTCAACGGGTTCTCCGACTACATTTAATATCCTCCCTAGCGTTGGATTTCCTACTGGAACTGATATTGGAGATCCTGTATCTTCTACCTCAGATCCCCTAACCAAACCTTCACTACTGTCCATAGCTATAGTTCGAACTGTATTTTCCCCCAAATGTTGCGCTACTTCAAGAATAAGCCTTTGACCTTCATTCTTGGTCTCCAGTGCATTAAGAATTTTTGGCAGGTGACTGTCAAACTGTACATCTACTACTGCTCCCATTACCTGGGTAATTTTTCCTTTTGCCCTTGCCATTTTTTTCTCCAATCTTTTCTAAAGTGCTTCCGCACCGGAAATAATTTCTATCAATTCGTTTGTAATTGCTGCCTGTCTAGATCTATTAAACTGGATGGTCAGTTTATCTATCATTTCACCAGCGTTCCTGGTCGCATTATCCATAGCTGACATTCTTGCACCTTGTTCTGAAGCACCATTTTCTAACAAAGCTGTAAAAATCTTGGTGGTAATTGCCTTAGGTAACAGATCTTCTATTATCTCCTGTTCATCAGGCTCATAAAAATAACTCAATTCCTCCACCTCACTGTCAGTATCAGTTTCAGCCTTTCTTTCAACCGGTATTAACTGCTGACATTTGGGCACTTGTGAGATTACTGACTCAAATTGATTGTAGAAGATAATCGCAACATCAAAATCTCGTTTAGAAAATTTTTCCAAGATCTTTCCTGAGATTATAGAAGCTTCTTCATAGGTCATCTTTTTGATTTTTGAAAGATCTACATGATCTATCATTGAATCACCAAACTCACGTTTTAATTGCTCTCGACCCTTCTTACCTATAGTCAGTATTTCTATACTTTTACCATCTGATAACAAATTAGATATATGACCCTTGGCTAACCTAACTATGGAAGAATTAAAAGCTCCACAAAGACCCCTTTCAGAAGTTGCAACAATTACAAGATATTTTTCACTTTTACCGGTCCCAATTAATAATGGTGATCCTGCTGTTGTATCCGAATTTGAACTAGTAAGTTTGTCCAATACTTTTGTCATCCGGCTAGCATAAGGTCGAGCTTCTTCTGCGGCCTCTTGTGCTTTACGAAGTTTAGCTGCCGCAACCATCTGCATTGCCTTAGTTATCTTCCGCGTAGATTTAACACTTTCTATTCGGATTTTAAGATCTTTAAGATTAGGCATATTAAAATCTCCAAATGAGAAACCTTACTCCCGTTTAGGCGAATTTATTCTTGAAACCCTCAATTGATTCCTTGATAGAAGTCTCTAGCTCACCATCAACTTTTCGGTCATTTTTAGTAAGGTCTGAAAGTAGTTCCTGGCAATCGCTTCGGAGATGATCAACCAAACCCTTCTCAAATCGAGTGACATCGCTTACATCTATGCCATCTAAATAACCCGCCGTACCTGAATAAATTACAACTACTTGCTCTGCACTGGTAAGTGGAGAATATTGCGCCTGCTTTAACACTTCGGTTAACCTAGCGCCCCTATTGAGCAAGGCTTGAGTTGATGCATCAAGATCAGAACCAAATTGAGCAAAAGCCGCCATTTCTCGATACTGTGCTAATTCTAGCTTAATAGATCCTGCCACCGACTTCATAGCCTTTGTTTGAGCTGAAGATCCTACTCTAGAAACTGATAATCCCGTGTTAACAGCCGGTCTAATACCCTGGTAAAACAATTCTGTTTCCAAAAATATCTGGCCATCCGTAATAGAAATCACATTGGTCGGGATAAATGCTGAAACATCCCCTCCTTGGGTCTCAATTATTGGAAGAGCTGTCAAAGAACCCGCTCCATGATCCTCGTTTAACTTTGCAGAACGCTCTAATAGTCTTGAGTGCAAATAAAAAACATCCCCAGGATAAGCTTCCCGGCCTGGTGGGCGTCTTAATAGAAGGGACATCTGCCGGTAAGCCACAGCTTGCTTAGACAAGTCGTCGTATATAATTAATGCATGACGACCGTTGTCTCTAAAATGTTCTGCCATTGATGTCGCTGCATATGGAGCCAAAAACTGCATCGGTGCCGGGTCAGAGGCTGTTGCTGCCACAACAATTGTATATTCTAAGGCACCACTTTCTTCTAATTTTTTAACAAGTTGTGCTACCGTTGATCTTTTTTGTCCTATAGCTACATACACGCAGTATAATTTCTTACTCTCATCTTTTCCGGCTGCTTCATTATAAGATTTTTGGTTTAGAATAGCATCCAGCGCAACTGCCGTTTTTCCTGTTTGCCGGTCACCAATAATTAATTCCCTTTGGCCTCTGCCTATTGGAATCAACGAATCTACTGACTTCAACCCTGTTGCCATTGGCTCATGAACTGACTTTCGTGGTATAATTCCAGGGGCTTTAACGTCAGCAACCGATCTTTTTGTCGTCTTTATGGGACCTTTCCCATCTAGAGGATTTCCTAAACCGTCTACCACTCTTCCCAGAAGTTCGTCTCCAACTGGGACATCGACTATAGCTTCAGTTCTTTTGACCAGATCGCCTTCTTTTATATCTCTATCAGAACCGAAAATAACAACCCCAACATTGTCAATCTCTAGATTGAGAGCCATACCTCTTATGTTACCGGGAAATTCTACCATCTCACCAGCTTGTACATTTTCCAGGCCAAAAACCCTGGCTATGCCATCTCCAACAGACAATACTCTGCCTACCTCGGCAACTTCAGTTTCTTTTCCGAAATTTTTAATTTGTTCCTTCAATATTGAAGAAATTTCTGCTGCTTGGATGCTCATTATCCAACCTCTTTCAAATTATTTCTAAGTTTAATCATTTTTGCTCTTATCGATGTATCTATCATCTTC
Organism: Paracoccaceae bacterium; assembly: GCA_014239455.1. Lineage (GTDB taxonomy): Bacteria > Pseudomonadota > Alphaproteobacteria > Rhodobacterales > Rhodobacteraceae > CACIIZ01. The sequence goes on along the minus strand of JAAZYV010000018.1, from coordinate 67,369 downwards.
GATCCTATTTTTACAACCAGGCCTCCCAGAAGCCCTGGATCACAGTTTGATTTAATAACTACTTCCCTGTCAATATTGGCACTGATAGTTTTCTTGATCTTTTTCTGTAAAACATCAGTCAACTCGAATGCGCTGGAAACCTCAACTATTATCTCATTTCTATGCTGTCTACAAAGTCCTTTGAAGTGCGCTATCATTTTCTTCAAAGCAAATAATCTCCTCTTAGACGCCATTAATAGTACCGTACTAGTAACATCTACTGACAGACCTAGTTTTTTTCCAATACTCTGCATGACATTTATTTGTATATCCCCAGAATAGAGGGGAGATTTTATGAAATCTGACAAATTTTCAACCTTCTTAACTAGCTCTAACAGTTTATCCAAATCCTTCTCATACTGTTCAACAGATTTGTTTTCTTTGCCCAAATGAAACAAAGCATTTGCATATCTGAATGCAGCGTCCATCGTTAAGGAAGTATCTGTACCCAACTTAATCTCTCCTACCACTAGTCAGATAAATCTAGTTACTCATAATCGGCTAGTCAATAAAAGACTGGCCAGGCCACAACGACGTGATATCAGAGCGATAACCTCCATGCAAGTGCAGTATTTAAAGAAACACAATATTTTCCACATGTTAGAAAAAACCAAACTATCTACCTGTCGTCAAAAGTCTTATTCTATTTTTTATTATCATACCGAACCTGATCATTGGGTAATGGTTTTGGTTTAGGATCAATCAATCTATCAAGAAGACCAAGAGGAACCTTTATTGAATCACTTATTTTGATAGTGGTCGGTACATGAATTTGTTTTTTTGCTAACATAATTATTACTCCTCCCATTACCTTAGTTGCATATTTCTTACCAACTCTCTCTAGCAATGGAGAAGACTTTAAAAAAAACTTTCTCGAAGAAGGAGGGGTAAAGAGGGAGGCTTGAGAAACAATGGTCTGAAATTTGTTTGCGCCTAGCAATCGAGTTAGCTGGGACCAACTATACGGTCTTCCATAACCAAAGGGTGTCAAATCAGATCTCGCCCAAAAGCCAGTCCTATTAGAGACCACCACCAGCAAATAACCTTCCGGGACTAATACTCGCCATGCCTCTTCAAGAAGTTCATTAGGGTTTTCACAAGTTTCCAAACCATGGACCATCATGACAATATTGGCCGTTTCGGACTCTAAAGGCCACTGAGACTGCTCTATCAACATTGTCCTATTGGTGACATTTTTTGGCCATGTGACTGCACCTTGCTTCTCACCCATCAGACACATCGATTGTGATAAAGGTCGGATTAATGTTTTCATATATGGTATTGAATAACCGTAACCTACCAATACTTCTCTTTCTGCGTCATGGACGATAAAATTATCCATTCCTTTTATCGAATCGTTGATAAACCGGCTAGTAATAGAACCTAGCTCTGTTTTTGAGTAGAAAGTCTGAATGTCTGAGAAAGCTAAAAGCACCTCACACCCCATTTCAAATTTATTCAAACCATATTAACTGCTTGGCTTTATCCCATAACAAGTTACATTAATAACCATCAAATTAATACTTATTCTGAAGGAAAAATAAAGTGACAATAGAGATTGCAACAGTACCTTGTCTTGAAGACAATTATGCCTACCTCATTCACAACCCAGCCGAAAACAAAACCTGTCTCATAGATGTTCCTGAAGCAAAACCTATCATCAAAGTTTTAGAAAAAAAGGCCTGGGATTTGGACAAGATAGTCTTAACCCACCATCATTCTGATCATGTCGCAGGTTTAGGAAACCTCCTTAGATCATATCAGGCTAGCGTTTACGGCGCGACTGCAGATGCAAACAGATTACCAGTCTTGGATGCAGAACTAAAAGAAAACGACAACTTTTACCTAGGTAATATAGAATTCTTGGTGATGGAAGTATACGGGCACACTATTGGGCACATAGCCTTATACTCCAAAGAACTATCTTCTATTTTTTCGGGAGATTCCTTAATGACACTCGGATGTGGGCGACTTTTTGAAGGTAGCCCCGAAATTATGTGGGACACATTGCAAAAATTTTGCCGACTTCCACCTCAAACTAAAATTTATAGTGGACATGAATACAGTGAAAAAAATGCCCAATTTGCCCTCTCTATAGATCCCAACAATAAAAAACTCCAAGAAAGAGCTTCCCTGATCAGAGAGCTAAGGTCGAATGGTTTTCCCACAGTTCCTAGTACAATTGAATCCGAGTTAGACACCAATCCCTTTTTGAGATCGGGAAACCTCGATTTAAAAAGACTTTTGGGAATGGGTCAGCATAAAAGTGCCAATGTTTTGGCCGAATTGAGAAGTAGGAGAGACATTTTTTAGTCGGTAAATCCTTGCTAAACTAAAAAATCTATAGCAATTGATAGCTTTTTATTAGAACAGTTTTTTACTTGGCATCCTTTCTGCAGAGGATTTTTGCTCCCCTGAGCTCAGAAATTGAGGTTTGTTTAAATAAAAGCTATTAACGAAATTGAAAGTTAACAAAGTCTTTACTTGATTACTAAGCGCAAAGGACATAAAAAATGATTGCTAAGTCACATGTTCCAAAAGAATTGAGTTCAATATGGATTTTAGGTGAAAATTTATGGAATTTGTTGATAAGGTGAAGGTTGATAGAATTGTTATAATTATTTAATTGGTGTTAGAATGCCGTCTTTTTCCAAATCGTTAGAAAATTGTATCCACTCAGCTCTAGGGATTGCTAATGAGCATCAGCATGAGCTAACAACACTGGAACATTTACTGTTAGCCCTTTTAGATGAACCTGATGCATCACAAGTCATGAGAGCTTGTAACGTAGAGTTAGAAAAGCTCCGTAAATCCGTTTAGGAATTTATTAAAAATGAGCTTGGAAACCTGGTTAGCCAAGTCGAAGGTACAGAATCGGTACCAACAACTGGGTTCCAGAGGGTAATACAAAGAGCAGCAATACATGTGCAAAGTTCAGGGAGAAACGAAGTTACAGGAGCAAATGTTTTAGTTGCAATATTTGCTGAAAGAGAGAGTAATGCGGCGTTTTTTTTACAAGAACAAGAAATGACAAGATACGACGCTGTTAACTTTATAGCTCATGGAGTAGCAAAAAATCCTAATTTTTCAGAGGATAAAAGAATTTCAGGAGTTAATGATGAAATTGAGGACACAACTGATGATGAAAAATCAGAAAAAGAGTCTGCTTTAACCAAATTTTGCATAAATCTGAACGAGAGTGCTAAGGAAGGTAAAATCGATCCTCTAATTGGACGAGATAAGGAAATTGAAAGATGTATCCAAGTTCTTTGCAGACGTAGAAAGAATAATCCCATCCTTGTAGGAGACCCAGGCGTAGGTAAAACTGCTATTGCAGAAGGTCTAGCAAGGCAAATTGTCAATGGGGAGACGCCAAAAGTCCTGTCACAAGCAACAATTTTCTCTTTGGATATGGGAGCCCTATTAGCAGGAACAAGATATAGGGGCGATTTTGAGGAAAGACTGAAGAATGTTCTCAAAGAGTTGGAAGAACACCCAAATGCGGTATTTTTCATTGACGAAATCCATACGGTGATTGGCGCTGGTGCCACTACCGGAGGTGCCATGGATGCTTCAAATTTGCTTAAACCTTCCCTCCAGTCTGGGAATCTTAAGTGCATGGGTTCAACAACTTACAAGGAATACAGACAACATTTTGAGAAAGATAGAGCTCTTGCGAGAAGGTTTCAAAAGATTGACATAGAAGAACCTACACCAGACCAGGCAATTGCAATAGTTCATGGTTTAAAACAATATTTTGAAGAACATCATGACACTAGATATACTGCTGAAGCTATTAAAGCTTCGATCGATCTATCTATCAAACACATTCACGATAGGAAACTACCAGACAAAGCAATAGATGTAATAGATGAGGCGGGTGCGGCACAAATGCTGCAACCTGAGAAAAAAAGAAAAAAGACAATTGGAGTTAGGGAAATTGAGACTGTTGTAGCGAAAATTGCACGAATCCCCCCAAAAAGCGTTTCAAAAACAGATGCTGAAATGTTATCTAATCTTGATAGCTCTTTAAAACGAGTGGTTTTTGGACAGGACAAGGCAATTGATGCTTTAACATCAGCTATCAAGCTAGCGAGAGCAGGCCTAAGAGAACCAGAAAAACCTATTGGCAACTACCTCTTTTCTGGGCCCACAGGTGTAGGAAAAACCGAGGTAGCAAGACAACTAGCAGATTGTCTTGGGGTAGAGCTTATTAGGTTTGATATGTCAGAATATATGGAAAAACATGCCGTTTCCCGACTGATAGGGGCCCCCCCAGGATATGTTGGTTTTGATCAAGGAGGCGTACTTACAGACAAAATAGATCAACATCCTCACTCAATTTTACTGTTAGATGAAATAGAAAAAGCGCACCCAGATATTTTTAATATCTTATTACAAGTAATGGATCATGGAAAATTGACTGATCATAATGGAAGGCCAGTAGATTTTAGGAATGTAGTTTTGATCATGACTTCAAATGCTGGAGCAATAGAACAAGCTAGCTCCGCCATGGGCTTTGGCAGAGATAGAAGGGAGGGAGAGGATACAAAGGCAATAGAGAAAACCTTCAGCCCAGAATTTCGAAATAGACTTGATGCAGTAATCAGCTTTGCTACTTTATCAAAACCAGTCATAATGAGAGTTGTGGAAAAATTTATTCTCCAATTAGAGGCTCAACTTATGGACAAGAATGTTACATTCGAATTGAACATTAAAGCCTCGGAATGGTTAGCAAAAAATGGATATGACGAGAAAATGGGGGCACGTCCACTTTCCAGATTAATCCAGGATTGCATAAAAAAACCTCTTGCTGAAGATTTGTTATTTGGAAAACTTACCAAGGGGGGGTTAGTGAAAGTATGCATCAAAAATGGTGCTATCCATTTGGATATCTCCCCACCAGATAAACCCAGGCTTTCCTCAACCAAACCTCCACCGCTTCTAACGGCAAAATAATGTAAAGCTCTCAAGAAAACTGCATGGACTATCGTTCTGTTAGCTTAATTTCTATTCTTCGGTTTCGGGCTAGCGAATCCTTAGTATCACCAAGATCAATAGGTTGGAATTCACCAAATCCGGCGGCAGCAAAACGCCTTGCAGGCAAGCCTTCTTGATAAACAAAATACCTTACCACAGACAAGGCTCTTGCCTGACTTAACTCCCAATTATCTTTAAAATTAACTTCAGATAAAAACTTAGTTTTATCTGTGTGTCCATCTACCCTAAGAATCCAATCTATATTCTCCGGAATGTCTTTCAGAATTTTCTTAATGACGATTGCTATTTGTGCTAACTCACTCATTCCGGTTACTTCAAGTTCATCAGAACCACTAGTGAATAAGATTTCCGATGGAAGCAAAAATCGATCGCCAGCAATTTTGACACCCTTATTAGTTCCCAATATTTTTCGCAAATTACCAAAAAATTCAGACCGGTAATTCTTTAATTCCTTAGCTTCAGCTTCTAATTTTTCAAGTCTCTCTGCTTCTAACTGCGAATTCTTTTTCTGTTCCAAAACAACTTGAGCTAAAGCGGCATTTAAACGACTACCCAAATTCTCTACCTGCGACTTTGTTTCAATATCTTTTTGTTCATAATCTTCCAAAAGATTCTGTAATTCATTTAACTGGTTAGCCAAAGAAAGTGTTTCCTCATTTAAGTTTTTGACCCGTTCAAGAGAAATCTTGTGACTGCTCTCATTAGATAGAACCTGAGACCGAAGCTTAGAAATAGCGGACTCCCTGATTTTTAAAAGATCTGAAGTTTTTACCAATTGAGATTTAAGTAATTTTTTGTCTCTAACTAAATTAACATTGCTCTCTTCCATCATTTTCTTTGCTGTCTCGGAAGCAGCTATTAATTCTAAATTATCTAGCGCCCTTCTTCTTTCTTCTTCAAGTGATAGAGTTGCTAACTCAAGTTCTTCTCGTGATTCAGCTAAACTTCTTCGCATCTCTTGTAACGCTAATTTTTCAACTAATATCTGTCTTTCAGATTCATCCAATTTTTCAGCTGACTGCTCCCTTAACTTCTCTTTAGCAATAGTTTCTAATAGAAGTTCTTTCTGGTTATCTGATAATTCTTTCTCTTTATTCTCTAAATCCTTAATCAATTGATTCCTTGCGAAGTTTATTTCCTCTAAATCTTCTTCAAGCAGAACTATTTTTCTTGAAGAATCTGCTGCTAATTCTGATTTAGCTATTATTTGATTTCTCAAATTTTCAATGGCCGCCTGTTTAATCAAGCTTTCCCTTTCTGATGAAGTAAGGCTTTCTTTTGTTTCTTTAAGATTTTCATAAGCCAGCACCAAGGCCAAATCTTTTTGATCTAGACTGCTTTGAAGTTCTTTCTTTTCCTTCCCTAATTCATTTAAATTTAATTTTAAACCTTTAACCATGGCCTCCAAAGCTTCCCTCTTGGCTGCCGCTAAACGAGCTATTTCTTTTCCCGAATCAATCTCTTCCCTAGCTGAAGCTAGGGCTAACTTAGAGGCTTCCAATCTAGACATTTCCGTATTTAAGCGATTGTCTTTTTGTTCAATTTCGGCAAATAATTGAGTCCTCCTAGCTATAAGACTTGCTACTCTGACTTCAAAATCAGATATTTTGACACTAGCCAAATCTAAATTCTTAAGAGCATTCTTAAGCCTTTGTGATCTATCAAGAGTTATTTCCCTCTGCATTTCCAACTCTTGCTTAATTAGTAAGTTGTTGGAGTTTAGTTCTTGATATCGCTCTTTCTGCCCTCCTAGATCAGCAATTAGCTGTGTAACCTCAGCTTCTAGCTTGGTTAATTCTGACTCTTGGCCGGAAATTTTTTCCCTGAATACTGTCTGAATAATCATCAACATGGATAGGACAAACATAAGTACAAGCAATAATGCTGTCATCGCATCTACAAAACCAGGCCAAATGTTTGTTGTAAATCTATTACCAGATCGACGTAATAATGCCATGGCTACGCTATTCTTTTTGTTTTCTATCGCCGGCACTAGCCAGTTTCAAAATAGCATTCGATAAAAGCGCTAAGTCTTCACGCAGCTCGGTTAGGTTCTCCTGCCTCCCAGAAGCTAACTCGTCAAAAATCTTAGCCAACTGCACATCGATACTCCTGACCCTAGCCCTAAACTCAGTATCAGAATTATTTTCAATCTCTATATAATTTCTAATTAAACTGACTAGATTTTCTTGATTTTGAATCAAAGAACCCAATTTCACTGACCCATCACTTTGTTGGTCTAGAAATTTATTTTCCTTTGTTCCAATATTTGAAATTCTCGACTCAATTGTCTTTATTAACTCACCTACTTTAATTTGGGTATTGACAGCCTGAGCCTCATGATTTTCTAACAAGTCGACCAGATATCCGATTTTGTTATTAAAAAACATTTCTTGAGATTTTGAGCTTCCTATTTCTTCAGTGACTTGGTCAGATTCATATGAACTTTGTCCTATCTTACTTATCGACGAAAGCCATTCTTCGAGCTCCATATAAAAACGATTCTGACCATGACCCGCAAATAGTTCGAGAAGTCCAACCACCAAACTTCCAGCTAAACCTAGTAAGGAGGAGGCAAATGCAGTTCCCATTCCCCCCAACTGTGATTCTAGTCCCGTCATTAAGCCCTCAAAAGCATCTAGGCCAGTTTGCCCTTCTTTTGGGGCAAGAGATTTGATTGTTTCAACCACAGCTGGAACCGTAGTTGCCAACCCATAAAAGGTTCCCAACAACCCCAAGAAGATGAGCAAATTCACTATGTATCGAGTTATGTCTCTAACTTCATCCAACCTAGTAGCTACAGAATCCAGTATTGATCTTGCTGATAAAGCATTAATATTTCTTCGGGATTTCTTGTCGCGCAACAAAGCTTCTAATGATGCTAGAATTCGGGGCGGTTTTGCAAACTCGTGACCCGGGCGCTCAGAAACAAAACCTTCAATCCAGTAAACTGAACTTACTAAAATATATACCTGCCAAAAACATGCCAAGATACCTAAAAGAAAAACACTTAGGATAAGTCCATTCAAATATGGGGATGATAAGAAAATTGGAGCTACAGCTGGGAACAACAAATAGGCCACCAGAGAAACAGCAACTAAAACAAAAATCATAAGTCCAGTTTGTCTCGTGGGTTGACTGAATTCTAACGTCCTCTGGTTTATCAAACTTCCTCCATCAAAACGGTTAAGATCCCAAACAAACTATCTTTTTATTTAGATAATTGAAGATTCTAATACATTATATAAAAAAAAATATCTATATCTGTATTTACCAAGTAATTATTTTTTATTAACACCTATTCATCTTTTGGCCCTCAAATATATCTCCAAATTCGAAAACCCAAAACCATTATGTTAAAATTCTCTATCGGCATATTCTTGATCCTTACAATCCTTGGGATAATTTTTTGGAGAGAAAAAGCATCCAGTCAAGAAAAAATAATAACTGAGCAGTTGAGCAGGAATAGTAAGCTAAATTTTGAAACTAGCTATACCTTAAAAACCAGTGGGTTTCCAAATAGAACTGATACAAAAGTTCAAGAACTTATAATTACAGAAAGGAATCGCAGAATTGAATTCAAAGTAAATAGAATTCTAGTCATGTCCTTAATCTACAATTCTGACAAATACATTCTTAGCATTGACCCTCCTTTACAACTAAGGATTAACGATAGTGTATTAAAAATTCCAAACGGCACCTTAGATATAAGTCTTTCTAGGAAAAATACAACATTCACTCTTCATGGAAAAAACCTAATTGCCTATATAAATGGGAAAGATTTACTAACCATCAAGGATCTAATATTTGCCACAAGATTTATAACAGAAACATCTCCTAAACATCGTGAGCTTTTTATAAAGATTCAGGAACTTTACATCACTGGATTGGAAAACGAATCCAAGGAAGAACAAAAAAATATGGTTTTTACTTTTGCTCTTTCAAAAGACTTAATTGAATTATTAGGCCTTAATAGAATACCTTTTCTTGGAGAAAAAATAACTAGAACTGGCTCTACTACTAAGGTTACCTTGGAGGTAATCAGGACAAACCTTGATATTGAGAAAGATCTTTATGCTCTGCCATTAATATTAAGAGAACTTCTTTATTCCTCTCAAGTGTATCGCTAAATTGAGCGGGGAATCTGAGTCAAAAAAGTTGGATTAGAATGATAAAAAATAAGAAATTATTTTATCTTCCTTCTCGACCAAAATTTGCCTTAGGTGTGTCTTGACCTGCTTCTATTATATTACGTCGGACCTCACGTGTTCTTTCAAAGTATTTTTGCAAAAATTTACTGTCTTTTCGCCGAATAGCACTCTGTAATGCGAATAGTTCCTCAGTAAATCGACCCAAGATTTCCAAAGCTGCATCTTTATTATTGATGAATATGTCTCGCCACATGACCGGGTCAGAAGCAGCCAACCTAGTAAAATCACGAAATCCTGCTGCAGAATAATTGATTACTTCTGATTTGGTAACCTTTGAAAATTCATCAGCCACACCCACCATTGTAAAAGCTATCAAATGAGGTGCATGAGAAGTTACAGACAAAACCAAATCATGATGCTTAGCATCCATTTCTTTAACCTGAGCACCTAATGACTCCCAAAATTCCTTCACCTTCTTAGTTGCCTCAATGGGAGTCTGGGTAGTGGGTGTTAATATGCACCAACGACCATTAAATAAGGTTGAGAAACCTGCTTCTGGACCCGAATTTTCAGTTCCGGCAATAGGATGAGCTGGAACAAAAGGAACTCCTTTTGGGATGATGGCATTTATTGTTTTGATAACACTAGACTTAACCGAACCTACATCACTAACCACTACCCCTTTAGCCAAATGGGGAGCAGCTATCTTCATTGTATCTTTCATTGCTCCAACAGGCACACAAATGATGACTAGATCTGCCTCCGAAACACAGTTCGCCACGGTATTATGTACTTGGCAAAAGCCAATTTTCTTAGCCTTTTTACGGGTTTTTTCAGACCTGGAAAAGCCTGTTATTTTCGTTTCTGGAGACTTCTCTCTTAATGCCAAAGCAATAGAAGATGCTATTAACCCTAATCCCAGTAAGGCAACGTGTTTAAATGGCATTTTTTATCCCCATGAAATATCTCATCTTATCTATCACCCTCACGCAATCTTCTGCTGTGCCAATACTAATCCCCTTTATAAATTGAGGTGTTAAAAATACCAATATTCGGTTTTATGTCGAAACCTTCTTTGTGCATTACTCTCCAGTATTGATTAAAAAACGGTTGAATAGCTCTATATGACCTTTTAGGAAAAAATGAAATATAAAATTCCTTTACAAGGGTCTCAGTAGAAGTTTATAGGGTCCACATCAATAGTCAGATTTATTGCTCTCGGGGGTTTTCTCTTCTCTAGAATATTCTTTAACAATGGCTGAATTGAAACCACCTTGGGAGCCTTAAGTAAGATTCTAACCCGATATTTCTTTCGAATTTTTGATATTCTAGCATCAGCGGGTCCATATATTTCCACATCATATTTCTGCAAAGGAAGAATCTCTTTAGTAAGATCCTTGGCAAAATTCATTGCCGCCTCATGGGTGGAACTTGAAACAATCAATGCCACCATTCTTCCAAAGGGAGGCACCCTCGCTATTTCCCTTAAATTCTTTTGGGCTGTCATAAATTGTTCATCATCATCAGAACAAAGGGTTTTCATAACTGGATCCTCTGGAAAATAGGTTTGGATACAAGCTTCCCCAGAAATTTCAAATCTTCCTGCCCGACCAATCACCTGTCTCAAAAGTTGAAAAGTATTTTCTCCTGCTCGAATATCACCCCCTTTGAGTGCTAAATCAACGTCAATTACTCCTACAAAACTTAAGAATGGAAAGTTATGACCTTTGGATATTAACTGAGTACCAATTATTATATCAATTTCCCCGCTTGTAATTCTTCTAAAACATTCTTTCAAATGTTCCAGAGATCTATAGTGATCAGAGGAAAGCAGTTCAATACGTGCATCGGGAAATAATGATCTGGTTTCTTCTTCTATTTTTTCTATACCTGGACCTATTGGCATGTAACTACATTCATTCCGGCATGATGGACATATTTTAGGTGATTGATACCTTGCTCCACAAAGATGACAAAGAAGGGCTTGAAACAATTTGTGTTCTGCAAGTTTTGCATCACAATTATAACACTTTAGCATTTGGAAACAACTCTCACACACCAGTACTGGTGTGTATCCTCGTCGATTAAGAAACAACAACGATTGTTGTTTTTTATTAATTTTCAAACTAATTTTTTCAACTATTTCTTTTGAGATCCACCTATTTCTTTCACGACCATTTATTCTCAAATCTACCAAGCTGATTTTTGGTAAGCTTGCATTCCCAAATCTTTCTGGAAGAATTTCACCTTTATATTTCCTTTCAAGCACATTCACCCAAGTTTCCAGACTCGGTGTTGCTGATACCAAAATGACAGTAGCCTCAGAATAGAATCCTTTAAGGACGGCCATATCTCTACCATGATACCTAATACCTTCTTCTTGTTTGTATGAAGAATCATGCTCTTCGTCGACTATAACTAAACCCAAGTTATGAAAAGGCAAAAATACTGCTGATCGTGCTCCAAAAACAAGTTTCAATGAACCATCAAGGACAGAATTAAGAATTCTTTTCTTTTCTTTTTTTGAAATTGAGGAATGCCACTCAGCGAAACCAGATTTAAATCTCTTTCGTAATCTTTCAACAAATGTCGTCGAAAGACTGATTTCGGGAAAAACTACGAGGACTTGCCGTCCCAATAATATGGCTTCTGCTATTGCATCCATATATACTTCGGTCTTTCCTGAACCTGTCACTCCTTTTAGCATCGTAGTTGAATAAGATTTAGATTTTACTTTTAAACGTAATTCGTTAGAAACCTTTTTCTGGAACTTAGACAAAGTGGCGCTAAATGTGACTTGAATTGTTGCGAAATTATCCTTGATAGGAACCAAAGTTTTAGTTAGAAACCTTTTCTTTTCTAAATCCCTTATTACAGAATCGCTTACATTGGATTTAGTTTTCAACTCTAACTTATCTATTGGCTCCTCCCGTACAGAAGAAAGAACATCCAATACTCTTTTCCTTTGCGAGGTAAGCCTCACAACTTTTTCGGGACCAATTTGATAAATGTACTTTGAATAGGATTTCTCTAAATTTAAGTTTGGGTTTAAACAAAGCCTTAAGGCCGTATTTAATGGGAAAAGGTAGTACTCACTACTCTTTTGAAGAAAGTTTCGAACTTCGATCTTTAAACTAGGCAAATCAAGTACTTTGCTAATTCTTTTCTTTTTGTAAGAAGTCTGCAAAGACTGCCCATTAAACCAAACAACTCCTAAAACAATCTTGCTTTTTACAGGTACATTGACAATTGCTCCTAAGGTTACACCACCCTTGGGAACTAGATAATTAAGGAATTCTGGTCCCCTTTGCGTGGTTACTACAGTTGCTGTATCACCCTCCTCTAAAAACAATGCACTACTATGTTGGAAAGATTTTTTATCAAGCATAAAAATTTATTTCTATAAAACACCATTATAAGGTAGGTTGATCACAAATAACCAAATCAATTCTCAAAATGTACAACGGAACGAACTTGAACTGAAGGATAAATAAACAATGGATTTTTTTCTAGATTCGGCTGAAACCCAGGAGATCTCAAAATTTCATGAGTTGGGTATGATTGATGGAGTAACCACCAACCCATCGTTAATATACAAGTCTAAAAAACCTTTTAGAGAATTAGTGACAGATATATGTGAGATTACAAAGGGCCCTGTCAGTGTAGAAGCCATATCCAATTCAAATGAAAAAATGGTAGAGGAAGGTTTCGAACTAGCAAAGATAGCCAGTAACGTCGTAGTCAAATTGCCAATGACCTGGGAAGGAATCAAAGCTTGTAAAATGCTGTCAAAAAATAAAGTCCCGGTAAATGTCACTTTGTGTTTTTCTTCTACACAGGCAATATTGGCAGCTAAAGCAGGAGCTACATATATAAGTCCATTTATAGGCCGTTTAGACGATTCAAATCTCGATGGAACTAAACTCATTCGTGAAATCAGAACTATTTATACTAATTATGGCTTTACCACAAAAATCTTGGCCGCATCAATTAGAACAAAGAATCACATTACCCAAAGCGCGATTGCAGGTGCCGATATAGCTACAATACCGCCAAATCTATTCCATGGTTTGGCCAACCACCATCTGACAGATAAAGGTCTGGAAACCTTTAATGCTGATTGGGAAAAGTCAGGTCAGAAAATACTTTGATTTTCCCAATTTGAAACTGAAGATTTTGGAAAACAAATGATACCTGCTGAAACAAAAATACCTGAAAAATTAAGAAAAGCTATTTTCAATAATCCTGAATGGATTCTACATCATAGCGAGCTACTGAATCATCTCATTATCACAGAAAAAAAATATGATTCTGACAAAGTAGTGGATATACATGATGTTATTGTGCAGAAAAAAAATTTGGATCTTGAAAATCTTTCAAAATCCCAAGATTTCTCTATTTCTGCTGCCTTTGAAAACTTTTTAGGTGTTTCAAGTCTACATAGATGGATAATCAATATCCTTGATCAAAAAACTTTGTTGGGCTTGTTAGATGCCCTTGGTACAGACATAGGAAAAATCCTACAGGCTTCCGAAATTAAATTCGTTCATATATAACAAGGCATTACCAGAGATGGAACATCAAAATTGGAAACCTCTTAGCAAGCTTGAGATGATAGACTTATTAAGATCAGCAAAACTATCAACAAAAAAAATTGTGTCATTACGTTCTCACCAAAAGAATATTCGGAAGGCTAATGACTTCAAATCACAGGATGCAAAAATTTTTTCTGAAGCTTTACTGTCACTAAAAACTTATCTGAGAAAAGATGATCAAGTAATTTTATTACTTGGGTCAGAAAATGAAGAAACATTTAATCAAAATAATAAAACAGATTACCTCAACATTCTAGCTAAAGTAATTTCTCATCAACTCTACCACCTCTTAACAAAACAAAGATCAATTGATGAATAAGAGAAACCATTATCTTTCAGAGCCAGGCCTGTCACTACTGAATGAATGGCGGAATTTTACCTGCAAATTTAAGAGATATAGTTTAAATACAGTTGACTCTTACTCGAGAGACGTAAAAATTTTTTTAATGTTTGTTGAATCTCATTTAGGTGACAAGATTTCTCTTCATTCACTCAAAAATCTTACACCACTTGATTTTCGCTCCTGGCTTGCAGATGAAAGAAAGTTTGGCACCAGTACAGGATCTATCACGAGATATATCTCATCTGTAAGAGAATTCTACAATTGGCTTAATGAAAAAAAAGGCCTTGCAAATTTTTCTATTTTTAATATCCAAATTCCACGCAAGGAAAAAAAACTTCCTAGACCAATATCCACAGTTGACGCTATAAAAATGCTTTCCCTGGCATCAGCCAATACCATCACCCCGTGGTTAGCAGCTAGAAACACTGCTGTAATAGCACTCCTTTACGGTTGTGGACTAAGAATTTCAGAAGCTCTTGATCTCAAACGTAAGAGTTATCCCTTTCCTGATATCATCAAGGTTCAAGGGAAAGGAAATAAGGAACGAATCATCCCTATTCTACCAATTGTCAATACATATATAGATAAATATATCCAACTATGCCCATTTCAAAAAACGGAAGGTGATCACCTATTTTTAGGGAAACGGGGGAAAAAATTGACCCCTAGAATTATCCAGAAAGAAATTTGTAATTTGCGACTACAATTGGGGTTACCTGCAACAGCTACACCTCATGCTCTAAGACATTCTTTTGCGACACATTTGTTGTCTGCAGGAGGAGATCTTCGCACAATACAAGAATTACTTGGACACACCTCTTTGGCTTCAACTCAGATTTATACTGATGTTGATGAAGTGAGGTTGATGAAAGTCTATAAAGAAACCCACCCCAAAGCTTGAATGGGCATTTGCTTATAATTTCTTGCGGTTCAAAACAGACGAGCATCTGGGGCAAACTAGTCTACCAGCAAAGTTCTCACAGTAAAGAGAATACTTCCAACAACGGTTACATTTTTCTCCTTTAGCCTGCATGACCTTAATAGTAACAGAATGTTCCTGGGAACCATCCCCTTTTAGTAGGTCTTTGCATAGATTAATTTCCAAATCGGAAGTTATACAAATTTCACTAAAATCCACTGACTCAATAACCTGCAAAATATGTTTGTCATTCACATTAATGATAACATAAGCCTCCAAACTAGATCGAATATTCTTCTCTTGTCTTTCAAGTTCTATTGCAGCTGTCACCAATCCTCGTACTTTCCTGATTATATCCCACTTTTTCGCCAGATTCTCATCTAACCAGGTTAAAGGAGTTTCTGGAAAATCTTCCAGGTGAACAGATTTTTCATCATTTGGGAAGCGATTTAGCCATACTTCCTCCATTGTGAAAGGAAGGATAGGGGCGAACCAAGTAACAAGCCTTCGAAAAACAAGATCTAAAGTGAATATAGAGGCGGCTCTTGTCGGAGATTCTACAGGTTCGCAATATAGAGTATCCTTTCGGATATCAAAATAAAATGAGGAAAGATCAACTGTACAAAACTGAAAAAGTTGTTGAAAAACCAACTGAAATGAATATGTCCCATAACCATTTCTTACCAAGCCATCTAACTGGTTCAATCTATGTAAAATCCATTTTTCAAGGTCTGGTAGATCAAAAAACTCTACTGAAGGCACTTGCGATGATTGTCCTAAAGACCCTAACATGAAACGCATAGTATTTCTTAGCCTTCTATAACTATCTGCCACACCTTTCAAAATCTCAGAACCTATCCTTAGGTCACTAGTATAATCCGATTGAGCAACCCACAGCCTCAAAATATCTGCACCGTATTGGCGAATTATTTCATCTGGGCTCACGGTATTGCCTAGCGACTTGGACATTTTCATCCCATTTTCATCCAAAGTAAAACCATGGGTCAGCACACCATTATAAGGTGCTCTTCCTTCCGTACCACAAGCCTGAAGCAAAGACGAATGAAACCAACCTCGATGTTGGTCAGTTCCTTCCAAGTATAAATCAGCCGGCCATTTCCCATCCGCACGATCTTTTAATACGAAAGAATGGGTGGAACCTGAATCAAACCAAACATCTAAGATATCATTTACTTTTATGAAATCCCTTGGATCATACAACCCATCTAGAAATCTCTCTTTTGAATTAGATTCAAACCATACATCTGCACCTTCCAATTCAAAAGCCTCGATAATGCGTTTGTTTACTTTTTCATCACAAAGTATAAAATCCTGATCAGATGGATTTCCATTCTTTCGAACAAAACATGTCAAAGGAACTCCCCAAACTCTTTGTCTAGATAGAACCCAATCTGGTCTAGTTTCAATCATAGAATAAAGTCTGTTTCTACCACTTTTGGGCACCCAGTGCACTAATTCATCGATTGACCTCAAAGCTCGTGTCCTTATTGTATTTCCATATTTGGACTTGGTCTTAGATAACTGTTTGTCAATAGAAACAAACCATTGATTTGTATTTCTAAAAATTAATGGTGCCTTGGATCTCCAGCTATGTGGATAGGAATGCTTTAGTCGTCCCCTAGCCATCAACGCATTTAGTTCTATAAGTTTCTGAATTACAGCTTCATTCCCTTTCCCTTCCTTTCCTTTCTTGTTAAAGATTTCTAATCCACCAAAAAATGGCATCTTCTTAGAAAATGAACTGTCTTCTCCAACATTGTGGGTCAACCTATCAGTCCACCCTCTTTTCACAAATTCCTCATAATCTTCCGCTCCATGGCTAGGAGCCATATGAACAAAACCTGTACCTGTTTCTTCAGTTACAAAGGAGCTTTCAATTAATGGAATCTCATAGTCCCAAAACCCTTGTGCATCAATGTCCTCACTGAATGGATGTCTGAGTTTGGTCTCTTTTAGTTCTTTAGATTCTACTTTCTCTACTTTCTCTGCGACAATAACCCTGGCTTGTTTTAAACTTGCATCCGAGAGTTTGTCAGCGAGTATAACTCGCTCACCAATAGACAACCAACATTCATTTTCTGTTTCCTTAACTTCATACAAGCTATACGAAATACCTTCATTAAAGGACACCGCCCTATTCGACGGCAAAGTCCAAGGCGTGGTAGTCCAAATAATTATTGAACACCCAGTATATTGCCCCGATTCTATCGGAAATTTAACCCAGATTGTTTTACTATCATGTTCTTTATATTCTATTTCGGCCTCTGCTAAGGCAGTTTTTTCCACTGGAGACCACATTACTGGCTTAGATCCCTGATAGATCGTACCAGTAGCAATAAAAGTCATAAACGCAGATGCTATTCTTGCTTCTGAACTAAAATCCATTGTGCTATAAGAATTTTCCCAATCACCTGTTATTCCTAATCTTTGAAATTCTTTTCTCTGTATATCAATCCATTCTGAAGCAAAATCTCGACATTTTTTCCTCAATTCATTTACTGGGATCTCATCCTTATTCTTGCCTTCTTTTCTAAATTCTTCCTCAATTTTCCACTCGATTGGTAAACCATGGCAATCCCAACCAGGAACATACCTTGAATCAAAGCCTAACATCTGCTGACTCCGAACAATGAAATCCTTTAGGATCTTATTTAGAGCATGGCCTATATGCAGGTGTCCATTTGCATAAGGAGGTCCGTCATGTAGAACAAAGGTCTCTCTATTAACACTAAGAATTCTCAATTTGTTATAAATACCAAGCTTATTCCAATGTGCTAGCCATTCTGGCTCTCTTTTCGGTAAAGACGCTCTCATGGGAAATTCTGTACTCGGTAAAAGCAAGGTATTCTTAAAGTCAAATTCTTCTTCAGACATCTCTACTTAATCTTTCACGCTAAAAAATGGTATTCAAGGTAATATTGAAGGCCTATAAAGCTTTTAATTATTCATGTAAATCAATTATTCAGTTAGCTTACCATCACAAAATGCTTCAAAGCTATATAAGAACCATATTTGGAAATTTGTTCAATAATATAATTTAAAATATATAGTATAGTTACTAAAAAATGCATACTTTAAAACGGATCAATAAAATAGCTACTTAGAAATCATGAAGAGATATGCCCTTAAGATTGAATATGATGGTACCGCTTATCACGGATGGCAAAAACAGGTAGAGTGTAAAACAATACAGGGCGAGATAGAATTAGCGTTTTCAAAATTTTTGGGCTACCCCGTTAATATCTCTGGATCTGGTCGAACTGATACTGGGGTACATGCATTAGGGCAAGTCGCACACGTTGACTTAGAAAAAAAATGGTTACCAGAAAAAATACAAGGTGCTATGAATTTCTACTTAAAAAAGACTGCCATTTCAATCTTAGAAGTATGCATAGTAGATGAAAATTTTCATTCTAGATTCTCCGCAAAATCTCGAATTTATGAATACAAGCTACTGATAAGAAAAGCTCCACTAACCCTTCAGAAAAACAGATTCTGGCATCTAAATAGAGCTCAAGACCTTGATAGAATGGAAGTTGGTGCTAAACATTTGATTGGCACTCATGATTTTACCACTTTTAGATCATCAATTTGTCAGGCTAATTCACCTATCAGGACGATCGACAGCATTTCATTCAAGGAAAAAGATTTACCAAAT
Organism: Paracoccaceae bacterium; assembly: GCA_014239455.1. Taxonomy (GTDB): domain Bacteria; phylum Pseudomonadota; class Alphaproteobacteria; order Rhodobacterales; family Rhodobacteraceae; genus CACIIZ01. The sequence goes on along the minus strand of JAAZYV010000018.1, from coordinate 48,642 downwards.
GGACGACTTATAGTGATCGAATGTAAAGCAAAAAGTTTCTTACACAATCAAGTCCGAAGTATCGTAGGCAGTTTAGAGAAAGTAGGTTCCCACAAATGGAAACCAGAATACATAAAGTTTATATTAGAATCTAAGGACAGAAAAAAGTGTGGATCTCTAGCTCCACCACAAGGGTTATATCTAAAGAATATAACATATGAAAATGGGATCTTTAAGCAAAACTAGGTCCCACTATAAGTTAAACAAGACATGGATTATGTCACCTTCGTGAACCAAATAAGATTTGCCTTCTATTTTCATCTTGCCTGCCTCCTTTGCACCCTGCTCCCCATCATATTTGATATAATCTTCGTAGGAAATTATTTCGGCTCTAATAAACCCCTTTTCAAAGTCGCTATGTATCCTTCCAGCAGCTTGAGGTGCCAATGCGCCCTTAGGTATGGTCCAAGCACGGGCCTCTTTAGGACCAACAGTAAAAAAAGTTTGTAAATTGAGAAGGTTATACCCGGAGCTTATTATTCTATTCAAACCGGGCTCCTCTAATCCTAAATCCTCAAGAAATAATCTAGCATCATTATAATCTTCTAACTTACTAATTTCTTCCTCAATGACAGCAGAAATAATAACCATCTTGGCTTTTCTAAAATTCACAAGTTCTTGAACCTTACTTGAAAACTCATTACCCTGTGCAGCCGTACTCTCTGAAACGTTACAAACATACAGAATCGGCTTAGAAGTTAATAATTGGAGGGAATTGACAATGGAAATATCTTCCTCTTCAAATGTAATTGCTCTAGCGTGCGCTCCATCGCTAATTCCCTTCAAAATCTTTTCAAAAACCCTCAAGGATTTCTTTAAATTTTTGTCCCCACTATTAGCCTTTTTTTCTATAGAAGCAATTTTCTTTTCTACCGTTTCTAGGTCAGCCAATAATAATTCTGTTTCAATTATTTCCGCATCCGCAACAGGATCGACCTTGCCTGATACATGAGTTACTTCAGAGTCCTGAAAGCAACGTAAAACGTGAATGATTGCGTCACACTCCCTTATATTAGCCAAAAACTTGTTGCCTAACCCTTCTCCCCGAGAAGCTCCTCTTACAAGTCCAGCAATATCAACAAATGTCATTTTAGTAGGGATAATAACTTTTGAAGAAGCAATTTTAGAAAGTTTTTGCAAACGTTCATCTGGCACAGGAACTTCACCAACGTTTGGATCTATTGTGCAAAAAGGAAAATTAGCTGTTTGAGCGCTTGAGGTCCTTGTGAGCGCATTAAATAAGGTTGATTTTCCAACATTTGGAAGACCAACAATTCCAGTTTTAAATCCCATTTTTATACCTCACAAACCGAAAATTAAAAATAAATTTTCTTCACTATACCCTTTAATACTTTAAATAATTCCCCTAAAGTTGTTACAAAATAGAACCAACTAAAGTATGAGAATACTAGCTGTGCTTTAATAAGGAAAGAGATCCAATGTCAAGAATTGAAGCTAAGTTTAAAGAACTTCGGAAAAATAATTCTTCTGCATTTGTCACCTTTCTAATGGCTGGGGATCCTGATTTACCCACATCTCTAAAAATCATGACAGAATTACCTAAACTGGGAGTAGATATCATAGAAATAGGAATGCCGTTTACCGATCCCATGGCAGATGGACCAGCAATACAAAAAGCTGGGCAAAGAGCCCTTGATTCAGGTACTACACTAACTAAAGTTTTAGATTTAGTAAAAAATATAAGAGTGAAAAATAAGCAGATACCAATAGTTCTGATGGGTTATTATAATCCAATTTATTCTATGGGAGTTGAAAAGTTTTTGGAGAACGCCAAAAAGGCTGGAGTAGACGGCTTAATCATCGTGGATTTACCCCCAGAAGAGGATAGTGAACTATGCTTGCCTGCGAAAAAAGCAGGTTTAGATTTTATAAGGCTTGCCACCCCAACAACGAGTCCGACTAGACTTCCCACTGTTTTGAAAAATACTTCTGGTTTTATTTATTATGTTTCCGTTGCAGGTATTACGGGAGCCAGCAACCTGAATGTTGAAGAAGTTGAAAAAGAAGTAAGGAGAATAAAAGGCAAAACCCATCTACCAATGTGCGTCGGATTTGGAATAAAAACACCATCAGATGCCGAAAAGGTAGCAAATATAGCAGATGGCGTGGTTGTAGGATCCGCAATAATTGATCTTATAGAAAAAGAAAAACCCATAGATGATATTAAGAATTATATTAAGTCTCTAGCCAAAGCCGTGCACTGCAAAATTAATTAATCCCATCTTTTGAAGAAATGATGTCCCTTTTGAGTCTATTTCTTCACAAAACAAAAAGCTCTAAAGGAAAATTAAGAGATTAAATAACAAAAATTGTGATGAAACCTGAAAAATATCATTTTGATGTAGTAGTGATTGGTGCTGGCATTATTGGAATAGCAGTTTCATTAGCACATGCTAAAAAGGGTTTACAGGTTCTTTTGGTTGAAAAAAATCCTACCTTTGGGCAAGGCATTAGTTCTAGAAATAGTGAAGTGATACATGCGGGAATTTATTATCCTCCAAATTCTCTAAAGGCAAAGTTTTGTAGGAGAGGCATGGTCCTACTATATGACTATTGTAGAGATAAAATGATCCCTCATAAGAGGATTGGGAAACTAATAGTCCAAACAGATAATCATCAGAAGGATGATCTCCAAAAAATCTATGCAAATGGTTTGTTTAATGGGTGCACCGAACTTCGTCTTATAGATGAAAAAGAGTTGAAGAAATTAGAACCCGAGGTTAAAGGGATTAATGCAATCTGGTCACCTAATACCGGAATAGTAGACAGCCATGCTTTCATGAACGCAATGCTGATCGATCTACAAAAAGAAGGCGGTACAATAGTTTTTAATCACCAATTTGAGAAATTTTTTCCTACAGATAAAGGTATAGAATGCCTTGTAAACAGCTCGGTAATAATTACAGCAAAGAAATTAATAAACTCTGCTGGCCTAGATTCCGTTTCTTTAACAAAGTCAATAATAGGCTTCCCCGAGACTTATCAGGGGAACATCATTTTTTGCAAAGGTACTTACTTTGGATACAAGAATCGCTTACCATTTTCACATCTAATCTACCCTCTTCCCAATAATGAAGGCTTAGGTATACATTTTACCCTAGATATGAATTTGGATGGAAAGTTTGGTCCGGATACTGAATGGGTGGAACAAGAAGATTACAAACTAGATGAAACAAGAACTAACCATACTTTCAAAGAAATAAAAAAGTTTTGGCCCAAATGTGATTGTCATTATCTAAGACCTATTTACGCAGGAATAAGGCCAAAATTGGGCACAAAAAAACATTTTAACAAGGATTTTGTAATCCAAACTACTGAAGTACACAATATTCCGGGTTTAATAAATTTGTTTGGTATAGAATCTCCTGGTCTTACTTCAGCCTTATCTATAGCCGAATACATAGCTAATGAATAAGTGCACCCATAAAACCCAACTGAAACTTGCCTAACCATACCTTAAAGACATAAACAATATGAGTTGGAGATGTTAAAAATATTGATTTTTATGTGGACGTGGTTTAACTGTGAAATTTGTGGTTTTCCATTAAACAACCTGCATTGTTTTGTTTTAATTTGAGCTTATAAGAGATGCACTATGGAACTGACACTAGAGCAGGCCTTAAAGAAGGGCATCGAGGCTCATAAAGCTGGACAGATACAAGAGGCAGATCGTCTTTATACAGCTATCTTAAAAGTAGAACCTAAACACCCAGACGCTAATCATAATATGGGGATACTGGCTGTTGGTGTTAGTAAAATTCAAGACGCATTACCGTTCTTTAAGAAAGCTTTAGAAGCTAATCCTAGTGCTGAACAATTCTGGCTCAGCTATATCGATGCTTTGATTAAATTGGATAGGTTGGCCGATGCGAAAGCTTTGTATGATCAAGCCAAAGATTACGGGGCTAAAGGAGAGACCTTTGATAAGGTCGAGCAACAATTAGCTGAGCTCGAAATATCGCCAACTACTATTGTTTTAAATGATAATGATGCACTTTCAATTCAGTCGAACATCCTAGATACACTTAAATTGGATCGAGCCATAAATCTTGCAAAGACAAAATACAAAGAAAACTCTTCTGAGGAAGCCAAACGCATATATAGAGATATTTTGGTGAAGTTTCCAAAGAACAAGAAAGCCAATGATGGCTTAAAAACTTTATCAGGTAGGACAGTTGGTAAAAAGTTGAAGACCCAAGACCCACCTACAGAGAAGTTGCAGTCTTTGATTAATCTTTACAACCAAGGGCAACTTCGAATCGCTCTGAAAAAAGCAAATGAATTATTAAAGCAATTTCCTAACTCGGTTGTGCTTTATAAAATCAGTGGTGGCATTAATGTAGGGCTTAAACAATTTGATGCAGGTATAGGCAGTTTTAAACATGCTCTTAAGATTAAACCTGATTATGCTGAGGCCTATTACAACATGGGCCTTGCTCTCAAAGAGCAAGGCAAGGTGGAGGAAGCTATTGATGCTTATAAGAAGGCTATATCTATCAAACCTGATTATGCTGAAGCATACAACAATATGGGAAATGTCCTGCAGAGTAAAAATGATCTGGAGGGGGCCATCAAAAGTTACAAACAGGCTGTTCAAATCAAGCCTGACTTTGCTGAAGCCTTTTACAATACAGGGAATGCCCTGCAGGATAAAGGCGAGCTAAAGAAAGCCATAGAAAGCTACAAACAGGCTGTTCAAATCAAGCCTGACTTTGCTGAGGTTTATAATAATATGGGAATGGCCCTAAAAGATAAAGGACATCAGGAAGAAGCTATTAAAAACTACAAGCAGGCTATCATAATCAAACCTGACTATGCTGAGGCCTACAACAACATGGGAAATGCCCTGAAAGGGTTAACCTTTCAAAAGCCAAACCCAGATCTGCAAAGGATAATTACATCAATGCTTGATCATAAAACCTATGTTAGGCCTTCTGACATTTCAAAGGCGGCTATTAGTGTCTTGAAATTTGAAGCAGTAATAATAAGTTTTTTCGAAAAGTATGCTGCGGGTGACCTGAAACAATCCCTACAGAAGATTATTTCAGATCTATCTGAACTACCCCTTTTGCTAAAGTTAATGAGTGTTTGTCCCCTTGCTGATTTAGAATTAGAAAAGGTACTGAAAGAAATTCGATTCCGTTTACTATTATCTATGTCTAAACTCACAACTTCACCCGCAGTTTTGAAATTTCAATCTGCATTAGCACTTCAATGTTTTAACAATGAGTATATTTACAACCAAAGTGATAGCGAGACAAAAGCGCTTGAGGTCTTGGAAACCAAGGTAATCCATGCACTATCTAACGGAGAGCAACCAAGTCCACAGTCCATTTTATGTTTGGCCAGCTACAAGGGGTTACAAAAGTATGAATGGTGTGATCGACTGATAGTTGCGAATGAAATTGAAGAAGTGTTTGTCCGACAAATTCTCGAACCAAAGAACGAAAACAGCCTTAAATCTAAAATCCCAGCCTTAGAAGAAATCACTGATACAGTCTCTTCTAAAGTCAGGAAACAATACGAATCAAACCCTTATCCAAGATGGGTAAATTTAAGATTGCCTACAAACCCAAAACCTGTTTCTAAGATTATCAATTCACTCAATCTTAAGCTCTTTGATCCTACAATAAATGAAGCTGTATCCCCAATCATTTTAATTGCGGGCTGTGGAACGGGCCAACATTCTATAGGTACTGCAGGGACATTCAAAAACTCCAAAGTCCTAGCTGTTGATCTTAGCTTGTCTAGTTTAGCCTACGCTAAACGAAAAACTGAAGAGCTTGGCATTCAAAATATCGAATATATGCAGGCTGATATTCTAAACCTCAGAAAACTCGACAGGCAGTTCGACATTATTGAAAGCGCTGGTGTTCTGCATCATATGAACGATCCTATGGCTGGTTGGAGGGAGCTAACAGACTGTCTTAAACAAGGCGGCCTCATGAAGATCGGGCTCTACAGTGAACTGGGCAGACAGCACATTGTAGCAATAAGACACGAGATCAAAGAGTCTGGCATAAGAATTAGCGATTTGGAGATGCGATCATTCAGAGATGACATAATAAATTCAACGAAAGATCACCACAAAAGAATACTGCTTTCCGGTGACTTTTACAACTTGAGTACTTTAAGAGACCTTTTATTCCATGTTCAAGAGCATAGGTTCTCCATACCTCAAATAAAAGGTTGTCTTTCTGAGTTAGGCCTAAAGTTTTGTGGTTTAGCAACAGTTGATATAGTTCAGGAGTTCAAATCCAATAATACTGGAGCAGATGATCCTTATGATTTGGATAAATGGAATGCCTATGAAGAAGCCAATCCAAGGGCGTTTGAAGGAATGTATCAGTTTTGGTGCCAGAAGATAGGTTAAATGCGAGACCTCTCTCATCATATAAACCCATCAGACTTAAAGTTTAAATTGAATCAATAAGTCGCTGTATTAAAGTTCTAGACCTTGATGATAACCTAGTGTTAAACACCCAAAACAACCCTAATACCAAGCATTAATCGTAGCAGTCGCAGTGTTGCAAAGAGTATACTCCACACCTTTCAAACTACATACATACTGTGGTATTAGGATTGGTATTGAATTAAACAACACATCAGTTGTTGGTCATACTCTAATACTAAAGTCTTGTAAGATAGCACCCTTTATAGTTCTTCTTCACTCATTCTCTTGCTAGTCTTTGTGCTTCTTCAATTTGGAAAGTGTCATCATTTCGGTAAGATTCCCTTTCAACCCTTGCCCATTTTCATGTCCATTTGAAGAAGCTAGGTTTGCCCACATATGAAACCATATACTATGTCCTCTATGACACCTAGACCCAAAGCATACATCACTCCTAGATTGACCTGAGCTGTTGAATGATCCTGTTGTTCTTAAAGAGTAGCCCCTATTAATCGATCCTATTCGTCCAAATTGGAAAATAAATCTAAAACTTTAAGATAGAATGGTCTACCTCCCTAATATCCCTATGACCGCACAGTGCCATAGTCATATCTAATTCCTGATGCAAGATATTCAACGCTTTTTTACCGCCTTCCGTACCATGCGCACCTATGCCATAGCAAAAAGACCTTCCTACTAACGTAATTTCAGCTCCAAGTGCTATAGCCTTTAGCATATCCTGACCCGATCTAATGCCACCATCCATCCAAACTGACACTTTACCTCCCACCTCACTTACAATGGAAGGAAGCATAGAAATAGAACTGGAAGCCTCATCAAGCTGCCTTCCACCATGATTTGAAACTATTATGGCGTCGGCACCAATTTTTATGGCTTCAGAGGCGTCTTCTGGTTCCATTATTCCCTTTATAATAAATTTTCCACCCCACCAATCTCTTATTCTAGCTACATCCTCCCAACTTAATTTGGGGTCAAATTGCTCCGAAACCCAAACAGATAATTTTGATATATCAGAAATCCCATCCACATGGCCTACAATATTCCGAAAGCTTTTCCGAGAAGTTTTCAACATATTTAAACACCATTTTGGATGCTGCATTAAACTTAACATATTCTTGACCGTTAGCTTGGGAGGAGTGCTTAGTCCATTCTTGATGTCCTTATGTCTCTGCCCTAATATTTGCAAATCAACCGTCAACATAAGGGCTGAGCAACCTGCTTTTTTTGCTCTATCAATTAGCTTTCTGGAAAATGAATGATCCTTCATAACGTATAATTGGAACCAGAATGGTTCCCTTGCATGCCGTGCAACATCTTCAATCGAGCAAATTGACATTGTGGAAAGAGTAAACGGTATTCCAAAATCTTCAGCAACCTTAGCAGCAATTATTTCTCCATCGGCATGTTGCATACCTAAAAGACCTACAGGTGCAATTGCACAGGGCATTTTGGATTTCGTACCAAAAATATCAACAGAAGTGTTTCTATTTGAAATGTCCGCCGCAACCCTCTGTCTGAACTTTATTGATTCAAAATCGCTTATATTGGCACGAAAAGTTGACTCACTCCAAGACCCCGACTCAACATAGTCATAAAACATTTTGGGAACCCTTCTTCTAGCCAAATTTCGCAAATCACTAATGGTTGTTAGCCTTGTTAAATCTGTCATATTAGCCTCCAGTCTATTGGATTAGTGCCCAAAAATATGATAGCATTATATGCTATTAGGCCACAAGAACCTCTCGGCCTCATATTTTTAAACGGTAACAACATTTTATGGGAGTCTTCTTTGCAACGAAAGGTCAATCATAAAAATTTAAGTTTCTTTTGTAAGCAAATTTTGAAGAGTATTGGCACTAATCAGGAAACAGTCAAATATGTCGTTGATTCTATGATGCATGGATCACAATACGGCATAGATAGTCACGGTGTTCGATTACTTCATCACTATGTAAAAGCTTTTGAAGGAGGTAGAGTAAATAAGAAACCAAAAACCAAATTCTATTCCAAAAAAGGAGAATCCACGGGTGTAATAGATGCCGATAATGCTCACGGTGCAGTTGGAGCCTATAAGGCTGTTAATGAAGCAGTGAAACTGGCCACAAAGTACGGTATAGGAGCCATAGCAATTACAAATAGCTCTCACTTTGGACCAGCCGGTGCCTATGCAAAAAATGGAGCAGATCAAGATCTAATTACAATTGTCTTTGGCAACTCAGATAGCTTTGTGAGCTTATTTGATGGCTCTGAAAGATTTCATGGAACCAATCCTATAGCTGTCTCTGTCCCGACAGATCAAGGATATCCTTGGTTACTAGATATGGCTACTAGTTCCGTTCCATTTAATAAAATTGAACTACACCGTTCATTGAAGAAACCTCTCACGAAAGGAGTTGCCTTAGATAATCAAGGAGAAAATACTTCTGATCCAAATATTGCTCACACCTTGACCCCTTTAGGAGGATCAGATTTTGGATATAAAGGTGCGGGTCTAGCTGGTATAGCGGAAATCTTTTCTTCAGTTCTGACAGGTATGAGGCTTAGCCCAGATATTCCTTCTATGTTGGGGCCAAATTTCAGCAAACCCAGGAAACTAGGCGCATTTGTGATTTGTCTTAGGCCTACAAGTTTCGTAACGAAAGAAATTTTTCTTTCTGCAATTCAAAGATATATTCATTTGATTAGGACCTCGGAAGCAATGCCCGAAAGAGAGGTGATGGTTCCTGGAGACCGAGAATGGCGAGTTTTTGAACAAAGAAGGATTAAAGGAATTCCTCTCGATCCTCAAACAGAGAAAAGTTTTCATGAACTTTCAATCAAGTACGATATTAAACCTCCATGGATTGGCAAATAAAATTGGTATATGGGTATGAGGTATCAGAAAGACCTTTCAATTCTTAATGTTTTGTACTATACGCATCGAGAATTATGATTTATGAAATTTTTTGCATCTCAGGAGCACAAAATGGCCGATAATATTAGCTTACAGGTGGAAGCTCGAAATGAAACGGGTAAAGGTGCCGCAAGAGCACTTAGGAAGAATAATTTTGTACCTGGAATAATATATGGTGGGGAAAAAACCCCCCAAGCTATTAAGGTAAAATTCAATGAATTACTTAGACTCCTTAAAAAAGGCCGGTTTATGTCGACACTAATAGATCTGGGGATTAATGATCAAAAAGAAAAAGTGATCTGTCGAGACGTTCAAAAAGATATAGTAAAAGATCTTCCGACTCATATTGACTTTATGCGATTGTCAGAAAATGCCTCTATAAATTTGTTTATTCCTATACGTTTTGAAAATCAAAATATTTGCCCAGGAATCAAAAAAGGTGGGGTTTTAACAGTTGTAAGACCTGAAGTAGAGTTGATTGTAAACGCCAAAGAAATTCCTAGCGAGTTAGTTGTTGACCTGATTGAATTTGAAATGGGAGACACTATCAATATTTCTAATATTGAACTTCCAACAGGCGCTACTCCGACTATCACTGGTAGGGATTTTGTTATTGCTAATATTCAAGCCCCATCTGGGCTTCGTTCTGCTGAAGATGAGCTGGAAGAAAGTGCAGAAGAAGAGGTAACAGAGGAAACTAGTGAAGAAACTGAATCCGAATAGCTTTAATTCAAAATTCACTTGTTAATTATATCTGGATGAAACTTATTGCAGGTCTTGGAAATCCGGGAACTAAATATGAAAAAACTAGGCATAATTCTGGTTTTATGGCTTTGGACCTAATTACAAATGAGGTCAATTCACATAGTTGGCAATACAAATTCCAATCCTTGATTAACTTCCAAACTATAGAAGACAAAAAAGTCGTTTTTCTTAAACCTCTAACATATATGAATCTTTCTGGAATTGCCGTTCAAGAAGTTTTGAATTTTTATAAAATAAAGATAGAAGACGTTATTATATTGCACGATGATATAGATCTCACCCTGGGAAAAATTAAATTGAAAGAGGGTGGTGGTCATGCTGGCCACAATGGCCTGAGATCGATACATGAGAAAATTGGATCGAGTTTTCTAAGGGTCAGAATTGGGGTCAGTAGACCACAATCACATGCCGTCTCTAATTATGTTTTAAGTGAGTTCTCTGACGATGAAATAATTCTTTTGAAACAAGCATTGTCAAAATGCTCCCTCGGAATTACCTATCTGATAAAAAATGCTAATGAATGCTGTCGAAAAATTTTCTCAACCAGTTGATTATCATGAATCTTGGATTTTAAATCCCAAGACATCTGCAACAGCAAATATGTCTTTGTCACCCCGACCACACATATTCATGATCATAATATGATCTGGAGGAAGATTGGGTGCAATCTTTTCCACATAAGCTAGCGCATGACTTGGTTCCAATGCAGGTATTATCCCTTCTTTTTCGCAGCATAGCTGAAATGCCATCAAAGCTTCATCATCTTTTATTGAAACATATTCTACTCGACCTAAATCATGTAAATAGGAATGCTCTGGACCAATACCAGGATAATCTAATCCTGCAGAAATAGAATGTCCTTCAATAATCTGACCATCACCATCCTGAAGAAGATAAGTCCTGTTACCGTGGAGTACGCCTGGTTTTCCACCAGTTAAGGATGCAGCATGTTGCATAGTATCATCTACTCCTTTACCTCCTGCTTCAACTCCATACATTTTTATATCTCTGTCTTCCAAAAAAGGATAAAAAAGTCCCATAGCATTGGACCCTCCCCCAATACAAGCCACTAAACTATTTGGTAAACGACCTTCCTTTTCCAAAATCTGTTCTTTGGCCTCTTTTCCAATAATTGATTGAAAATCTCTAACCATAGCAGGATAAGGATGAGGACCTGCCACGGTACCAATACAATAAAAAGTGTCAGTAACATTACTTACCCAGTCTCTTAAGGCTTCATTCATTGCATCTTTCAGGGTACCTCGTCCAGAAGTCACTGGCACAACCTTTGCTCCCAGAAGTTTCATTCTGAAAACATTGGGAGCTTGTCTCTCCACATCTGTTTGTCCCATAAATACTGTACAATTCAGACCAAATCGAGCACACACCGTGGCCGTAGCCACCCCATGTTGTCCGGCCCCAGTCTCTGCTATAATCCTAGTTTTTCCCATTCGTCTAGCTAACAAAATTTGACCTAAAACATTATTTATTTTGTGTGCTCCTGTATGATTGAGTTCATCTCTCTTTAAATAAATTTTTGCGCCACCCAAATGACTTGTGAGCCCTTCGGAAAAATATAATGGGCTTGGTCGACCTACATAGTCTTTCAAAAGGCTTTGCATTTCGTACCAGAAATCTTGGTCAGTTTTAACCCGATTATACTCTTTTTCCAACTCCAGTATCAATGGCATCAATGTTTCAGAAACGAATCTTCCACCAAAATTCCCAAAACGACCTTGTTCATCCGGCCCTCCAACAAAAGAATTAATTTTATTTTCTAGCACTATGGAATTCCTCATATTCTTTCACTTTTTGCATGAATCTTACTATTTTATTAATATCTTTTCTACCATCCTTATCTTCTACTCCAGATGAAAGATCAATCTGCCTAGCATCTGTGTTCTTGAGGGCTTCCATTATATTATTTTCGTTCAATCCTCCAGCAAGAAACCAAGGGAAATTCCATGAATTATTCTTAATTAGTTCCCAATCAAAACTTAATCCATTTCCACCAGGCAAGTTAGTATTAGCATTTGGTTTTGCATCAATTAATATCTGGTCAGCAACTTTGGCAAAATGACAGACTTTAGTTAAATCCTCTCTTGCCCCTAAACCGACTGCTTTAATTATAGGTAAGCCACTTGCATTCCTAATTTCTTGTACACGCTCAATTGTTTCTGATCCATGGAGCTGGATCATATCCAAATTAAGACTACATACTGATCGAATCAGTTCGTCATCCGGATTTACAACTAATCCTACTTTAACTAAACCTTCCGGGGCATATCTCAAAAGAGGCCTAGCATGTTCAATTGTTAAAGATCTTGGCGAATCCTGAAAAAAAACAACTCCTACATACTTTGCTCCCAACTCCCAGGCAATTTTGATATGACTTGGCTCTCTCAAACCACAGAGCTTAATGTTAACCATATTATTTCTTCAGGAGTGACAATATTTCATCGTCCTCCAATTCCAAATTTTTCTCAGTTTTCTTCAATTTCATATTACTTTCTTTGAGATTACTATTTCTTTCCTTTAGAAACCTTCTTGTTTTTCCAGCCCTGATATATTCAGTCATACATCCCATTAGAAATCCAACAAAAAGAGCACTGATGATTATCAGAAATAATGGAATCGAAAATATCCCTATTTCTCTTAAATCAAATAACTGAGGAACAGTGACAAGGGTGACAGGCTGTGTATTCAACACCCCTAGCCATACAATTACCAGTATTAGCGCCAAGTTACTAAGAAATTTAGCTACTCTAAGCAATAAATAGTCCTATTTATTCAATTTTTCTCTTAAAAGCTTTCCCGATTTAAAAAAAGGAACAAATTTTTCTTCGACTTCCACACAGCTTCCAGTTCTAGGGTTTCGACCAGTGCGTGGCTTTCTTTGCTTTACTGAAAACGCTCCAAACCCTCTCAACTCAATTCTTCTCCCGGAAGACATCGCTGAAGTTATTTCGCTAAAAACTGTCGAAACCAATCGCTCTACATCCCTTTGAAAAAGGTGGGGATTTTCTTCTGAAATTTTCTGTACTAGTTGAGACTTAATCATATATTTCTCCAAAACTTCTCATTAGTGTATATATATAATTTATTTTTTTCAACGGGCTATAGAAAACTGTCTTACATTATTGTGGGCATCAAGTATTTAAAGATCATACGTTACATCAAACACACTTGGCTTCAAAAAAAATCAAAAAGCAGGCAATAATCATCTAAAGAGACCAAGGATTCTTCAAAAGTTTTCTAAGAGACATAATCCCTCACTATTTTCCGTATATTCCTATCAAAAGTCATGTGTAAGAACGGTTTAGCTTTTTTCCTCTTTTTCCTCTTTATTTAAGGCCGCTCCTAAAATATCTCCTAAGGAAGCCCCCGAATCGGAAGACCCATACTGTTGGACAGCTTCTTTTTCTTCTGCTATCTCCTTTGCCTTTATAGAGAAATTTACCTTGCGACCTGATTTATCAATATTAGTAATTCTAGCATCCACTTTGTCTCCTACTACGAATTTATCTGATCTCTGTTCAGCTCGGTCTCTAGATAAATCAGATCTCCTTATAAACGAGTTAACACCATTAAATTCAACCTCTACACCACTGTCCTGGAGATTTGTTATTGTTACAGTCACTATCTGCCCTCGTTTAAGCTCGCCAATGGCATCTGCAAAAGGATCCTTTTCTAAAGCTTTAATAGAAAGTGAAATTCTTTCCTTTTCTATATCAATATCTGTAACTTGAGCCTTGACTAGTTCACCTTTTTTAAATCCCTCAAGTACCTCTTCCCCAGATTTGCTCCAATGTAGATCGGTTAAATGTACCATGCCGTCAATATCTTCATCTAATCCTATAAATAAGCCAAACTCAGTGATATTCTTTATTTCTCCCTCAACCTGACTTCCAACAGGGTGGCCTTCTGCAAAATTTTCCCACGGGTTTCCTTTCGTTTGTTTGAGGCCAAGACTAACACGTCGTTTTGCTGTATCAATCTCCAAAACCATTACTTCTAGCTCTTGACTTGTTGAAACCAACTTACCTGGATGCACATTCTTTTTAGTCCAAGACATTTCTGAAACATGAACCAGTCCTTCTACTCCGGATTCCAACTCAACAAATGCTCCATAATCTGTAATGTTTGTAACACGACCAGTATGATTTGAACCAAGTGGGTACCTTGACTCAACATCACTCCAAGGATCTTCTTGTAACTGTTTAATCCCAAGACTGATCCGATGGGTTTCCTTATTAATTTTAATGACCTGAACCTTTATAGTATCACCTATGTTCAACAATTCAGATGGATGATTAACCCTACGCCAAGCCATATCCGTCACGTGTAATAATCCATCCACCCCACCTAAATCAATAAAGGCACCATACTCAGTAATATTTTTAACCACTCCATCAGCAACACTTCCCTCAGTCAAATTTCCAACTAATTCTGCCCGTTGCTCTGCTCTTGATTCTTCCAAGATTGCTCGTCTGGATACAACAATGTTTCCACGACGCCTATCCATCTTAAGAATTTGGAAAGGCTGAGAAACCTGCATCAAAGAATTTGTATCCCTAATGGGTCTTACATCTACTTGACTACCAGGTAAGAAAGCTATTGCCCCACCTAAATCCACCGTGAAACCGCCTTTCACTCGTCCGAAGATAACACCGTCTACCTTCTCCTCCTTACTAGAAGCTTTTTCTAACCGATCCCATGCTTCTTCACGCCGTGCCTTTTCCCTGCTAAGAACAGCTTCCCCACGGGAACCTTCAACCCTCTCTAAGTAAACTTCAACCTGATCTCCTATTACAACTTCATCCTCTTTTCCCGGAGTTGAGAATTCCCTGAGATCCACCCTGCCTTCCATCTTATAACCGATGTCGATAATGGCTTGTCCTGCTTCGATTGCAATTACGGATCCATTCACCACCGCCCCCTCTTTTGGGGTGGTTGACTCCAAACTTTCATTCAATAATTGTTCAAAAGCTTCCATTGTCGCCGATGCTGACATATAGCTCTCCCTTTTAGTATTGTAGTTGATTCCCATCTTCTTTATTTAACAACAACTTAATAAAGAATAAATCTAACTATTCAATGTTATTTTTATTTAATTCTGCATTTATCCTTAAAACAACAATGTCTAAGCTGTCCTGAACGGACATTTTTGACGAGTCAAGTAATAGAGCATCTTTTGCTGGAACCATGGGTGAAACTTTTCTATTTCTATCTTGCTCATCTCTTTTCCTTAGGTCCTCTAGCACTTCTGTATAGGAAATCGCCAACTTTTGTTCCTTAAATTGTTTAACCCTTCTTCTTGCCCTCACACTTTCTATAGCATCAACAAAAATTTTCACATTTGCATCTGGGCAAACCACGGTTCCTATATCCCTCCCGTCTAAGACTGCACCACCATTTTGACTCGCAAAATTCCTCTGATAAATTAATAGCTCCTTTCGCACAAAAGGATTGGTAGCTATGAGACTAGCTTTCTCGCCAAATTCGTTTTCTCTTAATTCCTTTAACTGGAGTATTTTTTCATCTATGGCCCGTATGGCTTTCAGAATATTTTTTTCCGAAATTGATCCTAAGTTACCAGAAAAGGATCTCAAATTGAAAGCTAAAGCTCTATACAAAAGTCCCGTATCCAGATACCTAAAATTATAATGGCGGGAGATAGCCTTTCCTATGGTACCTTTGCCTGACCCAGCAGTACCATCGATAGCAACTATGAAATTCACGACTTTTCTCGTCCTAAAAGACAATAATCTCTATACATCAGACCAATCATGTTGTCCTTTTAGGAACAATCACAATTGCCCCTATCAAATTCATCAAATCAACAAAGTTTGGGAAACTGGTATTGATGGAGGTTGCCCCATTCACTTTAATGCCTTTTTTTGATATGAGACCTAAACAAGCAAAAGACATGGCTATTCTGTGGTCATTAGAAGCATGAATTTGGCTACCTCCCTCAATATTTTTTCTACTTTTACCATTAACAACCAGCATATCCTCACCTTCAATGACATCAACCCCACTATCTATCAGGCCTTTTGCAACAGCATTAATTCTGTCACTCTCTTTATACCGAAGTTCTCTAATACCTTTCATAATTGTTGGGCCATTTGCAATCGCTGCCACCATTGATAAAATCGGGTATTCATCGATCATTTTAGCTGATCTTTGTTTCGGAACTTCAACACCCGTTAAATTTGGCGAATAGATCACTCTTATATCTGCAACCAACTCCCCCGCATTTTGACGTCTGTTCATTATCTTTATGTTGGCTCCCATTTCAACAAGGGTAACCAAAAATCCGTCTCTCAAGGGATTAATCCCTACATCTTTCATAAAAATTTCAGATCCAGGCACCATGCAAGCTGCCGCGATAGGAAAAGAAGCGGAAGAGATATCACCTGGTACATTGATCTCAATTGGTCTAAGCTTTGAAAAACCATCAACTGATATTTCTGAGAATTGATCTTTGTTTTCAATAATCACTTTTACACCAAATGCCTTTAGCATTTTTTCAGTGTGATCTCTTGATGCTTCCCGCTCTACTACGGTAGTCCGACCCCTTACATTTAGTCCTGCCAAAAGAATGGCTGATTTTACTTGTGCTGATGGAACTAATAGTTCATATCTGATTGGAATGGATTCTTGATTTCCAGCAACATTGATAGGTAACTTGTTACCAAAATTGGTGGAAAATGTGGCTCCAAATTCCTTGAGAGGTAAAACTACCCGATCCATAGGCCTTTTTCTTAAACTGTTATCTCCAGTAAAAATAACTTTAATAGGGCATGTCGAAACAGCTCCCATAAGTAAGCGAACAGATGTACCGGAATTCCCACAATCAATTACATTTTCTGGTTCTTTAAACCCCCCAACTCCAACCCCTTTGATAGACCAAACACCTGATTTTTTATGAAGAACTTGAGCACCAAGGGCATCTATGGCACTAGCAGTACTAAGTACATCTTCGGACTCTAAAAGTCCGTGTATTATGGTTTCCCCTATAGTCATACTCCCTAATATCAAGGCTCGGTGAGAAATAGATTTGTCACCAGGGACGGTAAATTCCCCACTCAAACCAGGAGAAAGGCTTGACTGAATTGACTCAAGAATTTCTTCCATTATGCTACCCTCTTAAATACCATATATTTAGGAACTCTATTTAAAGCATAGGCTTTTCTTTCAAATTTGGTCTTAAATTTACTCCCTAAAGGAGACTTAAATTCTTTAATCAAGTAATTCTCAGCCTTAAAATCAGTCCTTTTTTCCATACTAGAACTAATTTGACCTGCATATTCTTCAATATCAGTTGCCACAAATATACTTCCCCCTTTTTTCAAAGCGTAACACATTTTGTCAATATTTTCCGTTGTGAAAAATCTTCTCTTATGATGTTTGTTTTTAGGCCAAGGGTCAGGAAAGAGAAGATGTATAGCGCTTAGTTTAGCACCCCTTAAATTATCTAACAAATCAACACAATTACCCGGGTGTATAAAGACATTCTTAAGTTTCTTGTTTCGAATTCTAGTGAGCAAACTGGCTACCCCATTTTCAAAAACTTCGCAACCTAGAAAACCAGTAGTAGTTTGTACCAAGGCTTTCTGAAATAAATGATCACCCATCCCAAATCCTATTTCTAACTCATAATCTTTAAGATTACCAAAAAGATTAGTCAGATCAACTTTTTGAAGCTTATATGAACCTTCCGCGCACGACTTGAAAACAGAATACTTAGACAAATGAATTTTAATATTTTCTTTTTGTCTACTGCTAAGCCGCTTGCCCTTTCTTCTTCCAAAAACCTTACTGGTGGCTGTGATGTTTGTCATTTCGGGCTTATTCTTAGCTGTACCAAGTAATGGTGACGACTGATCTTAAATAATTTTTCCCAATAAATTATCAACCAGGTTGGTCTTTTCCCAAGAAAAATGTCCGTCCTTTGTATATTCCTGACCAAAATGGCCATAGGCGGACGTTCTACTATATATTGGTTTAAGTAAATCAAGGTGTGCTATTATTCCCTGTGGACTCAGATCCATGCATTCTTTAATTACTCTCTCAATATTATCTTCTGGAACAGAATTACTTCCATACGTATTGACATAAACTGATAAAGGTTCTGCTATCCCTATTGCATAAGAAAGCTGCAAGACACATCTTGTTGCCAAACCAGCCGCAACAATATTTTTTGCCAGATACCTTGCTGCGTAAGCAGCTGATCTATCTACTTTAGTCGGGTCTTTACCTGAAAAAGCACCTCCTCCATGCGGGGCGGCACCTCCATACGTATCTACTATAATCTTTCTACCTGTAAGTCCTGCATCTCCATCTGGTCCCCCAATCACAAATTTTCCAGTAGGGTTAACATGCCATACTGTCTCTGACACTAACCACTCAGATGGTACGACTTCTTTAACATAGGGTGAAATTATATCCTTAATCTCTTCAGAGGACAATTTTTCATCAAAATGCTGCGTTGAAACTACAATTGATTTGATAAAACTAGGCTTACCATCTTTATAACTAATGGTTAATTGTGATTTAGCATCGGGTCCAAGTACCCCTTTGAGTTCATTCCTTCTAGCAATGCTTAGGCGTTTTAAAATTGCCTGTGAATACTGGAGCGGAGCGGGCATTAATTCAGCTGTTTCATCCACAGCATATCCAAACATTATACCCTGATCTCCTGCTCCATCTCGATCCACGCCCTGTGCGATATCAGGGGACTGCTCATGAAGAAGGTTAACAACATCCAAGTTTTTCCAGTGAAACCCTTCTTGTTCATATCCTATTTCCTTCACGGTTAAACGCACAATATCCGAAATCATCCTTGAAAAGTCAGCAATTTTAGTTTTATTAGTAAAACTAATCTCTCCTCCAATGATAACCTGGTTGGTAGTAGCAAATGTCTCGCATGCAACTCTTGCCTTGGGGTCATGCCTAATTATCTCGTCTAAGATAGAGTCAGAAATTCTATCGCAAACCTTGTCAGGATGTCCCTCTGAAACAGATTCGGAAGTAAAATCAAATTTCCTTCTTATACTATCCACCAGCGATTCTCCACTTAACCTATTAAACGCATTAATTTATTTTCTCTTTTTATAAAGCATAAAATAATCATGAGTACAATTAAAGAAAATAACAAAGTATTCCAGTTTCTTGCACCCCAACCAGAATAGATTGTAGTAGCCAGTTTTTTGGAAAGATTTGCATCAAAATATCCTTCAGTATTTAGATCTAACCTGTGAACAATACGACCATACTGATCTATTACTGCAGAAATACCCGTGTTAGCAGATCTGAAAACAGTTATGCCTTGTTCGATCGCTCGAGCCTGTGAATGCATTAGATGTTGTTGAGGACCACTATATGATCCAAACCAAGCATCATTTGTCAAATGTATGAGCCAATCCACCCCTAATATATTTTGATCCACTTCATAAGAAAAAATTGACTCATAACATATCATTATTCCAAAGGTTGGAATATCACCAATGTGCATTTGGCTTGATCGCTGTCCAATAGTAAAACCTGATATATCACTACTTGCTAACCCTTTGACACCAAACTTTTTCATAATGTCAGCAAAAGGGATATATTCACCAAATGGCACCAAGTGTTTTTTGTCATAACTATTATGAATTTGTCCCATCTCGTCCAGAACATATGCTGAATTAAATAATTCATTCTTCTCTCTTATATATTTCCTTGCACCTAAAATCATAATTTTCCCGATTTTTTCAAAAACTTGCTCAGAGAAATCTTTTTGATACTCTAAAAAGAATTGTACTGCAGTTTCCGGCCAAATAATTAAATCTACCTCTTCCAAATCATTTTGACTTAGTTCAAATAACTTTTCTACATGGGAAGAAGCTAATTCTGGCTTCCACTTAAGCTTTTGATCAATGTTGGGTTGAACAACTCGAATCTTCACGGCTTGCTCTACGAAGCTAACATCTTTTTTACGGTTTTCCCCATACACAAATAAGGAAGCAAAACCTAATATCGCAATTGAAAATCCTTTAAACCCGGTTAAGGTCATAAAACTTAAGATTATCACTACTGAGCTCAACCAATATGGGCCAAAAAGAGCTAAGCTCTGTCCCAAAGGCGTTTCAACAAAAGCAATACCTAAGATGACCCAAGGAAATCCTGTGAACATAAAGGAACGTAATAACTCAGCTAAGGACAAGAATGCACCTAGCTTTAATAAGGATCTGAACCTAGATTTGTAGTCATTTTTTTGACTTGCACTCCAGAATGCAAACCCCCAGAAAATTGATAAGCTTGTTGCGAGAAGAATTAATGCAAAAGGAGCTAATATTCCTGTTTCCTTAGGTGTAACCAAGAACGGTTCAGTAATCCATATGAGCGAGAAAAAGAAATGTCCAAATCCAAAAAACCATCCCAGAAAAAAGGATGATCGGGGATTAGGTTTCGTGTTATGCCAATATATGCCAATACTTGCTAAGACAAATATCGTAATATAAGGTAGTGAAATAGGAGGATGGGCTATCGATAATATAGCCCCACTGAGAGCGAAGATAAAATAATTAATTCTGGTCAATAGAAAAAAACTATTTTTTCTGACTATCAGCATTTTCTCTTTTGCATTTCTTGGATAGTTTTAATCTTAACCGTTTTATTCTTCTTGCATCCGCCTCCACAATGCTGAATTCATTACCCATCTGGTCCTTAATAACTTCTCCTCTAACGGGAATTCTATTAGTCAAAGAATTTACAAGTCCACCAATTGTCTCATATTCTTCATCTTGTTCCGAATCATATCTCAGGTTAACACCAGTTTGATTCTTAAACATATCTAATTCTAATCTGGCATTAACCAAAAAAATATTAGGCTTTTCTTCTGCCCAAAGTTGATCCTCATCCTGATCATGCTCATCAATGATTTCGCCAACAATCTCTTCCAGTAAATCCTCGATAGTAACCAACCCTTCCACCCCTCCGTATTCATCAATTACTAAAGCCATATGGATCCTTTCGGCTTGCATCTTTTGCAAAAGAGTACCCAAATTCATTGATGGAGGTATGAAAATTAATGATCTAAGTTTGGATTTGATTTCAAAGTTGTGATCCTTATTAAATCCGTCACCCAAAGCAAAATCTTTTAAATGAAGAAAACCTAAGGGATTATCTAAGGTGTCCTTGAAGATAGGAATTCTGGATATTCGAAATTTTCTAAATATTTCAGAAATTTTTTGTAAAGAAGAATCTTCTGGAGCCGCTATAATATCGGCTTTGGGTACTGCTATATCATCCACTCTAAGATCACTTAAATTTGGCAGGTCAGCTACCACACTATCTGAAGAATGAGTTCTATCTTCAGTACGAAAAACATTTTCCCAAAAAGAGGTTTTTTTCTGTTTCTTATCAAAATTCTGCATTTAAATACTATACTCTAAGTTAGAAGATTTCATGAGATTTTTCATATTACCAATGTCTGGTCAGCATTTACAAGGTTTACAAAGCATATGGGTTTTCAATTCCACACGTCTCCAAACATTTAATTTCTAACTCTTTCATTTTTTGAAAATCAGTATCTTTTTGGTGGTTAAATCCTAGCAAATGCAAACAGGCATGAACAAGTAAATGAACTACATGATTTTCAAATTTGAGATCTAATTCCTCAGATTGTTTTGTACATGTATCATAAGATATTGCTATATCTCCTAAGTCGAAGGTATCATTTTTATATTTTTGACCTAGTAAAACCCCATTCCCCTGAAAATAAAATTGATCTGTTCTCGGCCAGCTTAAAACATCGGTTGTGGTATTTGCACCTCTGAATTGATTATTGAGCCTCCTTATTACTTGGTCATTGCATGCTAAAATAGAGATTTCCGTTTTTTCCAGAAAATCTACACATGACAACAGCCTCAGTGTAGCCTCAAAAGCTTTTCTGGCCATAGCTCTAAAATCTGTTTCGAGCCACCTCTTCTCGTCAAAATTAATGTTGATCCTAATCCCCATCAGGATACTTAAGTAACAATATTTCAAGTTTCATCATATGCCGTTATTATCTTCTCCACAAGTTTATGCCTCATAACATCTCTTGCAGTAAATTGAGTGAAACCGATCTCTCTTATCTTCTTTAAAATTACTGCTGCTTCAGTTAAACCACTTTGAATCCCGTTAGGAAGATCAATCTGAGTCAAATCACCCGTCACAACAGCCTTAGAATTCTTGCCTAGCCTAGTGAGAAACATCTTCATCTGATTTGAAGTAGCGTTTTGACCCTCATCTAATATTATAAAGGAATCTGATAATGTTCTGCCACGCATGAAAGCCAATGGTAATATTTCGATTCTCTTGTCCTCTATCATTTTGGAAATCTGCCGAGCAGGCAAAAAATCATCGAGCGCATCATACAGTGGTTGCATGTATGGATCTATTTTTTCTTTAATGTCTCCGGGTAAAAAACCTAACTTCTCACCTGCCTCAACTGCTGGACGTGTTAAAACAATTCGATCAATTTGTCCTTTTAAAAACATGGACACTGCTAAAGCTATCGAAATATAAGTCTTTCCCGTTCCGGCAGGCCCAGTCCCAAATGCTAAGTCATAATTCAAAATATTTAGTATGAAATTCTTCTGATTAATGTTTCGGGGTTCTATAAGTTTCTTCTTTGTTTTGATTGCAAAAGTTTCAGGAATCGATTGTGATTCCTTCGCCTCTTTATACAAAAGTTCCAATTTTGAAGAATTCCCCCTCAACATAACTTCAGTTATAGAATCAAGATCATTAAAATCTATTGAGCGACCTTCTTCCAGATATGTATAAATCTTGTTCAAAATAATTACCGCGTCCACTCTTGATTTGCTATGACCAGAAAAACTTAATATATTTCCTCTCCTACTGATTTGAATCCCTAGCTTATCTTCGAGTTTATGAAGATGCATGTCCCCTACACCGCATAGCTCCGCCAAAACACTGTTGTTTGGAAATTCTACTTCGGAAGGTGTTTCTAAAAATGAGGACTGCTTTTGTAAGATATCAACTTTAGACAATGTTACCTAAATCTACCTTTTGTTACCGTTTACATCTACCTAATCCATAAACTAACACTTGTTCAAGACCAATAATTAAATAAAGGTACTACTATTGTAGTTACGTAACAGGCTCCCCGAACAAGCTAAGTCCATTGCTACTAACAATTCTTACTTTTATTATTTTCCCGATGATATCCTCCCTAGAAGTAATTACCACTGGATTCATGTAAGGGGATCTACCTAAGTACTGGTTGCTGAATTTTCCATGTTTTTCTATCAATATTTCCTGCACCGTTTCTACTAAATTTGTCTGAAATTGTGATTGGTGAATTTGTAGTTTTTCCTGCAATCTCATCAATCTTTTTACTTTAATCTCCTCTGGTAAGTCGGCCCTTTCATATGCGGGGGTTCCTGCCCTAGGGGAATATTTAAAACTATATGCCTGTGCATACCGTATTTTGTCACAGATATCTAAAGTCAAAGAAAAATCTTCTTCTGTTTCACCTGGAAATCCAACAATGAAGTCGCTAGAAATTGCTATGTCCGATCTTATCTCTCTTAACCTATCAATAGTTTCAATATAAGCTCGAACAGTATGACCTCTATTCATTCTCTTTAATATTCTGTCGCTCCCAGATTGAATAGGTAGGTGTAGATAAGGCATCAGCTTTTCCTCTTCACCAAATAACTTAATTAAGTCAATCGTCATGTCTCTTGGGTGGGAAGTAATAAACCTAAGCCTCTTTAAATCACTGATAGTGCAAATCTCCTTTATGAGACCAGCCAAATCCAAAAGCCCCCCTGACTTTCTTGGTGCCTGATAAGCATTAACATTTTGTCCCAAAAGGGTAAGTTCTCTGACCCCAGAGGTTACTAATTCTTTTGCCTCTTTAAAGAGAACTTCCGGTGATCTAGAAGCTTCAGCCCCTCTAGTATAAGGAACGACACAAAACGAACAAAATTTGTCGCATCCTTCTTGAACAGTTAGAAAAGCTGCAGGCTGTCTTTTAACATGCTTACTATGTTCTAATTTTTCAAATTTGTCTTCAAGAGTAAAATCCGTATCCACTACACGCTCTCCATCTTGAATTCTCTTAATAATTTCTGGCAATCTATGATAAACTTGAGGCCCAAGTACCATGTCAACAATCTCAGCCCGCCGCATTATCTCTTGACCTTCAGCCTGAGCTACACACCCTATAACACCGATTTTTATCTCTGGATTTTCTCTCTTTATTTTCTTGAATCTCCCTAGTTCGGAATATACTTTCTCTGCTGCCTTTTCTCTTATATGGCATGTATTGAGAAGAATTAGATCGGACCATTGGGGTTCCTTTACCTTTCTTATTCCAAAATCAATCAGCGAATCTGTAATTCGGTCAGAATCAAATACATTCATCTGACAACCGTATGTCTTAACAAAAATTTTCTCTATTTTTTTGACCATAATCTTACTTTTTAGTAAAACAAAATTCTCTACAATGAGAGAATAATACCAACGAACTCAAATTATTTTAAGAAACATTTAACTAATACACATACCTCATCGAAATATGAAGTAAAATATAAGAATGCTTATCCTGCTAGTCTAGAAGTAACTATTGTTCTTGTTAAAATCCTTTCTTATCCGTAATACTAGAATATGTTTTGGGAGGCTATAAGGGGCACTATATGAGAGTGAATGTCAAAGCACTTGTTGTAGGTGGTGGAGTTGTGGGAACAAGTATAGCATATCATCTGAAAAAAGCTGGTTGGAATGATATAGTATTAATTGAAAGAGACGAATTAACGGCTGGCTCAACATGGCATGCAGCAGGCTTATTACCTCTTTTTAATATGTCCTACGCAACGACGCATATACATGATTACTCAGTAAGTTTCTACAAACACTTAGAAAAAGAGACTGGTCTAGATACTGGATTCAAAGTAGTTGGAAACCTTAGGATGGCCCAAACAAAGGAACGAATGGATGAATTTATGCTCTATAGTTCTACTGCTGATACAGTAGAGATCCCTTACGAATGGAAAACTCCTGCAGAAATAAAAGAGCGATGGCCTTTAGTGTACACGGAAGACTTAAAAGGAGCAATTTTTCATCCTACTGATGGTTATATAAATCCAGCCGATCTTACTCAGGCTATCGCAAAAAGTGCTCGATCAGATGGTGTCAGGATAGAAAGAAAATTGCAGGCCAATTCTTATAACTGGAACGGGAAAGAATGGATTGTCTCCTGCTCAAGGATGGTTGAAAAAGGTGGTAATCTAGTTCCCACAGAAGAAAAAATTGATTTTTTTGCTGAACATGTTGTAACGGCGACGGGTAACCATGTTCAAAACACTGCAAAACTTCTAAATAGGAAAATAGCAGCAATACCCGTGGAGCATCAATATATAGTAACAGAAGAGGACCCTAAACTTCTTGAATATAGGAAGAGTAATGAAGAACATCCTGTTTTAAGAGATGCGGATGCAAAATGGTATGTAAGAGAAGAACGGAATGGATGGATCTTAGGGCCATATGAAAAAAATGCCCCCGCAAGATTCAAGCATGAAGTGCCAGAGGGATTCAGAGCCGATCTATTTCCTCTGGACTTAGAAAGAATTGAGAATGAATACCTATCCTTTATTAAGCGTATTCCGAGCAGCGAAAAATTGGGGATAAAGGACGACTTTAATGGTCCAATTTGTTATACTCCAGATGGGAATCCACTGCTGGGACCTGCTCACGGATTAAGAAACTTGTGGTTGGCTGAAGGGTTTTCTTTTGGAATTACTGCAGCTGGCGGAGCAGGTTATTATCTGGCGCAAATGATGGTTAATGGTGAAGCAGCGATTGATATGACTAGCTTAGATCCTAAGCGCTATGGTTCATGGATCACTACAGAGTATACTGCTTACAAAAATGAAGAATGTTATGAGAATGTCTATATTCTACATCACCCTGATGAAGAAAGACCTGCATGCCGCCCCTTGAGAACTTTCCCAAGTTATGAAAAGCTTAAAGGGCTTGGTGCCCAATTTGGTCAGGTTAATGGATGGGAAAGACCCAATTATTTCGCCAGTGAAAATTTCAGTGATAAAGAAGCAAGAAGTTTCAGGCGTGGAAAATGGTGGAACTATGCAAAATCTGAAGCGGAGGCGATAAGGAAAAATGTTGGCCTAATTGATATATCTGCTTTTACCAAACATATCATAAAAGGTCCTGGAGCTACCCGTTTTTTAGATTGGTTCACATGTAATAAGCTACCTAGGGTCAATAGAATAAATTTAACCTATGCTCTTACCCTCACTGGAACTGTTAGATCCGAATACACGATAGTACGGAAAAATTCTGAAGAATATTATCTGATTTCTGCAGGCGCCCTGACTGACTATGATCAAGATTATTTAATTAAGAAGGCACAAGATAAAAAGGAAGAATTTGGCTACATTGAAATTCAGGATGTCACTAGCCAATTTGGAGCATTTTCCATTGCTGGACCAAAATCAAGAGAGTTACTTCAGAAAATCGTGACAACGTCAGACCCAAAATTACTATTGTCAAACGAAAGTTTTCCATGGTTGTCATGCAAAAAAATAGAACTGGGTATGGTCCCGACACTAGCCATTAGGGTAGCTTATACTGGAGAACTAGGTTGGGAAATACACCATCCTGTAGAATTCCAAAATAAGCTCTTTGAATTGCTTTTGGATGCAGGAAAAGAATTCAACCTAAAGCTCGTTGGAGCAAGAGCACAAAATTGGCTCCGCCAAGAAAAGAGTTATAGAGCATTTGGGAATGAATTGGGAAGAGATGCCACCTTGATCGAGGCTGGCCTGTCTAAGTTCATGTATATGGAAAAAAATTTCCTAGGAAAAGACGCACTTGCAAAAAGAAATATTAAGGTAGGATGTGTGACATTCCTGATTGAAGGTCCAGATGACTGCGACCCCTGGGGAAGAGAAGCAGTATTTAAAGATGGTAAAAAGATAGGCCGATTAACATCTGGGGGTTATTCCACTACTCAAAATAAATCTATAGCTATGGGGTATTTAGAAAAAAAATACTGCACCTTTGGACAAAACGTTGAAGTCAAAATGATGAATAAATTGTGGCCGGCTATTATAACTGAAGATAGTCCCTATGATCCCAACAATATAAAAATATTAGATAAATGACTAAAAATCATAAGTTAATCGACTCTGTGGATAATGCTCGAGCAAACAAATTGCTATCTACATTACCGCCACTAACAACCACAATGATGTTTTCTTTCTTCAAAATTTGACTAGAAAATAATGCTGCTGCTAAAGCCACGGCGCCTCCTGGCTCTGCAACCAACTTAAAATTTTCATAAAGGCATTTCATAGCGCGTAACACCTGATCATCACTGGCTACAAGCCCTTTTCCTGCAAGTTTCTTAAGAATAGGAAAGGTCAGTTCTCCAGGGGTTGGAGTGAGTATAGCATCACAAATAGAATTCTCTGATGCCTGGTTAATTTCCCTTTTACCAGAACATAGTGATCTCGCAGTGTCATCAAAAAATTCAGGTTCACAAGTTCTGACAGAAAATGATGGAGCCAATTCTTCCAGAGCTAATGCTATCCCAGCGGAAAGGCCACCACCACCACAACAAACCAAAACTTCAGCGTCTTTTATACCTAATGCTTTAGCTTGAAGCGCTATTTCCCAGCCACATGTACCCTGACCTGCTATGACTAATGGTTCATCATAGGGACGAATTAATCGAAGATTTTTTTCCTTTGCAATTTTTTCACCAATATCTTCTCTGACCTCCTTCATTCGATCATAAAAAATGACTTCTGCACCATAGTTAAGAGTATTTTCTATTTTAATACGAGGTGCAT
Source organism: Paracoccaceae bacterium (assembly GCA_014239455.1). Taxonomy (GTDB): domain Bacteria; phylum Pseudomonadota; class Alphaproteobacteria; order Rhodobacterales; family Rhodobacteraceae; genus CACIIZ01. The sequence continues at coordinate 20,636 of JAAZYV010000018.1, read as the reverse complement.
CCATCGGCATAATGATTACTGCAGGAACTTTGTGAGCTTTTGCTGCCGCTGCAATCCCTTGTGCGTGATTACCTGATGAGTAAGCAACTACACCATTAAACACTTTATCTTCATTTTGAAAATGAGATAAAGCTGACCACGCTCCTCTGAATTTAAAACTACCGGTAACTTGTAAACACTCTGGTTTAATAAACACCTTCTTTCCAATAATTTGGTTCACTTTCTTGTTTGATAAAAGAGGTGTCTCAACCACCCTATTGGTGGAATTATTCTTGGCAAATCTTATTAGTTGAATATTACTCAAATAAATGTCCTCAAACTACGTTGAAAAATATTATATTAGGTTCAAGACAGAATTTAAATCAGTTCCACGCCAAGTCGGACTCCAAAACATTTTCTCTTCGGGCAAACCATTTCTATTAACCCACAAACTATGGAAGCCAAAAGCTGATCCTCCAACCGCATCCCAACCATTAGAAGAAACAAAAATGACTCCCGCGGGTTTGCAAGAGAAATGCTGCAAGACCTTAGAATAAATTTGATCATGTGGCTTAAAAAAGCCCAGATCCTCTGCTGAAAGTATTGCGGTCAGATATTCAGATATATTGGCTTTTTGTACCGCACTATTTAACATTTCAGTAGTACCATTTGAAAGAATAGCCATAGGAAAGCCTTTCATTTTTAACTTTTTCAGTACTTCCAAAACTTCCGGAAATAGGTCCAGTTCTTTATAAAGGCTCAGAAGGTTATCCCTTAAATTGGGAGAATTGCTCAATTGATAATAATCCAATGCATAATCTAGAGCATCTTCCGTAACTTTCCAAAAATTCGTTTTCTGACTCATACTTGTATAATACCAAGTATAGCTGATTTGCTTTTCCCTCCATAAAGAAGACAGTTTTTCCCAAATGCTAAGAAAATTTTCATCATCATTACTTTTAGCGTAAATTCTAGCTGCCGCATTGACATCAAACAAAGTTCCATATGCATCAAATACTATTATTTTTTTCATCTTATTTGCCCCTATGCAAAATCAAGACAAATTTACATTTAACTGCAATAAATACAAAAAATACAAACAGTCTGGCAAGCACTTATAAGTTCTCTAACTGAGGCAACCCCATTACGTGATAACCCCCATCTACATAAATTATTTCTCCAGTGGTCGATGAACTTTTGTCACTTAGCAAAAATAATGCAGCATTTCCCACAGCATCCAGATCAGCATTTCTCCCCAAAGGTGCATTTTTTTCAGTATTTCTAAAGACTTGCCTTGCTCCACCTATAGCAGCACCTGCCAAGGTTTTCATAGGCCCTGGACTTATTGCATTAACTCTAATACCGTCAGGGCCCAAGTCATTAGCAAGGTACCTTACAGAAGATTCAAGGGCAGCTTTGGCAGGGCCCATAACATTGTAGTTAGGAGTAACCCTTTTCCCTCCCATATATGTTACAGTAAGAAGAGACCCTCCTTCAATCATTAGCGGCATAGATCTCTTAGCCAAATTTACAAAGCTATAACAGGAAATATCCATAGATTTCAAAAAGTTATCCCGGGTTGAATTGACAAATCTTCCCGTTAATTCTTCTTTGTCTGCATAAGCAAGTGCATGCACCAAAAAATCTAATTTCCCCCACTCTTCAGTAATTTTCTTGTAGAGTTCGTCTAGGCTCTTTGCATCTTGTACATCAGCAAGCATACAGATTCTTGAACCAATTGTCTCTGCCAGTGGTCCAACTCTCTTGAGCAGGTTTTCGTTTTGATAAGACAATGCAATCTCTGCTCCAGCTTCTGCCAAAACTTTTGCTATCCCCCAAGCAATAGATCTTTCATTAGCTACTCCTAGGATTAAACCACACTTGTTTTGCATTGTCATAGCCATTTGATTAATCAATCAACTTGCTTAAAGCCAAAGTAGCATTCGTTCCTCCAAAACCAAAACTATTTGACAAAACTGTATCAAAGCTAACCGCATCCTGACGCTGGGTGACTATCTCTTCTGAATGTAATGATTCATCCAAATTGAAAACATTTGCACTAGCAGCAATGAAACCATCTTCCATCATAAGTATGGAGTAAATGGCCTCATGAACTCCTGCTGCACCAAGGCTATGGCCCGTAAGTGACTTAGTAGATGAAACTGGTGGTATTTTTGTGCTTCCGTATATTTTTCTTATTGCTTCAACTTCGACGACATCCCCAGCTGGAGTAGAAGTTCCATGACTATTTATGTAGGAAATCTTACGATCATTTACAGTTGATAGTGCTAATCGCATTGAACGTTCACCTCCCTCTCCAGAAGGTGCTACCATGTCGTGACCATCCGAAGTAGCACCATATCCAGTTATCTCAGCATATATTCTCGCACCCCTGGCTATGGCGTGATTGAATTCTTCAAGCACCAATACACCTCCCCCGCCCGAAATCACAAATCCATCTCTATCTTTGTCATAAGCTCTGGCAGCAGTTTCCGGTTTATCATTGTATTTGCTGGACATAGCACCCATTGCATCAAATAGGCAAGATAAGGTCCAATCTAATTCTTCACCCCCACCCGCAAAAACAATATCCTGTTTACCCAGCTGTATTTGCTCCAAACCGTTACCAATACAATGCGCGGATGTAGAGCAAGCAGAGGAAATTGAATAATTAACTCCTTTTATTTTAAAAGGTGTAGCAAGACAAGCAGAGTTGGTTGATGACATACCACGCGTTACCATAAAAGGTCCCATTCGTTTCGGGCTTCTTTTTTCAAGGACTATTTGATGTGCTGCAAAAAGATTCTTGGTTGATGGTCCTCCTGAACCCATTATTAGCCCTGTTCTTTCATTGGAGACTTCACTCTCAATCAATCCACTATCCTTAATGGCTTGCTCCATTGCTATGTAATTATAGGCCGCTCCATCGCCCATAAAACGTAATTGCCTCTTATCCACAGCTTCCTCTAGTTTTATCTTTGGTTTAGCATGGACCTGTGATCTAAAACCATAAAATTCATACTCATCGGCAAATGTGATCCCAGAACTTCCCTTTTTTAATGATTGAACAACCTCATCTGCGTTGTTACCTATGGAAGAAACAATACCCAATCCAGTTATGACTACTCTATGCATTAGTTTAATCTCCTGGTTAATAGAAATATAATATTGACCTCTCTTCTGGGAAAATGCTTAACTTTCAAATAAACCAACTCTTAGCCCTTTTGCGACATAAATTTCTTCACCATCTGCGAAAACTTGGCCGTCAGATATACCTAGTTTAAGTCTTCTATCTAATATTCTAACGAAGTTTAGCTCATAAGTTACTAATTTTGTTTTTGGAGTAACCATTCCTTTAAATTTAACCTCTCCGACTCCTAATGCTCTTCCACGCCCTTTTAAGCCTCTCCAACCCAAATTAAAACCTGTAAGTTGCCATAAGGCATCTAGACCTAGACAACCTGGCATCACCGGATCACCTACAAAATGGCAATCAAAAAACCATAAATCTGGTTTAATTTTTAATTCTGCAATCACATGACCTTTGCCATATAAACCAGAGTCATCCGAAATTTCTTTAATACAGTCAAACATCAGCATTGGGGGCATGGGTAACTGTGGATTACCAATGCCAAACATTTCTCCGCGTGAACACTTCAGCAAATCCTCAAAGCCTATAGTCATTTGTACAAACAATTCTCATTAACTTATTTCCTGCAACCAAGTCACTCTTATCACTGTTATTAAGTTAGGTGCAACAGTTACCATCATTATTATGATAATTGAAATCTACTAATCAATGAGGTTTCTTTGTTAGAATCAAGGAGTTAAAATAAGATTTAACATTGATGTTAGACAAAATTAATAATATAACTTAAAAATAAAGTTTGGTTTCCAGAGGTATATAAACGTGAACGCCCAAGATACTTTTTTTATAGCCAATTGGCTTCATGAGGCTGGATTAAGACCTACTCAACAAAGAGTTGAACTTGCAAACCTTCTAGTAGGAAATAAAAGCCATCAGCACGTTACTGCAGAAGATCTATTTGAAGCAGCAAAGAAAAAAAAGATTCCTGTATCTTTAGCTACAGTGTATAATACCCTCCATACTTTTTCAACCGCAGGACTCATTAATAAAATAATCGTGGATGGAGTGCGATGTTATTTCGATACTAGACTTGATAACCACTCCCATTTTTTCTGGGAAGAAACAGGAAAGCTCACCGATGCACCAGGGAACTTCTTGGAGATTAAAAACTTACCTGAACCACCTGTTAATTCTGAAATTACCAATGTTGATATAATAATTAGGCTAAAAGAGACGAATTAGTTTTCTTAAAATACTTAATTATAAACTGCTTAACTTAAATGGAACAAAACATGAACAAAAAGCACTTCATCGCCATCTGGCTTTCTAATTTATCAATTGACTTAATTTTGATGGAAAATCCCCATTTAAAATATAAACCAGTTTGTATATTGAGAACATGCAGACAACAAAAAATTATTTCTAAAGTAAACCATAACTGTGGATCGTCAAATTTAATTGAAGAAAAACAACTAACCGATGCTATAGTAATAGAACCAAATTTAATTGTAAAAAAAGCTTTACCATTAAAGAAAAAAAAGCTTTATCTCAACAAAATAATATTTTGGCTATCAAGTATTACACATAGAATATCTGTAACTAAAAATTCTACCATAATACTGGATCTATCTCACACATTTAAAGACTCTTACGTTGACAAAATAAAATCTTTTTTAAAAAATTCTCATATAACAGCCCAGGTTGGCGTAGCACATACTGTTGGGGCAGCATGGGCCAAATCCCATTTTCTGAAAAAAGATATGGTTGGAAATTTGATTGAGGATTCAATTTTTAATCTACCAATTAAATCTTTACGCATTAGTTATAGTTCAGTCAAAAAATTAAATGATGTTGGAATTGAAACCATTTCCCAGCTAGAAAAAATACCAAAAAATGATTTGTACCTTCGGTTTGATAATGAAGTACCTAGTCTCTTTGATAAAGCTACTGGTAAAGAAGACGAACTCCTTCCAATTGTAAAAACTGAGTCAAAATTTCAAGTAAAAATAGATCTTTTTGTGTATCCAAGTTGTAAATACCAAGTTATCTGTTTAACCAAAAAATTGATAATGGCCTTATGTATTAAATTGAAAAGCTCACATGTGAGCGCCCAGAATATAAATATAATATTCAATAGTGAAAAGAAACTTCGAAAAATAATAAAAATAAATTTAACTAAACCCACTAATTCTCATACAAATATAGTAACTATATTTGTTGAAAAGCTCCTTGGGCAAGAAAATATACCTGAAATACAAAATATCAAAGTAGAAACTCCAAAAACTTACCCCGTACTTTATAAGCAAAAAGAACTACTTGATTCTAATACAGTAAAAGAAAAAAAAAATACTCCTTTGAAAATAGATAATAATGATATTTCCCAATTAGTTGAGAAATTAGGAAGTAGATTAGGGAAAGATTCAGTAAGAATTTTCTCTCCAGGAGAAAGTCATGTACCTGAAAAAAGTTACATTTTTAAATTACCACCGCACAATTTTCAAATAAACAATTGGCCAATACAGAATAAACCAAGACCCAAAATACTCTTTGAACCCCAACCAATAATAATGTTAAAACAAATACCAAAATCGAACAATCATAAACTACCAAAGTTATTTTATTGGGGTGGTCAAAAATATAAGATTTTAAAAGCAATAGGTCCTGAAAGGATTTCATCAGATTGGTGGTTAACTAAAAGAGATAATGAAAATTCAGAACGTGATTATTGGCAAGTTAAATCAACTTGTGGATCCCACCTTTGGTTATTCAATTCAAAGAAAAAATTTGGAGTAAACTCTCCTAGCGATAAGTGGTTAATACAAGGCCAGTTCAGCTAATAAATATTATTATTAAAAATTTAATGCAATGGTGTGAAAGGATTTAAAGTTAGTATGACGGCATATCGTAAGAATAAAAAATCCCAAGAAAATTCTCGAGCAGTAAGCTTGGATATAGCTCTCAGAGTCGTTAGTTTTGTAACTGGTAAAGAACATTTACATTATGGATATTGGGAGGGACTGGACGTAAATTTAGAAAACTTGGGGAAGGCTCAAGAAGCCTATACGCAGCATTTGTTCAAATATTTACCCAAGCAAAAACCAAATAAAAAACTAAAAATATTGGATATTGGTGGCGGTTCAGGCCAGATAGCCAAGTACTTAATAGACTTAGGTCATCAGGTAACAATAGTAATCCCTAGTTCTATATTAGCAGAGCATGCGAAAAAAAATACTAAGGGAAAAGCTGAGATCCAACCTACTACATTTGAAGAGTATACCCCGAAGGAAAATATTAAATTCGATTTGTGCCTTTATGCAGAAAGTTTCCAATATATTCCAGTGAAAATTGCCCTGCAAAAAGCAACACAATTATTAAACAAAAATGGAGAAATATTAATTGCAGACTGCTTCCGATCGACACAAGAACACACTGGTATATTCCGTAAACCAGGAGGAGGACCGTCCCTGGCAAGTATGGAATCTGAAATCAGGAGACAAAAACTTGAGATTATCAATAAGGAAGAAATAACCAAGGCTGTTGCACCATCAATTGAATTAGAGCAACAGTTTTATAATACCATTGGTTTTTCTATAAATAGAATAATTCGTAGTTTAAAAATTACCCGACCCATAGTTTTGGGATTTTTAAGTATACTCTATAAACTATTACTTAGTAACCGAAAAAGACTACGCCTAGAAAATAGGCTATTTGAGAAAACACGCTCCAAAGATTTATTCCTCCAATATAATCACTATATGATTTTCAGGTTAAAACCTCTTCAAAAGTAATTTTTGTTACATATGGGACCACAGATTATAAATTGAGTAAATTGGAACAAATAATGAACAAAAAATTTCTGGCAGAGCTTGGAGCTATGTCAAACTTCAGTTTTTTAAAAGGTGGAAGTCACCCAGAGGAATACATAACAAAAGCTATAAAATTGAACCTTAATGGTTTAGCAATAACTGATGAAAATTCAGTGGCCGGTTTGGTAAGAGCGTACTCTGCTATTAGTAACTTTCCCAAAGATCAATCTTTATCGCTTAAATTAATTGCTGGAGCCCGGATTATTACAAAAGATAACTTCTCCATTACTACTCTAGTAAGAACCCTTGAAGGTTGGAAAAATTTGTGTCGTATACTAACAGAAATTACACCCAAAGACACAAAAAATCCTTCTTTACAAAAAGTAATTTCTCTAAAGGATGGTTTGTTTTTTTTAATACATCCTCCGGATGAATCTCAAGAGAATACAATGATAAAAAGCTGGATGAGAAGCACTCAAAAGTTATCTGAAAATCTTCCAAATTCTTATATGATATTATCTCCTAAATATGATGGCTTAGACAATATTAGATTTCAAAATATCGCCAAGCTATCATCTTCCTTCAAGTTAGAACTTGTAGCCTCATGTATGCCGATGATGCATGATAAATCACGTCAGAATTTACTCGATGTACTAAGTGCGCTTAGAAATAAATGTGCCGTAAAAGAACTTGGTAATAAAGCCACATTGAATGGAGAACAGCACCTAAGAGGGCCCTTAGAACTAGAAAAAATTTTTCAGGAATACCAATCAGCCCTAGAAAATAATCAAAAAATCTTCCATGCATGTAAATTTTCTTTGAGCGAATTGAAGTACAAATACCCTAGTGAAGCAATAGAAAATCAATCACCACAAAGACAACTGGCTAACCTGACATTACACGGTTTGAAATTACGCTATCCAAAAGGGATACCCTCAAAAATTCAATCACAAGTTAACCATGAATTGCAACTGATAAAAAAATTAAACTATGCTCCTTATTTTTTGACCGTCAATGATATCGTATCGTTTGCAAAATCCAAAAATATTTTATGCCAAGGTCGTGGCTCAGCAGCAAATTCAATAGTTTGTTATGCTCTAGGAATCACCTCTGTAAGCCCTGAAATCGTTACTATGGTTTTTGAAAGATTTATATCTGAAGCTAGAAATGAACCTCCTGATATTGATGTTGATTTTGAACACGAAAGGCGCGAAGAAATAATTCAGTATATCTATAAAAAATTTGGTCGGTATCGGGCTGGGATTTGCGCAACCGTTATTCATTACAGAAAACGTCAAGCGCTTCGTGAGGTTGGTAAGGCGATGGGCCTTTCAAAAGGCCTTATTAATACAATCATTAATCAATATTCTCTGGAAAATATTAAAGGGAAATATCAACAAAACCCTATGGTTAAAAATTTCTCTCCTCAAATAAATCAAATTTTGAATTTGGCTACTGAAATATATGGCTTTCCTCGCCATTTAGGACAACACACAGGCGGCTTTGTAATAACAGACCAAAGATTGGATGAACTTGTACCTATTCAAGCTGCAAATATGAAAAATAGAACAATGATTTGCTGGGATAAGGAAGATATCGCCGTACTTGGAATACTAAAAATTGATATTCTAGGCCTTGGCATGCTGACCTGTATTCGAAAAGCTTTTAACTTGATTAAAGACACTTATGGTATTCAATATTCTCTATCCAACATCCCAAAAGAAAAACCTAGGGTTTATGAAATGTTATGCAGGGCAGATAGCATTGGTATATTTCAAGTTGAAAGTCGTGCTCAAATGAATTTTCTTCCAAGAATGCTTCCAAGATGCTTCTATGATTTGGTTATCCAAATTGCAATTGTTAGGCCAGGACCAATACAAGGAGACATGATACATCCTTATTTAAGAAGAAGACAAGGAATTGAAAAACCCAATTTACCACCTAATGAACTAGGAGCAGTGTTGAAAAAAACACTAGGTGTTCCGCTATTCCAGGAACAAGCTATGAAAATTGCTATAGTGGCTGCAGGCTTTTCTGCTGAAGAAGCCGATCAATTAAGAAAAGCTTTTAATAAATTTAGAAAAGAAGGAGAAATCCAAAAATTTAAAGCAAGATTCATTTCAGGAATGTTAGATAATGGATACACTAGTGAATTTGCTGAACGTTGCTTCTCTCAAATAGAAGGATTTGGAGAATATGGATTTCCAGAAAGTCATGCTGCAAGCTTTGCTTTATTAGTCTATGCTTCAGCATGGATAAAATCCTATTACCCAGAAGTTTTCACATGTGCATTGCTGAACTCTCAACCAATGGGTTTTTACAAACCTTACCAAATTATCCAAGATGCAAAAAAGCATAGTTTGGAGATCTATCCAATTTCAGCAAATCATAGTGGCTGGAATCATAAAATAGAAAAAAAATCCTCACAAAAATTGGGGCTACGCCTAGGTTTTCGCCTTATAAAAGGATTATTAAGAAAAGATGCGATAATAATCGAAAAAAAAGGGGGAAAGAATTACCAAACAATTAAAAAATTTTGGAGTAAAATGAATGTGCACTACAAAACCATGGTGCTTTTAGCCGAAGCTGACTGTTTTGCATGCATGAATATAAACCGGTATCAAGCTTTATGGGAAATATATGCGCTTAACTCTAATAAGAAAATGCCATTAATTGATAAACACAAAAAATTAAGTAAAGCAACCAAACTCCCAGATATATTATCAGGTAAGCAAGTCAATAAAGATTTACAAACATTTGGACTAACCTTAAGAGATCATCCATTAAAACTACTGAGACCTATACTTAATGAACTATAATTATAAAGTATACAAAACCAAGCAACTAGCCACAAAAAACATTCACTATCTTTCGCTCAGCGCCAATAACCAAATTCAACCTAGAAGGATCTCCGTTCTCTAAATTAACTTCTTGTCCTTCAGAAAAAACACGTGTACTGGCAGGATACTCCATGGCAGCCAAGGCTGTTTCTGGTTGCCCAACAAGAAAGCTAAGAGTATCTGCTAAGCATTCACCTTTTTTAGTACTTTTACTTGGCTCAACCTCAACTTTCAATTGCACTGGTGCCCCATAATCAGTGTATTCACCCTGATACCCCGTATTGCACGCTACCAAAAAATAACAAACTAAAATAAAACAATTAAATCTAGTAATATACATCATTTTACCTTTTTAAATTTTTCTTGAAAAAGATAACCAAACATCATCACTTGTTCAACCTATTTTCGACTAAATTTTCTACTACGCCAGGATCAGCTAAAGTAGAGGTATCACCGAGGTCACTAAAATTATTTTCTGCAATTTTGCGTAAGATTCTTCTCATTATCTTACCGGAACGTGTCTTAGGAAGACCTGGGGCCCACTGAATAAAATCTGGTTTAGCAATCGGCCCAATTTCCTTTCTAACCCAACCCTCTAGTTCCTTAATCAAATCGCTTGATGGAACATGTCCGACCATCAATGTCACAAAAGCATAAATTCCTTGACCCTTAATTTCATGCGGGTATCCAACCACAGCACTTTCAGCCACTAATGGATGTGCTACTAAAGCACTTTCAATCTCTGCTGTTCCCATACGATGGCCAGAAATATTCAAAACATCGTCAACTCTTCCAGTGATCCAATAATAACCATCCTTATCTCTCCTACACCCGTCACCCGAAAAATAATAACCTTGGAAATCGCTGAAATAAGTTTTTATGAAACGCTCATGATCCCCAAAAACCGTTCTCATTTGACCAGGCCAACTGTCTTCAATTGCTAATACGCCTTCTACTTCAGTACCATTCAGTTTTTCCCCTGAATTAGGATCTAAAACCACAGGCTTAACACCAAAAAATGGTCTTGTTGCAGATCCTGGTTTTGTTGCTGTTGCTCCAGGTAATGGTGTTATCAATATACCCCCAGTTTCAGTCTGCCACCATGTATCGACTATAGGACAGAGACCTTTACCAACAACTCTATTATACCATTCCCAAGCCTCAGGGTTGATAGGTTCTCCAACTGTACCTAAGATCCTCAAGCTAGACAAATCACACTGATCGACATAACTCTCCCCTTGCGCCATCAATGCCCTAATAGCTGTTGGCGCAGTGTAAAATTGGTTAACTTTATGCTTTTCGCAAACTTGCCAAAAACGTGAACTATCTGGATAAGTGGGGACCCCCTCAAACATTAAAGTTGTAGCGCCATTGGCAAGGGGACCATAAACAATATAGCTATGTCCTGTTATCCATCCAACGTCAGCCGTACACCAATATATGTCATCATCCTTATAATCAAAAACATATTGATGAGTTAAAGAAGCATATACAATATAACCACCACTTGAATGCTGGACTCCTTTTGGTTTACCTGTCGACCCTGACGTATACAAGATAAATAAAGGTTCCTCTGCCCCCATTTCTGCTGGCAAGCATGTTTCGGCAGCTTTTTTAGTTAAGTCCTCATAAAAATTGTCTCTACCTTCTTTCATGAAAACCTTCGAACCTGTACGCTTTACCACCAAAGTTTGCCTGTCTCCTGCTATATCCAGAGCTTGATTCACGTTTTCTTTTAAAGGAACAGGTTTACCACCCCTTGGTGCCTCATCAGCTGTCACTACTAATTTTGCACCACAATCAGTGATTCTACTAGCGAGAGCTTCAGGAGAAAAGCCACCAAAAACTACTGAATGAATAGCTCCAATCCTGGCACAAGCTAACATAGCATAGGCAGCTTCTGGGATCATAGGCATATAAAGAATAACCCTATCCCCTTTGCTTATCCCTAACTCTTTATAAACATTGGCTAACCTACACACATTTGAATAGAGCTCCCTATAAGTGATATTTTTAGAAATCCCAGGCTCATCAGCCTCCCAAATTATGGCAACCTTATCACCACGTTTTTCCAAATGTCTGTCAACGCAATTAGCGCATACATTGAGTGCCCCGTCTTCATACCATTTTATTGAGACATTATCAGGAGAAAAGGACGTATTCTTTACTTTGTTATAGGGTTTCATCCAATCAATTGACTTTCCGATTTGCCCCCAAAATTCCTCTGGGTCTGATAAGGATTTTTGATACATATCTTTGTATTCTTGATCGGTTAACCCACCATTTTCAATAATGCTTTTTCTGGGTTGATAAATTTTTTCTTCCATTTTCTCAACTTTCTTATATTCATTTCAATGATTTTCAATCCGAAATCACACATTGTTAGAAATATTTATCAGCAATTATAAATGGATAACCCCAAAAGAATCAAACCACCGCAGCTATAGCCATGGAAAAATCATCCATTTGACTATTATTCAAGCCTGCCAAGTTAATCCTAGAATCCCCAACCATATAAATTCCATGCTCTTTTCTAAGCCTTAATACCTCATCCGGACTCAAACCTAAAAGGGAAAACATTCCACGATGTTTAGCAACAAAATCAAATCTGCTAGAATTTGTGCTACGTCTGAGTGATTCAGCTAAAGACACGCGAAGGTCTAACATTCGAGATCGCATTTCTGTCAACTCTGTTTGCCATAACTTAACCAACGGGGTATTATCAGTGTCGGATTCAGATAAAACCAAGTCTACTACTGAAGCTCCAAAATCAGGGGGAAAAGAAAATGTAAGCCTATTAAAAGATTTGAGGTTATCTTCTGCTATTTTGTGTCCTTTTTTGTCAGAAACTACTACGAGAGCTGTCCCCACTCTCTCCCTATACAAACCAAAATTCTTAGAACCAGATACCGCGATACATATCTCAGGTAAATTTGCGGCCATATGCTGCAAACCAGCTACATCTTCTTCAATTCCATCTCCAAAACCTTGGTAAGCCAAATCCACCAGCGGTAAAACATTTTTTTGCAAACAAAATTTCGTCAAATCAACCCAGTTCTCATGCGACAAATTAGCACCAGTTGGGTTGTGGCAACAGCCGTGTAAAAGAACTACATCACCGGACCTGACACTGACTAAATCACTCATCATACGATCAAAATCGACCTCACATGTCTCCTTATCAAAATAGGAATATTTAAGACAGTGAATGCCCAAATGGTTTAGAATTGCTTCATGGTTTGGCCAAGAAGGTGAAGAAATCCATACTCTAGGCTTTAGGTTTACTGAGCGGATTAAAAGTAATAACTGGTGCAAAGCACCGGTACCACCAGGAGCTTGCCCACCTACAATCCTATCTCTTGGTACTGAGTCTTTAAGTACTAATCGAGTGATTTGATCAATGAAACTCATATTCCCTAAGAGGCCAACATAACTTTTAGATTTCTGTTTCATATTTAAGACAGAGATTGCTTTAGATACGGCTTTCATTATGGGGGTTATACCTTGATCATTTTTGTAAACACCAACCCCTAGATCAATTTTTTTTTCTCTCTGGTCTTGAGCAAACAAAGCCATTAAGGCCATAATCTTGTCTTCGGGCTGATCCTTCAGTGTCTCAAACATTTTCATTTCTACCCTTATTTCAATTTTCCTTTAAACAACCTTTATAACCTTTGGTCTGCGTTTATATTCAGAATTTTAGATGGTTTACGCTACCCCATTCACACCACGAACCATCATAAACCGAGACCCTTTTAGCACCCAGACCTTTGAAGACAATATATAGAATTGCAGCTGTTACACCAGAACCACAGGAGGTAATTAGACGTTTTTCCAGATTAATTCCAGCCCTTTGAACAATTTTCCTTAGCACAGTATTTGACTTCAAAGTGTTATCTGGATCAATTAAATCTCCATAGAATAAATTTATCGAACTAGGTATGTTTCCTCGTCGCACCCCAGTTCTTGGTTCTGCAACCGATCCAAAGAATCTTTTTGCAGGCCTAGCATCAACTATTTGTACATCACTTGATTCTATAGAAATTCTCACTTGATTTAAATCTACAACTAATTCATCCTTATAGGAAATTGGGAAATGGGACTTTTCAAAGATCTTTATTTTAGAATCCGTAGATCTATTTTCCGATAACCATTTTGGAAATCCACCATCTAATATGAAAGCATTACTGAATCCATACAAATGGAATAGCCACAATAATCTAGCAGCTGAAAAAATCCCTGAGCCATCGTATACTACCACGGTACAATTTGTACTTATGCCAAAAACTTCTATTTTCTTTGCAAAACTCTCTGGATCCAATGCCATATGTGGAAGTGAAGCATTTTGGTCCGAAAATTCATCCAAATCAAAAAATGATGCTCCTGTTATATGATTCTCATCGTATTCCCTATGTGGAGACCTACTCAAATCCGGTAAATACCAACTGGCATCAATTATTCTTAACTCTGGATTACCTAATTGACTTCCCAACCAATTGGTCGAAACCAAGTATTTATTCCTATTTTTTGTCATTCAATAGCCACAAATCTTCTAATATAAATTCGAATTTCACAACCGTAATGTAACCGGTATTCCTATCAGGCTTCGACTAACTCTTCAGCTCTATCTAAGTCCACACTAACTAACTGACTCACTCCTTTTTCTCCCATCGTTATGCCAAATAAACGATTCATCCTAGCCATCGTGATTGGATTATGTGTTATGATCAAGAATCTAGTTTTTGTTTTGGAATTCATTTCATCCAACAATCTGCAAAATCTCACTATGTTTGCATCATCTAGTGGAGCATCAACTTCATCTAAAACACAAATTGGACTTGGCCGAGCAAGAAAAACGGCAAAAATCAAGGAAATTGCTGCCAAAGTTTGTTCTCCTCCAGACAACAAGGACAAACTTGAAAGCTTCTTTCCTGGGGGTTGACACATTATTTCCAAACCTGCCTCAAGTGGATCTTGACTTTCTACAAACATCAAGTTACTTGATCCGCCTCCAAACAAAGTTTTGAAGAGTTCCTTGAAATTCTTGTTTACCTGGTCAAAAGCACTCAAGAGTTTTCCACGCCCTTCTTTATTTAAATCTGAAATGGCTTTCCGAAGTTTACTTATCGCAGCCTCGAGATCATCCCTTTGGGAATTGAGAGCCTCAAACTCATCATTAATTTCCTTTTCATCTTCCTCAGCTCGCAAATTCACTGGACCAATTATTTCGCGTCTTCTCTTAAGCTTCTCTAACTTTTCTTGGATTGAAATAATTGATAAGTTTTCAAAATCTTCCTTTTTGAACTTAACCTCGAATTCATTCACACTTAATCCTGTATTATCAGTCAAAGAGGTTTCCATTTCCTCCATGCTTTGCTTCATAG
The DNA here is from genome assembly GCA_014239455.1 of Paracoccaceae bacterium. Lineage (GTDB taxonomy): Bacteria > Pseudomonadota > Alphaproteobacteria > Rhodobacterales > Rhodobacteraceae > CACIIZ01. The sequence continues at coordinate 5,539 of JAAZYV010000018.1, read as the reverse complement.
CCTCTAAACTAACTTCTGCTCTTACGTATTTTTCTTTTAAATCCTCTGTAATTTTCTGAGATTCTCTTTCTGCCGCGAAAGCATGTCTTAGGTTTTTTTCTGCGTCAACCAATGCATTTGTTGAATCAGCACATTTTCTTTCTGCTTGGACTATTCTTTCAGCTAGGGCCTCAACTTCTTTTTCAATATTCTCAGGTTCCAAAATCGCCACATCCAAAAGAACCTGAAATTCCTCTTTTCTGGCCAAAATATTGGCCTTTTGATCAACGGATCTTTTTTGCCGGGACTCCCATTCTTTTGTGTCATCTAATATCTGGCCCAATCTAGCCCGACCATGTTGATCCTTCGAAAGGATATCTTCTAGTTTCAAACGATTTTCCAAATTCTTAGCTCTAAGACTTTCTAATTCATGTTTTTGATCACTGAGGTTCCTTTTCTTGGAAAGTAAATTTTGATTAGATTCTTCATCAATTTCGTTTGTGCTCATGAAAGATGAAAATTCTTCAAATTCTTTTTGCAACTGTTCAGATTTGTCACTAAATCCTCCCAGTTGGGCTCCATTTATTTCATATTCAACATCCAACTTACTAAGGCTTAATTTTAGGTTTGTGAATTGTTTTTCAAGATTTATGTATTCCCTTTTTGTACTATCTCTTAATGCCACAGTTTTCTTAAATTTTTTCTCTAACAATTGATGTCTATCCTGTTCGGCGCTTACCGATTTTCTAACCTCTTCTTTTAGTTGATGTAATTTCTTTAAACGATTTGCATTCTTTAACTTAAGTGCAGTTTCTGAACTAATGTCTGAAAATCTCCGAACAAAACCGTCCCATCTCCACAAATCACCTTCTTTCGAAACTAAACTCTGACCATCAGAAAGTTTTAACTGTAACCTAGCTCCATCTTTTGGATCAACAATACCTATATTCTTTAATCGTCTAGATAACTCCTTTGGATGTTCCACAAAGTGGGTAAAATTTTTGATGTCCTCAGGCAAATCTTTTACATAGTATGTTTTCTGAAAATCCACCCACCCAGATTCCTCGCCTGTAACCTGCCTTGGAAAATTCATTTCATCAGACATTGCGGCTGCCAATGCCAACTCATATCCAGCCGCAGCAGAAACTTTATTTAATAGAGGTTCAGAAGTTCTGCGTGTATCCTGGATCAATTCTTGTAAAGCCTCAATCTCCGAGATTAAGGCTGCCAACTTACTCTTACTCTCTAACCACTTTTCTCTCCCCCTGGCCTCAGCTTTCATAGCTCTCTTACACTCATCTTCCAATCTTTCCAAAGAATTAGCATGCGTACTTACTAACATCTCAGTTTCTGTCAAAGATTCTGATGCTTTTTTTCTTTCTTTCTCTATCTCTTTACGCCTCAAATCTACTCTTGCCTGATCTCCTTTGACCTGTGAAATTTTTTCCTCAATGACAAGAAGACTCTTCTTGTACTCCTCACGACTCTTTTCTGCTGTATTCTTTTGAGCTACCAGACTTGCGTAATCTTTAGCTTGCTTATCGTACTCTAGTTCTCGTTTTTTAAATTCTGCTTCAGAATTGTCTGATTCACTTCTAACACTTGTGAGTCTTTCCTCTAGAGTTAACTTTTCTCCCTCAAGCTCCCTACTTTCTGCAATTAATTTTTGAAGAACTGCTTCTGCATCTGCACTTAGTTCAGTTTCTCTAAGATATTCTGAATCAAGATCAGTAATCCTCTTCTTCAGTTCATCAATTCTCAAAACTGCAAGCCTATGTTTTTCATCAAAACTATCTTTCATGGACTGTAATTGACGAAATCCAATTTGATCTGTTGCTTGTTTCTCTCTTATGCTGGGTAGAAGTTCTTCTTTGGTTTCCCTTTCTCTGCTTAAGTCTAAGAACATCTGCTGCTTGACGCTTCTGGCTTTCACTATCTCTCCGATTTCCTGCTGAGCTGTTTCAACTTCCTGTTTCTTATTTTGCCATTGTGAATAAAGTAAAAGCGCTTCTTCTTTTCTAATTGCTACACCCAGGGACCGGTATTCCCCAGCTTGACTAGCTTGCTTTGCTAAGACTTTGAGTTGCTCCTGAAGTTTGGAAAGAATGTCATTTACGCGCAAAAGATTGTTTTCTGAAGCATTTAGTCTTAATTCTGATTCATGCCTGCGCTGGTAAATGCCAGCAATGCCGGCTGCTTCTTCAAGGATCTTTCGACGTGACTTTGGGTGTTCATTAATTAGACTTGCAATTTGTCCCTGTCGCACCAACGATGGAGAATTAGAACCTGTAGAAGAATCCGCAAAAAGCATCCTGACTTCTCTTGCCAGCACTTCCTTACCCTCAATTCGGTATACTGAACCCGATTCCAGATTGATCCTTCTTACTATTTCAACAGTATCATTGCTTGCTTGAACTGGCATAGTTACTGACTCAAGATCTCCCACCTCTAAAACAACCTCTGCAAAGGCCCTAGCTGACCTTAAATCACTACCGCCAAAGATGACATCATCCATTCCATCTCCTCTCATTGAGGTGGGTCGATTCTCACCCATTACCCATCTTAAGGCATCTAAAAGATTTGATTTTCCACATCCGTTGGGACCAACGATACCTGTAAGACCAGGCAAGATTTGTAAATCGGTTGGGTCAACAAAGCTTTTAAAGCCATTAAGACGTAATCTAGTGAAATTCAATGCAATTTCCTAATCACTGAAATGAAAAGAGAAAGAAATGTTGGAAAACACCATATCTTGATAAAATACAATTTTCAATCATATATATAGGGTTTTTACCTAAATATGCAGTTTTTTAAAATGTGTGACCAAAATTTTTCCTAGCTCGATCGAGCTTTAAAGGAACTTTCTCTATCAGAGACCTATAAATTAACTCGTTTCCTAAAACACGCGCAACATAATTTCTTGTCTCACTGTACGGAATCATTTCAATCCAAACTAATGGATCAATACCTTTCCCTCGCGGATCACCATACCTTTTGATCCAATTTTTCACGTTGCCTGGTCCAGCATTGTAAGCAGCAACACTAAGTACGGTTGAACCTTGGAACGATCGTAAAAGTTCCCTAACATACTGAGCCCCTAATCTTACATTGTAAAGCTCGTCCCTCAACATGCGCTCCTTATCGTAAATAAGTCCCAAACGTTTAGCTAAATACTTAGCAGTTTTGGGCATTACTTGCATTAAGCCCAAGGCACCAGTACCAGACCTAGCACCTGAATAAAATTCGCTTTCTTGTCTAATAATTGCGTAAATAATAGATAAATGAGTTTCAGAATCATCTTGAATTATATCTGGAACCGGATAGGAGTACTTAAACATAATATTGTCACCCAAATTAAATTTTTTTGCGATCCCTATGGCGCCTGACCAGTTCTTTGCGTCATGTAAAAGTTTCAAGAGACAGTTTCTCTCATCTATTTGCAATGTTTCGACCGCATGCTTAAAGAAGCGAACCCCAAGAACAATTCTATTTGCGTTAAGTAATAGGAATCCAACCTTCACAATCTCGTTTTGCAATATTTTTTCTGTGCTGCAATTTAATTTACTACTTGTAAGATCATCTAAACTTACCCCGTTTTTATTGATCCTCTCGGCAGATAATTGTCCATAAAAAGTGCTTAAATATTCGGAAGCAATCGTGAAAGAATCACTAGCTTCTTTTGAACGATTTAGTTCTGTAAGGCTGCGCCCGTACCAATAGTAAAGCTTACTCAAGTTTACTTTCTTTTTTGTTAACTTAATTGCCTTTGCAAAATGTCCTGAAGCTATTTCTGGTTTTTTTTGAAAATTCAATGAAATAAATCCAGCCAAAAACTCCAATTCTACATAATCTTTGCTTACTTTATTAAAGTTAACATTTGTTAGATGGTTTGGTTGTATATGATGTCTACTAGCTAACTCATAAGCTATTTTGATTTTTCCTAGTCTAAGTGCCCTTCTAGCATGATAAACCCTTAATCTTGTCCACTTACTCGGCATCCCCAAAAAATCAGCAGAATGGGATATTTTCTCAATGATTTTAGAAACCTCCATATACTTCTTCTGGTGTTGAAGAGCATTACTAAGGTCTAGCAAAGCTCCAGGATCTTGTCCATATTCCTTAGGAAACTTAAATGGTTTCTGAGGCCCTTTAATTAAATCCTGAAGCTCCAATCTTTTTTTTGCCAATAAGAATTTTTCTTCTGAAATGACCCCTGACATCTGCAAAGCAGATTTTCTTGCTTTACTCCATAACAAATTTTCTAAACGAATCTGATGAGTTTGTGAAAGTAATTTATCAAAATTTTCTAGCATTAAAGAAAAATCATTATTTGAAAATTCTTGATCCAACCAACTAATCTTGGCAACTTTTTCTGCATCTTGGGCTCGCTCCAACTGCTTTAACGCTCTAGCTAAAACTAATGATCCATGCCCAGTTTTAGGGAATGTATCCGTAAAATAATTTAGAACAATATTCGGATTTCCTCCGTATTTTAATTTTTGTTCTCCCCTTTCTGTTAACAATGGCATTCCTGGCCAATCTTCTTTTTGACTCATGAAATCTATATAATCGTTTATCTTGCCATCCCCTGCTCTTAACCTAAGCCAATCCAGCAAATCAGGCAGAAGAGGACTATTGGAATCCTTGCCTATACTATATGCTTTATCCCACATTCGTGCATCGGCATACTCTAGAGCCTCCTTTACTGCGAATTCATTGATCTGTTTTGCATTACATATTTGAGCTGCAGAAAAACTATTAAAATAGAAAAAAGCTAGGAAAAGACAATATGCTGAGGATAAACCAAAGCTCATTCCGTTCTTCAAATGGCAGAAACCAGGCAATATAGAAAATGAGTTTTTATGTGATTTACAAATAAAACGCCTCCTATAAAAATGTATCCGCCACTTCATTATAAGATTTAATATGACAATACCTTGTGATAAACAATATTCCCTATTAAGGTAAGATATATTTTTTTGAGGTTTAAAATAATGATACGTGGATCAATTCCAGCTCTTGTTACTCCATTTTTGAATGGTGAAATCGACCGCCAAGCTCTTGAAGACTTAGTGGAGTGGCAGATTCAAGAAGGAAGCCATGGCCTAGTGGGAGTAGGAACTACTGGAGAGAGCCCCACCTTAAGCCACGAGGAGCATCAAGAGGTAATCGAGACAATAGTTAAAAAAACCAGGGGTAGAGTTCCAGTGATAGCAGGAGCTGGATCAAATAACACTAAAGAATCCATAAATCTGATGAAATTTGCTAAAAAAGTAGGTGCTGATGCTGCCCTTGTAGTAGCACCTTACTATAATAAACCAAATCAAGAAGGTCTCTTATTGCATTTTAAAATGCTGAATGACTGCTGTGATTTACCTATTATAGTGTATAATATTCCTGGCAGGTCTGTCATTGATGTTGAAGTGTCGACCATGGCAAAGTTATCTAAACTAAAAAATATCATTGGAGTTAAAGACGCCACTGGAGATGTAACTAGGGTCTCAGATACAAGACAAAGCTGTGGTAATGAATTTATTCAAGTTTCAGGGGAAGATGCTTC
>JAAZYV010000016.1 GCA_014239455.1 Paracoccaceae bacterium | reverse complement strand
GCTACCTGCTATATGCAGACACATTTAGCAGAAAATGAAGAAGAGATTTCATACACTATGTCCTTATATCCAAGGTTAAATCATTATTTGGATATTTATCAAGAATTTGGATTAATAGGCAATAAATCACTCATGGGACATTCAATTCATTTGAGTTAAAATGAAACTGCTATATTGAAAGATTTACAGGCAGTTGCTGTTCATTGTCCCACATCTAATATGTTTTTGGGAGTGGTTTTTCCCATTAAACAATTTGATGAAATTTGGTGTGAAAGTGGGTATCGCATCTGATGTTGGGGGAGGAACATCTTACTCAATGATTAATAATCTTGATGCAGCGTACAAGATTCAACAGTTTCTCAATTTTATTGTGCACCGATGTATTCATTCTATTGGGCAACACTTGGAAATATAGGGCCTTAGGGCTGGAAAAAGAAATTGAAAGTTTTAAAAAAATTAATTTTTCTGATATAGTAATTATTAAATACTGCAAGCGATATATGCTCGGAAATTCGTATGAAAACCTGTAAATCCCTGACTGAAGAATTATTTGCACTCCAGACTTTAGGCGGCAATCATTCCATTAAAGCTGTATATGTTGCTGGTAAGCTCTTAAAATGATTTGTTTTTCTTTTCAGTTAATTTAAATATAGTGATAGAGTAATTGTTACCATTTTTACATTGGGAATGGCGTTAATCTTAAACGCGCATAGTGATAAGCATGATCTTGATTAACATTGCTGTTTTGATGACTTTAATTGGGTTAGGTGTTTTTAGTTATGGCATCACTCAAAACAGTACCCCTAACCAAGATGAAACCATTCTGGTAAAAGAAAAAGTTTCTGAATCAGCTTCTGCCAAAGGGAAAAAAGAAGTTAAGATTATTTCAAATCCCTCGGATGAAAGTTTAACCAAAACAGATGAGTTTTCTGAAATCATAAAGGATTTAGAAGACAAAATATCTTTGAAAAAAAACAATCTAGATGATCTAACCAATGAAGTAATAGAACTCAATTCTAAGAAAGAAAGTTTGAGGACGGAAAATGCAAACTTACAAAAAGAAATATCGGAATTTAAATTTGAAATTGCAAACGTGCAAAAGGTTCGGGAAGAGAAGTTAGCTATCACCAAAGAATTGGCAGAGCTCAAATTACAATATGGGAGCGCAATCGAGTTAACTCAATTATTTCAGGAAAATGAAGAGTTAAAGTCTACATTGGAGGCGCAAGATATTAAGATTGTGAGTTTGGAGCAGAAGATCTCAAAAAATGAAGGAACACAAGCTTCTGATGTGTCTAAGTCAATGGAAGAAGTAAGCGCTCGTTTGGAAAATCTTGTGGTTGAGAAGAAAAAATTACAAAAGGAATTAGAAACGAATAAGGATAGTCAGCTAACATCTGACAAACTCTTAAGATCCCAAAAGAATCAAATTTTGAAAATACGTGCTGCTAATTTGGAACTAAAAGAGCAGTTAGAGAAGAAAAATACCTATGAAGTGCTACTTTCCATGTATGATGGTATAATAGCTACTTTTGAAGGTAATTTAGTATATGAACCAAACAAAAAGAAAATTATTCTCGTCACGCCAGAAGGTATCGAATTCACCATTATCCAAGACGATTTTCCTGGCGATCTAGTTGCAAAATGTGGATTACCCGTTAGTTCAAGTTCTAAAGACCGATGTTTTGCAACAATATCAGCACAGATGCTTCTGGAAGATAACCAGTTAATGTTGAAAGGAAAAGAGATAAAGGAGATTACAAAAAAGTAGGGTAGGGGGATCAGTTTGTTGGTTACTGGCATGGTGTTTGCAGTTTTAAACTATGAACATTTCTAAAAACCACCCCATGGACTGGTCACGGTATCTAGCATTTTTGCTTGTCTCACTAATGCTTTCTTTGTCCAATCCCTCTTCTTCGCTTTGGGGGGCAGATCTTTTTGGTAAACCCAATTGTGAAGAAATAGCATCTGCTATCGAAAAGGAAGCAAATCTTCCAAAATATTTGCTAAGCAGTATATCAAGAGTTGAAGCTGGTAGAAAACTATCAAATGGAGACATAAGAGGTTGGCCTTGGTCATTAAACCATGCTGGTAAAGGGCTTTTTTTCGAGAGTGAGGATGCAGCACTCAATTATTTGAAACAGGCAGTGGAATCAGGTTCAAGAAATATTGATGTGGGGTGCATGCAGTTAAATTATCGATGGCACAAGATGGCATTCTCGTCTATTGAGGAAATGATTGATCCAGAATTAAATGTCCGATACGCAGCACAGTTTGTCAATGAGTTGTATCAGCGTCATAATACCTGGGAAGATGTAATAAAGCATTATCATTCAAATAAGAAAAAATTTAATATCCCGTATTTTCAAAAAGTTGCTAAGGTTTGGGACATGAAGAAAGAGAAAGGTACAGAATCCAATCCACTTATGTTTACAGAGGCCGAGCAACTGGGACCTTTAATTGACTTAGGGGAGGACAATGTCCTTTCAGTAGAGCCTTTGGTGATCTTTGATGCTGCATCATACCCTGGCGTTGATAGCCAATTGGGAACTGAAAATGCTGGAGGAATTGATTTTACTTCTGAGGATCCAAATAAGAGTAATTCTGGCATCGTACCGATTGATGTGCCAAATTATTTGAGAAAGCATTGGTCTCTTGTCATTAGTTTGAGAGAGCAACTTGAAACAAATTAGAAATGATAATAGATTAAAATAAAAAATGAGGTGAGAAAATGGAAGAACTGGAAAAATTTCTCATGAAAGAACTCAAAGCTCTTTTGGGAAAGTATGAAGATTTGTATCTTGCCCCAGTGGTTCGTGATAATGGTGACTTTTTAATTCCATTACACCCTCACTTGAAGAAAAATAGGGAAGCACAAAAGCGGGTAGCTGAAGCTTTTAGTGAAATGATGAAGGGTGACTTAGGTAAGAAACCTAGAAGTAAAGCTTGGGTATAGTTTGGGACTCTTTTCTCAACAACGAACTTTAGAAATTTTAGAAAAAGCTAAACCTGGAGACAAAACTAGCCAATACAGTGATTTATTTCTCTCTACTTTAATAATTTTGAATCTCCTTGCCGTATCCTTAGAATCTGTTGATTCTATAGGAACTATGTTTCGATCCCAATTTTATGCCTTTGAATTATTCTCTGTATCCATATTTATTTGTGAATATCTTTTAAGAATTTGGGCGACAGGAGCAAACGGAAATAATAGTTTAAGAGCATCATTTAAGGCAAGACTAAAATATATTTTTGGATTTACGGGTATAATCGATCTCTTAGCCATTCTACCTAGTTTATTACCATTATTGTTCAGTGTTGATTTACGCTGGTTGAGAGTTCTCCGGTTACTTCGCTTGTTAAAAATCTCACACTATTCAAGTGCATTGGAGGATTTGTTCTCTGCCATAAATCATGAACGATCTTCCTTTGCGGCAGCGTCGTATCTCTTTGTTTTAGCACTGTTTTTTGCTTCATCGTTAATGTACGTAGCAGAAAATAATGTCCAACCAGACAATTTTAGCTCTATACCAGAAACGATGTGGTGGGCCCTAATTACACTCACTACTGTTGGGTATGGAGATGTTTCCCCTATTTCCCCGTTGGGTAAGATAATTGGAGCCTTTACAGCTATTATGGGTGTTTTTTCAGTAGCATTACTCACTGGTATAGTAGCCAATGCATTTGCATATCAGGTAGCTGAGAGAAAAGCAATTGTAGAGGCAGAGATTTCATCAGCCTTAGAGGATGGAGAAATTGATTTAGAGGAGGAAGCTAAAATTGAGAAACTCCGGAAAAGATATGATATCAGCGAAGACCATGTTAAGGCTATTATTGATGTTTTGAAAGATAAGGCATCACATGAAAAGGATCAAAATGAATTCTAGCGATTATGGTAATAGTTTCTTAATTAGGATTCTAGTAGTCAAAAAAAATTTATCAAGGGTGATTTTTCACATTAAATTGATACACAACTAATATTTGGCGATAATGGCTTGGAATTTTCCGGACGATAATCTTTAAACTAATGACATTTCCATTTTAGCCTTTCTTCTTCTTTCAGACGAAGATGGGATATGCAAAATTTCTCTGTATTTAGCTACTGTTCTTCTGGCTAGTCTAACCCCTCTCTTGCTAATATTTTTTGCAATAGTGTCATCGCTGAGAGGCTTAGTGGGGGTCTCTTCTAAGATCATTTTGGATATCATATGTCGTACAGCGGCTGCGGATGTTCCGACTCCGTTGGAACTACTCTGGATGCTAACACTGAAAAAAGACTTCAGTGTAAAAGTTCCCCGAGGTGTGCTCATTAAAAGGCCAGCCGTAACTCTGCTAACTGTACTTTCGTGCATCCCAACGGCCTCAGCAACGTCCTTCAGTGAAAGTGGTTTAAGAAAATCTAGACCATTTTCCAGAAAGTCTCTCTGTCTGCGCACAATTTCAGCTGATATTTTTAAAGTTGTCGTATTTCTTTGCTCTAAAGCACGTTTAAGCCATCTAGCAGAAGCTAATGCTTGACTAGCAAAGTTATTACTTACTTTTTCTGTGGTCGCTTTGTTTCCTAATTCTTGTGCGTAACTCTCATTAACAAAGACTGTTGGTAAGGTAGATTTATTGAGATCTACAGACCAACCATCTTTTGCCTTTTTTACAATTAGGTCAGGAGAAGTTATATGCGGGAGATCATTTTCAAACATGGTCCCTGGTTTTGGATTAAAGCTCCTTATGATTTTAAGATGGCGCGTTATGTCAACTGGATCACAGTCACATTTCTTAGCTAATATTTTAAAATCACCCTTGGCCAACAGTTCTAAATTTTTGAGTAAGATCTCTAGACTCTTACAATTTTGGTCAGTTGACTTCGCTTGTATCAGTAAACATTCTTTCAGATTCCGAGCAAATAATCCAGCTGGCTCACAACCTTGGAGTTTGGTCAAGATTTTTTCTGCCAGGATGGGATCGATCCCGCAGTCCGATGCTATTTCATCTAAAGATTTCTCTAACCAGCCTGAAGGTTCCAGATGTTCCAGGAACTTCATGGCTACAAAAATTTCTTCAGTGGAGTCAAATATTAGAAGAATTTGTTTTTCCACGTGTCGATATAGCGAGTTAGGACGGTCTTCAACGGTAGCTTCAATAATATTTTCTTTTTGCTCATCATTCCCGGGTCCTTTGCTACTTTGCCCAGCACTGCCATCGTATTCTACTAAGCTGCAATCAAAGCGATTATCGTAATCCTCATGCTTGGTAGGATCATCTGCTATTGCACCACCATTTTCCAGGGTCGTGTCCACTTCGACTTTATCTGGGGTTTCTGGAGAAGTCTCTTTAGTACCGTCAATAGAATCAGATTTTTGTTTGGTTGTATCATCCTCTGTTTCTAGAAAAGGGTTCTCAAAGGTTTGTTCTTCCAGATACTGAGTTAAATCCAGATTAGTCATTTGCAGTAGTTTTATCGCTTGCTGCAGCTGAGGGGTCATAACTAATGACTGCCTCTGCTTTATATTGAGAGAAGGTGATAATTGCATGTGAATCTCCTTTTTTTTGCCACTTTAAGGAAAAAAAAGGACAAATCAAAAAATCTATTTGACTAAGTGTTTTGTCAACATAATGACGAAAAAAATCAATAAAAACAGTATTTTATAAAAACATTAATTATCATTAGTTTTTTTGATGTCAAAAAAATATACAGATTTTATAGTCATTTTAGCAAATTGGCACTATAATTTGCATACGTCTTTCAATTAAGTACAGTGCACACAAAGTAAGGCCTTTCAAGAATGAAACGATTTTCTAGTTCGAAAGATACCGGAGCACCATGCCGTAGATGTATGGTACTTAGGATTTTCCTAGGGATGGTTTTGTTAGTTATCATTTTAGGTCTCTTGGGAGGAGATGAGTTAGCTTACCTAAGGTACATAACAACTCAAAACATTGGAAACTTTATCATGATTTCTGGAGTTGTTATTTTTTTAGTCAAACTCTGTTTTTGGTATTGGGATAAGAAACACAGAAAGATTTGAACTAACATTCTCTACCTGTCGCGGACTAAACGGACAGCCAAGTTTTGATATGGAAAGAACCTCCCATAAGTGTGTCCGGTATAAAAGTTCACCGACCAGTAATGTTTTTTTGCATACTTATTCTGTTCTCCAGTCCAATAGGGTACAGGGTCTGTATTAGGAAAAATATTCTTTTCAATTTTTGGAATACCACAATCTTTACATACTAAGGACTCAAGTTCCTTTCTAGTTGGCAGTCGCCAACCGCTACCCAATTGCTCTATTGCTATCTTTATTACTTCATCCATCTGGTCATGATTGAGATTAATTATTTTCCCGTTACATGTTTCACCATTCCACCTCTGACCCACACTGCATCTCATCCATTCGGTAGCAGTATAAAGATCAATTACTAAATGTTCCTTGGTATAAAATTGCTCGCTTTGCCCAGAAAAGCCATAATTATAAAGGAAAACAATCAAAAGGATCTTTGGAGTAAGTATTTTTAGACAGGGTTTCATGAGATTTCTTCTTCAAGCCATTTTTTGCAAACGAAATTTGTTGAATTAGCATATTGAGAACTTATATCATAAATATGATTGGCTTTGAAGCTTAATGCTTTTTACCGTTATTGTTGTAATTGGATTATAAGTTGGTACTATTCTTGCAAACTCTGATCAAAATTTTAAACCAAGGTAAGAAATAGAGCAATGGATATAGCATCTTTAATAGGAATATGTGGAGCGATAGGCTTAATTGTAGTCGCTATGACTTCTGGAGGGAGCATAAATACATTTATTGATGTTCCTTCAATACAAATCGTTTTTGGAGGATCAGCTTTCGGTGTGATGTATAGTGTCCCTTTACCAACTTTTCTGGGAAGCTTTGGAGTTATGGCTAAAGCATTTTTACCTCCAATAAAAAAACAAGATGCGCTAATTGAAAGAATGGTTGAGCTAGCTGGGATAGCTAGAAAAGATGGGATGATGGCCTTAGAAGGGCAGGAAGTTCCAGATAAATTTTTTGCTAAGGGTATGCAAATGCTCGTTGACGGTGCAGATGAAGCAAAACTCACATCACAACTTACTCAAGAAATCAAAGCAATGAAGGCACGTCATGAAGTTAATCAAGGTGTTGTTGGTGCTTGGATTGATATTTCACCAGCGATGGGCATGATCGGAACACTTGTAGGTTTAGTTTTAATGCTAGGTAATATGGCAGATCCAAAGGCTATTGGTCCTGCGATGGCTGTGGCTTTGTTGACTACCTTGTATGGTGCTTTTGTTGCAAACGTATTATTTATGCCCATGAAAACCAAGCTGGAAGGTTATACCGCATATGAGGTTGTTTATAGAGAAATGGTTGTCTTAGGGTTAAGAAATATTGCTAGGGGCGAGTCTCCAAGAAATATTCAGGATCAGATGATTGCAAACCTACCACCTAAGATGCAAGCAAAATTAGAAGCCGCTTAAAGCATCTCTTTAATTCAATAATTGGGTGATCACTTAGTTTTTAGGAAAAACTTATATTATGGCAGAGGCTACCGAAGAAGCAGAAGAAGAAGAAGAAGAGCAGGAATGTCCCAAGTGTCCGCCCCCTGGAGCACCAGCTTGGATGGCTACTTTTGCCGACATGGCAACGCTGCTAATGGCATTCTTCGTTTTGATTTTGTCTTTTGCTGAGTTTAATGTTCCAAAGTTTAAGCAAATTTCTGGTTCACTAAAAAATGCATTTGGTGTGCAAAGAATTGTCCCAGTGGTTGAACAACCAAAGGGAACTACTGTCTTGTCCTTAAATTTCAGCCCCTCTCCCAGTCCTTCTGTTACCAAACAAATGACACAACAAACCACCACCATTGAAAAACCGGTGTTAGAGCAAAAGCAAAAAGATAAAGATGCTGAAAAAGATAAAGATGCTGAGGGTGGAGAAATAGAGACTGCCGAATTAGCAAAGGCATTAAAAGATGCCATTGGGAGAGGTGACATAACAATTGAGTCTCTTGGTGATAAAGTGTTTGTTAATTTCAATGACAATCAAGATTCTGAAAATAATAAAGGTACTGCTGAATTAATTGAAGAGACCCTGAAGGCTCTCGAAGAAGCTAGAGCTGCTTCTGGAAAAGCTGAACAGGAAGTTCTTTTCGGAGGTATTGAAGAAAAATTGGCTGAGCTAGCGGCCGCCGCCAAGAGTAATGGCGATTCCTCTTCTGAGGGGGGATCCTCTTCCGATGGACAACAGGATGGCAATGGAACTGGTGGTGGTTCTGCAGGTGATCAGAAGGCGCAAATAGCAGAAGATAACCTACAAGTGGCCCTCAAGGAAGAAATAAGTCAAGGCTTAGTGGAGGTAGAGAGGCGAGATGGGAAAATTTATGTAACTGTTGGAGCTGGAGGTGCTTTTCCTTCAGGATCAGCTGAATTGACTGAGGAAGCACGATCCATCATGGCAACAATAGCTACCAAAGGGGTAGGTGAAAACAGTAAGATCACGGTTTCTGGTCACACGGATAATGTGCCTTTGAAGTTTGGTTCAAATTTTAGAGATAACTGGGATTTAGCTGCGGCTAGGTCATCGAGTGTCGTTCAGGAAATGGAGAAAACAGGTGTAATCAGTGCTGATCAAATGCAGGCTATAAGTTTTGGAGAAGCTAAGCCTATTAAGAGTAATGATACGGCTGAAGGTCGGGCAAAGAATAGAAGAATAGAAATCGAAATAGATTTCTGAGTACAAAAGTACTCTTTCTAAGTATTCATTACATTTTCAATTTGTTAATTGTGAACCTTATTGGAGTTACGATAAGATACGCAGTCTCTAGAGAATACACAATCTGAAGAGAGCCAGAGGATGGTATTTTCTGAGAGTTCTTACATGCCCAAGGTGTGGTTCAGGTTTTGGTATTCTAAGCTAAAAGAATATGTTATTTTTTGTTTGAGATGAATTTATTAGATTCGATAGGTTTTTTGTAATATTAAACTCATCAAATGGCTGGGTCTCTACCCCATTTATTAGCTACAAATATTAAGCTGAGTTTAATTAAGCTCTGACCTTGACAAAGTAACTCATATTATTAGGACAATATTTAAAAGCTTGGATCCTCAAGTTTGGGTAATAATGGGCCTGAATTTTAAATGGAAGCCAATCATCATGAAAGGAAAAAGCCCTTTAAAATTTACTG
>JAAZYV010000020.1 GCA_014239455.1 Paracoccaceae bacterium | reverse complement strand
CCTGGCATTGTCGCGGGCCTCGACCAGAGACACGACACCGCACGAACCCAATCCAATGTCCCGCCGCCTGCCCTGTATGACAGTCCTCAGGATCCAGCTCTTGGCCCCGGAGGGCTTGACAAAAAGATGGAGACCCTGCCCGTCACCGTACCGGCCCGGCGTTTTCAGGCTGGCAATTTTACGTGAGTTTAACCCTGACATCGCTCTCAATCCGTTCCCACATTTGTACCCACATTTATGCATGAGATTGTACAGTATGGGGTGAGACAACGTAAGAGGGAAAATCTTCACGAAGACCTTATTTTACAGGAGATTTGCTACGAATTGCGACAGCCTGAAAAGGGGGTTTGGTGGAGCCAAGGGGGATCGAACCCCTGACCTCTTGCATGCCATGCAAGCGCTCTCCCAGCTGAGCTATGGCCCCTTTTTGTTATATTTTACAATAAGAATTACCCAAATATAACTGAAAGTCTAAGAATTTAACAGCGTTACAGGGCAAAAATTCTTTTTGTCAATTTTCATTTTCGTCTTTAGCCACATCTGCTATCACTTCCATAGGTGTTGAGTCTTCTTCTTCCTCTAAAAGATTATCCTCATCTAAGTTCGGCGTACTTTCTTCTTCTAAATCTTCGTCCAAGATTATATCTTCAGGTTCGATGCCTTGAATTTCAGTTGAAACCTCTTCGGTTTTTGCCTTCTTTGCTGTGCTCTCCTTTGGTGCTTTTTTGAAAACCTCATTTATTGATTCCAAACTAAAGCTGTATTCACAACTTGGACAAAGTAGAGGATCTTTGTTTAAATCATAAAACCGTATTTCACATTTCGGACAGGTACGTTTTTTTCCCCAAGATTCTTTAGCCATTAATTTTCCTTTAAATATTCATTTCTGCAATCATCTGCCACAACTAGTATAGGTTTGTCAAAAGCTTAAATTGTTTTTGGCTGTAACTTAAGACATATGTTACTTATAAATCTATGTATTCATATAGCTCATAAGAAAACTACAAAGTAGTAACGGTAGATAGATGTTTTTCTTCATTGAAGACTTTCAAAATTCAGTAAATATAAACCGTCGAAAAAGAGCCCGACGTTTTACGCTCAGGGTTTGCCAAGTTACAGGAAATATATCACTAACAATTCCTTTAAGGAGTTCGATCAGTGCTGCAAAAAAATTCCTGAAAGACAATCAAAACTGGGTCAATGAGCAGCTTAATCAGGTAATTCCAAAGGCCTACATGTCTATCGGTACGCGCGTACCTGTTGAGGGAATTGAAAGGGAAATTTGTTTAAAAAAGCATCATCAGGAAGGTCATTCTTTGGAAGAAAGAAAATTACTCTTGGATTGTACTGAATCGGAAGTTGGGGTCATGACAAAGGAATTTCTGTTCGGTCATGCCGTGGACGTTTTAGTTCCTATTATCAAACAGAATGCCGAACATGTGATAAAAAAAATAAAAGCAGTACGATTTAAAGACACAAAATCCCGTTGGGGTTCTTGCTCTTCAGAAGGATCGTTAATGATTAACTGGCGATTGATCATGGCCCCTCCCTCGGTATACCGCTATGTTGTGGTTCATGAGGTGTCACACCTTGAATATATGAATCATGGTGCCGAATTTTGGAAATTAGTGAAAACCTTACATCCATCTTATTTGGAAGATCGAGCATGGCTAAGAAATCACGGAAGGAAGCTTAAGAGCTTCGTGTTCGAAACGTTTAATTACTCTTAAGCTTGACAGATCATTTTTTATGTGATCACAAAAAGTATGCTGAACTCAAATAAAAATAGAGAATTTTTGGTTCCGGTTCATGAGACCATTTATAGAAATTTAAGAACAGAAATCCTAGTAGGATCGATGAATCCAGGCCAAGCTCTCACTCTAAGAGGTTTGGCAAAAGGTTATAATGTATCAGTCATGCCTGTGCGGGAGTCGGTGAGAAGATTGGCGGCCGAGGGAGCTTTATCGATCTCTCCATCGGGGAGGATTTTTATCCCAGAGCTTACAAATGAGAGAATTGAAGAATTGGCCAGTTTAAGGGCACTGTTAGAACCGGAATTAGCATCTAAGGCTTTACCAAGAGTGCATAATGCTCTTATTGATAGATTAGTTCTTATTAATAGTACCATAGACCAGATGATCGTGAAAAAAGATGCAAATGGCTATGTGCGGAGTAACCTAGAATTTCATAGAACTTTGTACTTGAGAGCACAGGCACCAAGTACTTTAGCCTTGGTTGAAACTATATGGCTTCAGTTTGTTCCCACTATGAGAGCTTTATATAAGAAAATACCTCGTAGTCAGGGTCCTAGTTCGCACAGAAAAATATTGTCAACATTGAGAGTAGGAGATGAGCCCGGATTGCGTCTTGCAGTTAGGGCAGACGTTACTAACGCGTTAAGAATGCTCTTGTTGGTTTAGTTTCTTTTAAAAGAACTAGGTCATCCTAAAAAACTGTTCAGGAATGTATTGGACCATTCCCGCAAGCGAGGGAAGCTTCTCTTACAGCCTCAGAAAATGTGGGGTGGGCGTGGCAAGTTCTAGCTATATCTTCGGCGCTAGCTCCAAATTCCATAGCTACACAAATTTCATGAATTAAATCGCCTGCAGATGGGCCTATAATGTGTCCTCCAAGTACTCGATCAGTGTTTGCATCAGCTAGTATTTTTGCATAACCATCTGTCGCAATCGCTGCTTTGGCTCTGCCATTACCAATGAAAGAAAATTTTCCCACTTTGTAGGCGCGCTTTTCTTCTTTCAATTGTTCTTCTGTTTTACCAACACTAGCTACTTCAGGCGAGGTATATATGACTCCAGGGATTAGATCATAGTTGACATGACCTGCTTGCCCAGCAAGCATTTCTGCTATGGCTATTCCTTCATCCTCAGCTTTATGGGCTAACATTGGTCCTGAAATGACATCTCCTATAGCATAAATTCCTTCGATGGTTGTTTGCAGGTTTTCATCAGTTTTGATCTGTCCATAATGGTTTAACTCGATTCCAGCTCCATTTAAGTTCAAACCTTCTGTAAATGGTTTTCTACCTGTTGCAACTAATATCAAATCCGTTTCTAATCTTTCATTAGTTTTGCTTTTGATTAATTGATAATTAACTATTTGTTTAGAGCCAGATTTTTTAGCATTTTTTACAGCTGCCCCAAGTATGAATTTTATTCCTTGTTTTGTTAATATTTTTCTAAATGCTTTTGCTGTTTCCATATCTAGTCCAGGAGTAATTTCGTCCAAATATTCGATCACGGTTACATCAGAACCAAGTCGTGCATAAACGGATCCTAACTCGAGGCCAATTACTCCGGCTCCAACAATAGTGAATTTTTCAGGTATCTTGTTTAATGCCAAAGCCCCTGTAGATGTTAAAATTTTCTTTTCATCAATTTTCAAATCACCTAAAGAGGAAGGTTCTGAACCTGTTGCTATGATTATCGAATTACAGTGATAGGTTTTAGAATCAACTGCGATTTTTCCAGGGCCCTGAATTTTAGCCCATCCCTTAATTACGTCGATTTTGTTTTTTTTGAATAGGAATTCAATGCCCTTAGTATTTTGGAAAACAATATCATCCTTGTAAGCTAACATTTTTTCCCAATTTATAGTTTGATTTTTTACTTCTATTCCCATTTTTTTGAAGTTGTGGTTGCTTTCATGAAAAAGCTCCGAGGCGTGCAACAAGGCCTTTGAAGGGATACACCCAACGTTCAGACATGTTCCCCCTAAGGTTTCTCTTCCTTCAATACAGGCAGTCTTAAGGCCAAGTTGTGCACATCTAATGGCACATACATAACCACCAGGTCCAGTACCGATAATAATTACATCGTAGTCAGCCATATTTGGTCCTCTAATTAATTGAAAGTTTAAATATCCATAAGAAGTCTATGAGGATCTTCTAAGGTATCTTTTACTCTAACCAGAAAAGTTACGGCTCCTTTGCCATCAACTATGCGATGATCATAGCTTAGGGCTAAATACATCATTGGCTTGATTACCACTTCTCCCTTTATCGCTATGGGCCTTTCTTGTATCTTATGCATTCCTAAAATACCTGATTGAGGATAGTTTAGGATGGGAGAGGACATTAGTGAACCATAGACACCACCATTAGAAATTGTAAATGTTCCCCCTTGCATGTCAGCCATTGAAAGTTTCCCATCTCGGGCCTTTTGTCCCAAGGCGCTTATTGATTTTTCTACTTTGGCAAAGCCCATTTTTTCAGCATGCTTTAGAATGGGAACTACAAGTCCAGTAGGGGTTCCAACTGCCACTCCCATATTTACGAACTTATTGAAAACTAGTTCATCACCTTCAATTTGGGCGTTTACTTCGGGAACCTCATATAAGGCATGGCAACAAGCCTTAACAAAAAATGACATAAAACCCAATTTCACAGAATGCTTCTTTTCAAAATCGATTTTGTACTTATTTCTTATCTCCATGACACTAGACATATCAACTTCATTATAAGTGGTTAGCATTGCAGCGGTGTTCTGAGCCTCTTTTAGTCGTTTTGCAATGGTTTGGCGGAGCCTTGTCATTTTTATTCTTTCCTGTTGTTGCTCTCCCACAATGACAGGGTCCACTTTTGAACTAGGAATATTTGTTTGACTTTGGTTTGGGGATTTAGGCTCAGCGATGGAGGTGCTTAGATTTGCTTGAACATCTTCTTTCATGATTCTTCCATCCCTGCCCGTACCTGAAATACTAGAAGCATCGATAACATTTTCTTTCATAAGTTTTCTAGCTGATGGAGCATGTTCTATATCTGCTGGGATGGCATGTTGATCTTTTGGCTCTTGATCGGAAATATTAACTTTTTCTTCAACTTTGATTCCCTTAGAGCTTTCCTTTCCTTTCTCAGAAATTATAGCTAAAATTGCATCTAACCCAACTGTATCACCTTCTTTTGCAATTATTTTAGAAAGTACTCCTTCAGCGGTTGCAGGAACTTCAACAGTGACTTTATCGGTTTCTAATTCGCAGAGCATTTCGTCCATAGCTATTGTATCACCGGGGCTTTTAAACCAAGTTGCCACAGTTGCTTCAGTAACGCTTTCTCCTAAAGTGGGTACACGGATTTCAGTCATTTTTTACCTCAATCAATACTTAGAGCTTCATTTATAATCATACTTTGTTGCTTTTTGTGTTGGGTTGCTAAGCCAGTGGCTGGGGAGGCCGCCGCAGATCTTCCAACATATTTTGCCCTCTTGTATCTAGCTTTGACTCTATTTAAGGACCATTCTAAATTTGGTTCGATGAAAGACCAGCCCCCTTGATTTTTGGGTTCTTCTTGACACCATAAAAACTCAGCATTTTTGAATCTGGATAATTCTTTTATGAAAGACATGGCTGGAAAAGGGTAAAATTGTTCCAATCGAAGTAAATACACATCGGATATATTTCTATTGTCTCTTTCTTCAAGCAGATCAAAATATATTTTTCCTGAACAAAGAACCACTCGTTTAATTTTTGAATCAGATCGTAATTTGGTGGTGGAGTTTCCACTTTCAGCATCGTCCCATAGAAGTCTGTGGAAGGTCGATCCGTTTACAAACTCTTTCTTTTGGGAAACCGCTTTTTTGTTTCTGAGTAAAGATTTTGGACTCATTATTACCAAAGGTTTCCGAAAACTTCGATACATTTGCCTTCTGAGAAGATGAAAATAATTAGCTGGTGTGGTACAGTTAGCAACTATCCAGTTATCCTCAGCACAGGCTTGCAGGAATCTTTCTAGTCTTGCTGAAGAATGTTCAGGTCCCTGTCCTTCGTAACCATGGGGAAGTAGCATAACAAGCCCCGACATTCGCAGCCATTTCTTTTCCCCGGAAGCAATAAATTGGTCTATCATAATTTGTGCCCCGTTTGTAAAATCTCCAAATTGGGCTTCCCAAATAGCTAAGGAATTTGGTTCAGCAAGTGAGTAACCATATTCGTAACCTAAAACGGCATATTCTGAGAGCATAGAATCTATAACTTCATATTTAGCTTGGGTATTAGAAATATTATTTAGAGGGTAAAACCTTTCCTCAGTAGATTGGTCTATAACAGCGCTATGACGATGACTAAAGGTTCCTCTGGTACAATCCTGACCAGACAAACGCACTGGATAACCTTCAAGCAATAATGATCCAAAAGCCAAAGCCTCACCAGTAGCCCAGTCGATATTCTTGCCTGACTCTAACTGAATTTTTTTATTATCAAGCATTCTTCGTACAGTTTTGTGGGCATCAAGTTTCTTTGGAATTTTTGTTAGGGCCTTTCCAACAGTATTAAAATTTTTCTCTGATATGGAAGTTTGACCTCTTTGATATTGTCCATTCTTAATAACTGCCTCTTTTGAATATTTTCCTAAGCCAGACCACCGGCCATCCAACCAATCGGCTTTATTGGGTTTGTAACTTTTTGAATTATCAAATTCTGATGCTAAGAATTCTTGAAAATCCATTTTCAGATCTTCTATCTCACCTTTTGGAATTAAGTCTTCAGAAATTAATTTTTCTGAATATAGCTGCAGTGTTGTTTTATGCTTTTTTATTTCTGAGTACATTTTTGGTTGAGTAAACATAGGCTCATCGCCTTCATTATGGCCGAAACGTCTATAGCAAAACACATCAATCACAACATCTTTATGGAACTTTTGACGGAATTCTGTTGCTAATTTAGCCGCATGAACTACCGCTTCAGGATCATCTCCGTTCACGTGAAATATAGGAGCTTCAACCATTAATGCTATGTCAGTTGGATATGGAGAAGACCTAGAATTGTGTGGGGCAGTTGTAAAACCAATCTGATTATTCACAACAAGATGTATAGTTCCACCAGTCTTATGCCCTTTAAGACCCGAAAGTCCAAAACATTCAGAAATAATGCCTTGACCCGCAAATGCAGCATCTCCATGCAGAAGGATAGGTAAAACTTTGGTTCTTTCTTCATCGCCGATTTGAAATTGCTTTGCCCGTACCTTTCCTAAAACAACTGGGTTGACTGCCTCTAGGTGACTTGGATTTGCAGTAAGCGACAAATGTACATTATTTCCATCAAATTCTCGATCAGAAGATGCTCCAAGATGGTATTTGACATCACCTGAGCCTTCTACTTCCTCGGGTTTATAGCTTCCTCCTTGGAATTCATTAAAAATAGCTCTAAGAGGTTTTCCCATTACATTAGCTAGAACTGATAGCCTACCTCTATGGGGCATGCCTATCACAATGTCCTCCACGCCAAGAATTCCACCTCTTTTGATAATTTGCTCCATGGCCGGTATTACAGATTCCCCTCCGTCCAAACCAAATCTTTTCGTCCCCATATATTTGATATGCAGAAATTTCTCGAAACCCTCAGCCTCTATCAATTTGTTAAGGATTGCTTTTCTTCCTTCTTTAGTAAATTCAATTTCTTTCCCTAAACCTTCGATACGTTCCTTCAACCATGCAGATTGCTCTGGATCAGATAGGTGCATATATTGGAGTGCGAAGGTGCCGCAGTAAGTTCTTTTAACTATTGCAGAAATCTCATTCATAGTTGCTTCTTTAAGACCTAGGACGTTGTCGAGAAATATTGGCCGGTCCATGTCTTGTTCAGTGAATCCATAGGTCTTGGGATCCAGAGAAGGCTCTAATGTTTCAGAGGCTTGAGTTGACAAAGGGTCCAAATTAGCAGCTAAGTGTCCCCTTACACGGTAAGCTCGGATAAACATCAATGCTCTAATGCTATCCAATACCGTCCTCTTAACAGAAATGCTTTGGATTCCTTGATTTTTCTCTGGATTTTTATCCTTCCCACTGGCTTGCACTCTACCCCACTGACCATCAAAGGCAGCAATTTCTTCTTCTGTATTCGCTGGTGGCCAATCCTCTCTTGACCATGTAGGACGTATTTGAGTATTTTGATCTCGCGTTTTTGTAAGATGATCAGAAAATTTTTCAAAGTATGAAGACCAATAAGGGTCCAAAGAACTTGGATTTGCCAAGAAATTTTCATACATATGTTCAATAAATTGGAGACTATTTGAGTCGGGTAAAGACTCGAGATCAATTTCATTGTTAACTATCTTGTCCATTTTTTTATTAACCTAGATCCTATAAGATTATGCTAAGATTTAACATTTTCTATTGCAGACTTTACTGCCTCACCAAGCCCCCCAGGGCTTTCGGTCACAACAATGCCAGCAGATCGCATAGCTTCAATTTTATCTGCAGCACCGCCTTTACCTCCTGCGACTATTGCTCCGGCATGACCCATCCTTCTTCCTGGCGGTGCAGTTACACCGGCTATAAAACCGGCAATGGGCTTTGATCTTCCTCGTTTTTTTTCATCTGCTATGAATTGCGCAGCTTCCTCCTCAGCTGTTCCACCAATTTCTCCTATTAGGATAATACTTTCAGTACATGGATCAGCTAAGAATAATTCTAATACATCTATATGTTCGGTCCCCTTAATTGGGTCACCTCCAATACCTACACATGTTGATTGTCCTAAACCTATTTCGGTTGTCTGCGCTACTGCTTCATATGTTAGGGTCCCTGACCTAGAAACTACTCCAACATTTCCTTCTTTATGTATATGACCAGGCATAATGCCAATTTTACAGCCACCTGGAGTAATCACACCTGGGCAATTTGGCCCTACTAAACGGGACTTGGATCCCTGTAGGGCTCTTTTCACTTTCAGCATATCTAGGACCGGAATACCCTCTGTAATGCAGACTATAAGTCTTATTTCCGAATCAATAGCTTCTAGGATTGCATCAGCGGCAAAAGGAGGGGGAACATAGATCACTGTTGCATCGGCTTTAGTTTTGATCTTGGCATCAAAGACTGTATCAAATACTGGAAGGTTTAAGTGGGTTTCGCCTCCTTTTCCGGGAGTCACCCCTCCGACCATTTTAGTTCCATAATCTATCGCCTGTTCTGAGTGAAACGTGCCCTGAGACCCTGTGAATCCTTGGCATATTACTCGTGTATTCTTATCAATCAGGATGGACATTTCTTTAACCTTTCACTGCTGCAACAATTTTTTTGGCGGCATCTGAAAGATTATCTGCTGCAATAACATTTAACTCACTATCATTAATAATTCTCTTGCCACTATCTACATTAGTTCCTTCGAGCCTTACCACAAGTGGAACTTTTAGGCCTATATTTTTTACTGCCTCCACAACTCCTTCAGCTATTACGTCACACCGCATGATCCCACCAAAAATGTTGACAAGTATTCCTTTAACATTCTTATCAGAAGTTATGATCTTAAAGGCTTCAGTAACTTTTTCTTTGGTAGCTCCACCTCCAACATCGAGGAAGTTAGCAGGCTCTGATCCGAATAACTTTAT
Source organism: Paracoccaceae bacterium (assembly GCA_014239455.1). Taxonomy (GTDB): domain Bacteria; phylum Pseudomonadota; class Alphaproteobacteria; order Rhodobacterales; family Rhodobacteraceae; genus CACIIZ01. Next base: position 15,631 of record JAAZYV010000020.1, on the reverse strand, counting down.
GATATCCATGGTAGCCATGGCCAAACCGGCGCCATTAACCATACAGCCGATTTCTCCATCTAAAGCAATGTAGTTAAGGTCAAATTTTGAAGCCGCCAATTCTTTTGGATCTTCTTCTGTTTCATCATGGAATGCTAAAACCGCTGGTTGCCTATACATAGCATTGCTATCGAACCCCATCTTGCAGTCCAAACATAGAAGTGTGCCTTCTTTTGTTAATATTAGAGGATTAATTTCTAGCATCTCACAATCTTTTTCTGTGAACAATCGGAAGAGGTTTTGGACTAGTTTAACACATTCTTTGATTTGTTTGCCTTTAAGACCTAGGGCGAAGGCAACCCGACGGCCATGAAAGCCAGAAAGGCCTGATGCAGGATCAACAGCGAAAGATAGTATACGTTCAGGTGTCTTGGCGGCTACCTCTTCAATATCCATACCGCCGTCTTTTGAAGCCACAAATGCAATCCGTGAAGTTGCTCTATCAATTAAGATTGCTAAGTAAAACTCACTTTCTATTTCACATCCTTCTTCTATATAAACCCTACCAACCTGTTTCCCTGCGGGCCCTGTTTGTTTAGTTACAAGCGTTCGCCCAAGCATTTTTTGGGCTTGTTCGGCAGCATCAGAAACTGATTCAGCTAATCTAACGCCTCCTTTTTCCCCAGCACTTTCTTCTATAAAGGTACCTTTCCCTCGTCCACCAGCGTGTATTTGTGCTTTAATGACCCATAAAGGGCCATCCAGTTCGCCAGCAGCAGTTTTGGCTTCTTCAGCCCTTAAGACAATTCTTCCGTCTAAAACTGGTGCTCCATAGTCTCTTAGAAATTGTTTGGCTTGGTATTCATGAATGTTCATTATTCTTGTTCCACTAATGTTTTGAAATTCAACAACTTTAGAATCTTTTAATCGGAATTAGATTGACATGTTCAGAGAAATTTTGAAGTACTTTTTTTCCTAAGGAGCTAAAATTAGGAAATTACCAGGTTTTGTGATCACAATATTAATTTTTGTGATCACAAATTGTACCTATTTGATTTTCATCTCTTAGTTTAACTTAGGATCTATCTTTATGCAGTCTTCTATAAGTTTTTGTACAGAATTTACTGAAACATCAAAATGGTTTCTTTCAGTTTGACTGAGTTCTATTTCTAGTACTTTTTCTATTCCGTTTTTTCCGATAATTGTAGGTACTCCAACATAAATATCTTTCAATCCATATTGTCCGTTAAGATATGCTGCGCATGGTATAACCCTTTTTTGATCTTTCAAATATGATTCTGCCATTCTGATCGCAGACGCTGCAGGGGCGTAGAATGCCGAACCAGTTTTCAAAAGTGCAACGATTTCAGCTCCACCATCACGAGTTCTTTGAACAATTTCATTAATTTTGGTATGCGATGTGAGGCCCATCTTGATCAGATCAGGGATTGGTATGCCGCCCACGGTTGAATAGCGTACTAATGGAACCATCGTATCTCCGTGTCCTCCTAATACAAATGTTTGGATGTCTTTGACAGAGACATTCAACTCTTCAGACAAAAAATAGGTAAATCGCGCACTGTCTAAGACTCCGGCCATTCCAACAACTTTAGAGGTAGGCAGGTTGGAAAATTTTTGAAGTGCCCAAACCATTGCATCTAATGGATTAGTGATACAAATGACAAAAGCATCAGGTGCATATTTCTTAATGCCTTCTCCAACAGATTTCATAACTTTTAGGTTTATGCCTAATAAGTCATCTCGGCTCATCCCAGGCTTTCTTGGTACGCCAGCTGTCACTATGCAGACATCAGATTTAGAAATTTCTTCATAGGAATTTGCGCCGGTGATATGACTATCAAAACTGCTAACCGATGAACTTTCAGCAATGTCTAAGGCCTTACCCTGTGGGATACCATCTGCAATGTCGAACAAAACAATGTCCCCCAACTCTCTAAGACCAGCCAGATGTGCTAGTGTTCCACCAATTTGACCAGACCCGATCAAAGCTATTTTATTTCTTTTCATCTATTATATCCTATTAAAAAAGTTACATATTCATAATCTAGTATCTAATGTAGTAGAAAGGTCAACCATATTGATCCACAAATGATTTTGCTATATTATGATTATCGTTAAATTGGTGTCTCAATGAACTTGGTAAAGGTTGTGAATGACAGAATTTAGGTTCTATTCTCATATAAGGTTTTGAACATGATCTGGTTAATCATAGGATTAATAGTTTTTTTTGGGGCTCATTTGCAAAGAAGATTGCTTCCCCAAATAAGGATAAGACTTAATGACAAATTAGGTGAAAATAGATTAAAGGGGATTATTGCCTTAATGTCAGCTATAGGCATGGCTTTAATCATTCTAGGATTCAGGCTAACCAATTCAATCCCTCTTTATGATTTAGGATCAGTGGGACTATTATTGAATAATATATCAATGATGGTGGCTGTAGCATTGTTAGGGTTAGGGCACTCAAAAAGTCGGGTTAGGAGCCTTGTAAGGCATCCTATGCTTCTTTGCATAATTTTTTGGTCGGTCAGTCATTTATTAGCAAACGGAGATTTAACTTCGGTTATCCTTTTTCTGAGTTTTGGCTTGTGGGCGTTATCAGAGATAATATTAATAAATAAGGCCAACAGTAATTACCAACCATTTACTAATGGAACTTTAAAAGGGGATATAAGGTTTATAATAATTACTATTCTAGCTTACTTTATGATTTCCATGGTACATCTTTATTTGGGAGTTCATCCATTCTTTTAAGATATTCAAGAATTTGTAATTGTTTAAGAAATTAGTTTCACAGAGTTACTACTCAAAGTTATTAAATTCTTGGGTGACAATCACGAACATTATCGTTAGGCTTGATCAAAATTATCTCTTGACCAAAAATCAAGTTTTAGCTAACGACTTTTAATCAAGATTAAAGAGTTAAAATTAAATGACACAAGATCCACAAAATCGTCCCCTTTCTCCACACTTAACAATATATAGACCACAGTTGAATTCGGTACTATCCATAATGCATCGTATCACAGGAATAGTTCTCTTCTTTGGCTTATTATTATTAATTTTTTGGTTTTTTTCAATGTCAGTGGGCCAAGCTAGTTTTGATTTATTTAGTGGACTTATTAATTCTCTGATTGGGAGATTGATTTTATTAGGCTCTTTGTGTGCTCTTTGGTATCATTTCTTTTCAGGAGTAAGACATCTTTTCTGGGATGTTGGAATAGGCTTTGGCTTGGAATGGGTTCAGAGGTCTTCATATGCCGTTCTTTTAGCTACCATATCTTTAATAATTCTTACTCTCCTAATCGGAGTGTTTACAGGATGATGTTCGGATCCGTAAAAGGACTTAGGGGGCAATCCCATAAAGGAGTGGAGAGTACTAATCACTGGATAAGCCAAAGATTTACTTCCATATTATTGGTCCCTCTATCCATTCTTTTTGTAGTCAATTTTGTTAGAGTTTTTGATAAGCCTTTCATAGAGGTTCTTAAAACATTTCAACATCCGGTTAATAATCTTGTAGCGTTACTATTTATTCTAATAAGCTTGTGGCATTATCGGCAGGGCATAGAGGTTGTCATCGAAGATTATGTGCATGACCTGAGAATAAGGAATCTCACCTTAAGACTTATCGGGATTATGTGTTGGTTTCTTGTTATAGTGGTAATATTTTCTTTTGTAAGTATATACAGAATGGAAATTTAGGAGAAGAAAATGGGTTCCTATAACTATGTAGACCATACTTATGATGTAGTAGTGGTGGGATCTGGCGGATCAGGCCTTAGGGCAACTCTTGGAATGGCTGAACAGGGATTTAAGACAGCTTGTATCACCAAAGTATTCCCAACTAGAAGCCATACGGTTGCTGCTCAGGGAGGAATAGCAGCTTCGTTATCGAACATGGGTCCTGATCATTGGCATTGGCACATGTATGACACTGTAAAGGGTTCTGATTGGTTAGGTGACGTGGATGCTATGGAATATTTGACCAGAGAGGCTCCAAAAGCGGTTTATGAACTAGAACATTATGGGGTGCCTTTTTCCAGAACTGAAGATGGAAAGATTTATCAACGACCATTTGGGGGCCACACTACCGAATTTGGAGAGGGCCCTCCAGTTCAGCGAACTTGTGCAGCAGCAGATCGTACAGGACATGCAATTTTACACACTCTTTATGGTCAATCTTTAAAGAACAATGCTGAATTTTTTATAGAATATTACGCAATAGATTTGATTATGACTGAAGATGGCGTTTGCCAAGGGATAATGGCTTGGAAATTAGACGATGGTACAATACATCGATTTAATGCCAAAATGGTTGTATTAGCCACTGGGGGATATGGAAGGACTTATTTTTCAGCCACTTCTGCACATACTTGCACAGGTGATGGAAATGGGATGGTGGCAAGGCAAAACTTACCTTTGCAAGATATGGAGTTTGTTCAATTCCATCCTACAGGTATTTATGGGGCCGGTTGTTTGATTACTGAGGGTGCTCGTGGTGAGGGAGGTTACCTAACTAACTCCGAAGGGGAGCGTTTCATGGAACGCTATGCGCCAACCTATAAGGATCTTGCAAGTAGGGATGTGGTTTCTAGATGCATGACAATTGAGATTAGAGAAGGTAGGGGAGTGGGAGATCGTCATGATCATATTCATTTACATTTGGATCACTTGCCAGCAGATACTCTTGCTGAAAGACTTCCAGGCATTTCTGAAAGTGCCAGAATATTTGCTGGAGTAGATTTGACAAAAGAACCAATACCAGTTTTACCAACGGTTCACTACAATATGGGAGGCGTTCCGACCAATTATTGGGGAGAAGTTTTAAACCCTACATCTGAAGATGAAGATCTAGTACAACCTGGTTTGATGGCGGTTGGGGAAGCAGGTTGTGCTTCTGTACATGGTGCCAATAGACTTGGTTCCAACAGTTTGATTGACTTAGTTGTCTTTGGACGAGCAGCTGCAATTCGAGCTAAGGCTGTTATCGAAACAAATAACTCTAATAGGCAGCTGAACATGAATTCTTGCGATCAAGCGATGGATAGGTTTGATAAACTTCGCCATGCCCATGGAGGCACAACAACTGCAGAATTACGTCAAAAAATGCAGAGAGTGATGCAAGAAGATGCAGCGGTATTTAGGTCTAAGCAGACTCTAGGTGAGGGTTGCAAAAAAATGGAAGATGTAGCGATGGGGTTGGATGATTTATCCGTTACAGATCGCTCATTGATTTGGAATTCCGATCTGATGGAGACATTAGAGCTGACCAATCTTATGCCAAATGCAATGACGACTATCTTTTCAGCGGAGGCAAGGCAAGAGAGTAGAGGAGCCCATGCCCATGAGGATTTTCCGGATAGGGATGATGTAAAATGGCGCAAGCATACCCTTGCTTCGGTAGATGAAGAATGTAAGGTTTCACTACGTTATAGAAGTGTTCATACTAATCCTCTTACCAAGGAATCTGAAGGTGGGATAAATACTAACAAAATTGCTCCAAAAGCCCGAGTTTATTAAGAATGGAGATACAAAAGGTTTGTTTAAGTTTTTTAATATTGTTGTTAGTGCCTTTAGGAGGATGTACAACAAATAATGCTAAGCCCCTATCTGAAGAGGAAATAGACAGCATTTGCAAAAAGAAAAAGTTGGAAGCTTCAAAACCAATAACGAATGTCTCCTTAGCAACGGGAAGTGAAGGTCCAAAGTATGAGATAGGCTTTACTATGAGCGGTGACTTCATTTCAGGAAGAGACCCGGAAGAAGTTTACAAAGATTGCAAGTTATCTTTAAGTTAATTTAAATAGTGTAGAATGTGGAAGTAAGGCAGAGGTTATTAAATGGTTGAGTTAAGGTTACCTGAAAACTCTAGAATTTCCCCAAGTGGTAAAGAATGGGAAGCAATCGGTAAATCCAAAATTACCAGACCTTTTAGAATTTATCGTTATGATCCTGACACGCAGAATAATCCAAGGATTGATACCTATCATGTGGATGTTAAGGCATGTGGACCCATGATCTTAGATGCTTTAATTTTCATAAAAGATCATATTGATCCGACTCTAACTTTTAGGAGATCTTGTAGAGAAGGCATATGTGGTTCATGTGCAATGAACATCGATGGGGTTAACACCTTAGCCTGCACACGTGGTTTGAGTGAAATAAAAGGTGATGTTCACATATATCCCCTTCCCCATATGCCAGTGATTAAAGATTTAATTCCCGATCTGACAAACTTCTATGCTCAGCATGCCAGTATCATGCCTTGGTTGGAAACGAAAACCATGGCGCCTGACAAGGAATGGAAGCAATCGATTGAAGACAGGAAGAAACTTGATGATTTGTACGAGTGTGTAATGTGTGCAGCATGTTCAACCTCATGCCCTAGCTATTGGTGGAATAGTGACAAGTATTTGGGTCCAGCTGCGCTACTCCATGCTTACAGGTGGTTAGTTGATAGTCGAGATGAAAGTCGAAATGAGAGATTGGATCAATTGGAAGATTCTTTTAAATTGTATCGATGCCACACGATCATGAATTGTGCTCGAACATGTCCGAAAAACCTTAATCCTGCAAAGGCCATTGCTGAGATCAAGAAAATGATGGTTAAAAAAAGATCCGGTAAAAAACCTTAAAAAGATTTACCATAGATACTAAAGAAATTTAGTAAGCTTTTCTGCTGAAAATAATAGACGCGGCCCAACCAAAGCTTATAGCTAATAATATGGCAAGTAAGCCATAAGCTTCTGGGTTTTTATGTGCCAAATAATAAATCCATTGCTCAATTCCAACTTTTTTTACAAAAATAATGTCCTCTTGTGTGGCTAGGACATCTTTGAACCTTATTAGATGAATTCTTACTAAATAGTCTCCTCCAATAAGATCCGTGGGGAGTTCAATTTCCGTGGAAAAAAGGGTGTTTTCAAGGAATACTATTGGCTTGGATTCCTGCTTATATGTAGTTTCCGATTTTCCCGTTAATGCAATTTTCGAAAGTATGTCATCATCAATAACAAGGTTTTCGGATGCCTTTATTTGCTCAAAGAGACCAATTTTGTTATCTTTTTTTGTTTTTTCCCCAACAATTTTTTCAAGTGGTTTTGTTCCTGAAATTGAATAGAAACTTGGCATGGAATCAAAGGACTGGATTTTTTTATTTATCCAAAAACCATAAAGTCTTTCCTTCTTAAAAAAATCTAGTGAAACTGGAGGTCCAATCACTTCTATCATTATATCAAATGGCGGTTGATCTATGGAAGAATTTTGGCTGAAGCCTCTTTTTACGGCACCAAATATGTGGAATTTACTTCCTGAGAAATTCACGTTAATGGAAATGATTTTTTTACTCAGATCCATTACCAAAGTAGGGGGAACATTGTTTCCTAAGGCTGGATAAAATCCAATTTGATAAAAAAGAAATGATAGAAAAAGCATCAATCCTTTCATAATTTTATATCCTTCGTAGAAGTAAATAAATTTCTTGAGGTGCAACAAAAAGCTCTAGTGTAATTTTAAAGCACATTGATAAAACTAATATAGCTAACAAAATTCTAAGTTGTTCAGATTGTAATCTTAAGCCCAACCTAGTACCAATTTGTGCACCAACGACACCACCAATCAATAATAAGGTGGCTAGGACAATATCGACGCTGAAATTCTTACTTGCATGTAGGAAAGTCGTTACTCCAGTTACAAAAATTATCTGAAAAAGAGAAGTTCCTACTACGACCTTCGTTGGCATTCCTAAAATGTATATCATAGCAGGTACCATAATAAAACCGCCACCTACCCCCATTATTGAGGCTAGGATTCCCACAAAGAAACCTATGACTACGGCAGGTATTGAGCTAATATATAAATTAGATGCCCTGAATCTCACTTTTAAGGGAAGGCCTTGCATCCATGAGTGGTGGCGTTTCTTAAGTCTTCTCTTGTTCTTTTTAATATCTCTTAAAGCTCTTATGCTTTCCACAAACATGAGAAAACCTATTGTGCCAAGAAATAAAACATAACAAAGTTTTATTATTAATTCTAATTGACCTAGGTCTTTTAAAATCCTAAATATCTCTACGCCAAAAGCTGAACCAATGACACCGCCAAGAACGAGTAGCATACCCATTTTTACATCGACAGTCCTTCGTTTGAAATGGGCGATTGCTCCTGACGTGGAAGCACCCAATATTTGGTTGGCTTCACTGGCAACAGCAATTGCTGGAGGTATTCCAATAAAGAAAAGAAGGGGTGTCATCAAGAAACCACCTCCAACTCCAAACATACCGGATAAAATCCCAACAATACCGCCAAGGCCAACGAGCAAGAATACGTTTACTGACATCTCAGCTATTGGTAAATATATCTGCATTGTGAACTCTTAACGGGTGATTATAAGCCTGGTAGCAAGTTGTAAGTTAAGAAGGGCTATTACGCCTTTATTTAAAATTACGCAACAAAGATATCAATAATTTTTGAAGTTTTTTTTCACATGAATTGGCAATGCGTTTAGTCTCATCATGGCTTATTGTTTCTTCACTAAGGCCTGCAGCCATATTTGTTATTACAGAAATAGCTGCTACTTTTAAACCAAAAAAATTACCAAGAATTGTTTCCGGGACAGTGGACATACCGACTGCATCTGCTCCTAATATACTTAAGGCCTTAATTTCAGCGGGCGTTTCAAATGATGGTCCAGAAAACCAAGCATATACGCCTTGACTGATTTTGAGGTTATTTTCCTTTGCTGCGGTAAAAAGCGCATTTATCATACCATTATTATAAGCTTTTGTAAGATTCACAAATCGTTCTTCGGATTTCTCTCCAATCAATGGGTTTAAGCCCGAGAAATTAATGTGATCTTTAATAACCATTAGGGAACCAGTGGGAATATTTTGTTTTAAAGAACCTGCTGCATTGGTTAAGAAAAGGTGGGAAATGCCAAGTTTGGTTAAGAATTCAATCGGTCCCCGCATAGTATTGGACTTACCATTCTCATAATAATGGGTTCGACCACTTAAGACGGCAACTTTTGTTTCATTAATTGACCCAATCATCAATTTACCTTGATGACCAGTCACAGATGTTTCATCAAAATCTGCCAACTCCTCGTAGGCAAATTTACTAACTTTTTTTAGTGGTAGGGCTCCCCCCAATCCAGATCCGAGTACAAGCCCTACCTTGACTGGAGTATTTCCAATCAGTTGACTAACATCATCCGAATTTAACTTTCTTTTCATTAACTTTCCTTTACGTAGGCTTTTCCAATTGCATGAGGAGGTCGCGCACTGCCAACAATACCTGCCACGACTATGATAGTAACTATATATGGAGACATTGCCAAGAATTCGCTAGGTATGGGGGTTCGCAGTATTGCTAGCTTTTGCTGAAGAGAATCTGCAAATCCAAAAACTAGTGCTGCTAGTAAGGCACCAACGGGATGCCACCTTCCAAAGATCATTGCTGCCAATCCTATGAATCCTCTACCCCCTGTCATTCCTTCGTCAAAACGACCAACACTACCAAGTGTAAACCATGCTCCCCCAAATCCAGCTATCATACCTCCAATGATTACATTCACAAATCTCGTTTTTATTACGCTTATTCCAAGCGTTTCAGCAGCTTTTGGATGTTCCCCTACAGCTCTGGCTCTCAGGCCGTAAGCCGTCTTAAATAAATAAAAAGTAGTGGAAAAGACTATTAGGATAGCTAGGTAAACAAATATATTGTGTCTGAACAACATTGGTCCAATTATTGGCAGTTCAGCTAAGATTGGAATTTGAATGGCTTTGAAGACAGTTGCGTCATTAAAGTGGGGATTTTTCTTGAGAAGGTGACTGGTAAAAAAACTTGTTAGGCCCAGAACAAGGATATTGATAGCTACCCCAGCTATTATCTGATCAACACGGAATGTTACGACCAAGAGTGCTAAAATTAGTCCAAAAACTCCACCAACAGTTATAGCTATTAAAAGTCCTAATACGCTACCAAAGATAGATCCAAAAAGTGCCCCAGCAAATGCACCGGCTAACATCATGCCTTCAATTCCGATATTAATCACGGCTACTCGTTCGCACATAATTCCCGCCATAGCTGCTAAAGCTATTGGAACAGCTCTTACAACCGTTGCCTGGAGCATTCCAGTTAGAGAAAAAGATTTACCAGCGGTGGCCCAAACTAAAAAAGCGGCTACTGCTAGGAAAAAGCTTATCGCAAAAAATACTGTGTATTCTTTAGGTGTTTTCACTATTAAACGTGCCCCAAAAAAGGCAATAATCAATGACGCTATCCCAATAAAGCTTTCTGCTGGGAGTACTAAATTCGGTAAGGCATAAGGATCTGATGGCCGTGAAAGACGAAATGTTGCTTCACCTTCCACCCCAAATCCAAAAAGAATAAAGACAAATATTGCTAGCAAAATGAGAAAAGAACCAGCAATCAGAGAACGATGAGTTCTAGTCATATTAATTGTTTGTTGTGATCGAATTAATTTTTTCATGTGTTTCAGATCATGTTTTTGGGAAAAACCATGGGAAAATTGATTTTATTAAAATGGGGGCAGCAATAAAAATGATGATTAATGCTTGAATCACAGTAATTAAATCAAGGCTGACCCCGGCAGATACTTGCATTTCCCGGCCGCCTGCCACGAGGGCTCCAAACAATATGCCAGAAAAGAGTACCCCAATAGGGTGTGCTCGCCCAAGCAACGCAACGGCAATGGCATCAAATCCTATACCTGCGGAAAAACCACTTGTAGCACGACCTAAAACTCCGGATATTTGAGAAGCCCCGGCCAAGCCAGCACACAAGCCAGCAGCACTCATGGCTAAAATCATAGTTAGCGATGAATTGACTCCAGCATATTTTGCCGCATGTATGTTAGTTCCAACTGTTCGGAATTCAAAGCCAATGGTTGTATGAAAGATTATCCAGTAAACTAGAACTACAGCAAGGACAGCTAGTAAGAAACCAGCATGAATCCGAAGATTAGGATCGATAAAACTAAGTAATCGGGGTAGTTCGGCGGTCTCTAATACAGACTTTGATATAGGGTCATTTCTTCCTTCTTTTTGTATAAAAGGAAGGCGGAGAAAGAAATCAAGCAATCTAAATGCAATCAAGTTCAGCATGATGGTGGTAATAACTTCATGTGCTCCCGTAAATGCTTTGAGCCATCCTGATATGAAGGCGTAACCAGCACCAAATGCAGCGCCAACGGACAGCATTATGATAAGGTGTAAAAGTAGGGGTAATTCAAATGAAAAACCAACAATAACTGCAGCTAAGCCACCAATAATAATTTGACCTTCTGCTCCTATATTAAAAAGACCTGCTCTAAACCCAATAGCTATCCCCAAAGCAGCAAAAATGAGCGGTGTAGAAGCAGTTAGAGTTTCTGATAACGCTGATACTGAGCCAAAAGAGCCAACAAATAAGGAGATCAATGCCCTTAATGCAGTCTGGTAACTTTCACCTGATAATAAGAGTAAGAATAATCCTAGTGTGATTGCTAAGGATGTAGCTAAAATTGGTATAATAAATATATCTAAGAAGGTTGCTTTATCAATTGAAAATATGTGCCTAATTTTGATGGAGATTTTCATTAGGTTACTACTCCAGCCATGGCCAACCCAATGATTTTGGGATCCGTATTAGAAGGAAGTTCCGCAACAATTTTACCTTCAAAAAAAACGACAATTCGATCTGATAAAGCTATGATTTCTTCTAATTCGGTAGAGTTTAGTAAGACACCAATGCCCGCATTTCTAGCAGCAATTATCTGGCCGTGTATATATTCGATGGAACCTACATCTACCCCCCTTGTTGGTTGGGATGCAATCAACAAATTAATTTTGCGAGACATTTCTCTCCCTATAACTAGCTTTTGCTGATTGCCTCCAGAAAGGTTGTTAGCAGGAGAGGATTCTGAGTTTGCTCGAACATCAAATTTTTTCATTACCCTGGTTGCCTCAGATCTAGCATTATTCCAATTAAGGGATATATTTTTTGAAAAATCAGCCTCATAGTAAGTATTTAAAACGATGTTTTCTGTTATTGAAAATTCATTTATTAATCCTTGCTTCTGACGATCTTCTGGTATGTGTTTAATTCCCATTTGATGAATTTTCCTTGGGGTAAAATTTGTACAATTCCTATCAAAGTAGAATATTTCTCCTGAGGATATTTTTCTTAGTCCTGTTAAGGCTTCTATGAACTCTGTTTGACCATTCCCTTGTACTCCGGCAATGCCAAGTATTTCTTTCTCATGTAATTTTAGATTTACGTTTGAAACAGCTTTTTCTTTTTTATCAGATATGACTTGCAAATTTTTTACTTTAAGCAACACATCACCTGGATCTATCTTTTTTCGCTTTGTATTAAGATTCACTGATCTGCCCACCATAAGCTCTGCAAGTTCCGAGTTAGAAGTTTTCTTGGGATTGACTTCCCCAACCACTTCTCCTCTGCGTAAGACATTAATTCTGTCACAAATTTGTATTACTTCATGCAATTTGTGAGTTATGAAAATAATGGCTTTACCCGAGTTCTTGAGACTATTCACTATCCTGAAAAAATCTGAAACTTCTTGTGGTGTTAAGACAGCTGTGGGTTCATCAAAAATTAAAAGCTCTGCATTTCTAAATAATATCTTGATTATTTCTACCCTTTGCTGAACTCCAACAGGCAGTCTTTCTACTAACTCATCTGGATCAACATCTAAGTTATATTTAGAACTTATATTTAGAACTTTTTCCCTTGCCTCTTTCAAATTTATTCTATTTAAGGCTGTGATTGGTTCATTGCCTAGAATCACATTTTCTGAAACTGAAAACACAGGTACAAGCATGAAGTGCTGGTGAACCATGCCTATTCCATTTTTGATAGCATCTCGTGGATTAGAGAATTCTTTTTGTTGACCCTTAATTAGCACCTGACCTGAATCTGGTTTATATAACCCAGTTAGGATATTCATTAGGGTAGTTTTGCCTGCCCCATTTTCACCTAGAAGTCCTAGTGTCTCGCCACTGGAAACTGATAAATTTATCTTAGTATTTGCAGCAACCGGGCCGAAACTTTTACTTATTTCTTTTAATTCAATTTTCAAAGTTTTGTTTCGCCCCGGATGAATCCTGTGTATCAGTTCATTTTAATTGAACCTGAAATTATCCCCTTGCGGAGAGCTTCAACTTCAGCAGCTAAATCGCTAGGTACGGAGCTGGATAGTTCGTGATAAGGAGCTATCCCAACGCCACCATTTTCTAAAGTGCCAGCTGTAACGCCGCCAGAAAAATTACCTGACTTTGCCATCTCTATAACACTTAACGTAGTTGCATCCATATTCTTCATTACAGAAGTAAGGTAAACGCCTTTCCTTGTTGGATCCGTGACTGTCCAATCACCATCTACCCCGATGATTTTTAGTTTATCACTTCCTAGCTCGTCTGCTAGGGAAGCTGAGCCTAAACCTACTGGCCCTGCCACAGGCATAACTATGTCCGCACCTTCATCATAAAGATTTTGAGCGAAAGCTCTTCCATCATCTAAGGAATCAAAGTTGTTAGTAAACAAGCCTTCTTTTGCTGCAGGATCCCAACCGAGAACTTGTATATTTTTCCCTTTGACTTTGTTGTAGTGGGCAACACCCCATGCAAAACCATCCATGAACCCGGTCACTGGAGGAATGTTTATGCCTCCAAAAGTGCCTACTATACCAGTTTTGCTCACCCCTGCAGATACATACCCTGCTAAGAATGCAGCCTGATAAGTTTCAAAGACCTGCCCCAAAACATTAGGAATAGTTGGGTTATATGCAAAATCGATAATTGTGAACTTAGAATCAGGATTTGCTTCGGCTGCTTTTTGTGTGGCTTCTCCCATTAAAAATCCGACAGCAACTATGATATCACAGCCCGCTCCAACCATAGAATTCAGGTGCGGTTCATAGTCCGTGCCATCTTTTGACTCCAATATTTTTGAGTCAATACCGTGTTTGGCCACGGCATCTTGTACACCTTTCCAAGCGGTTTCATTGAAACTCTTATCATCAACTCCACCAAGGTCAGTTACTTGGCAAGCAGTAAATGCATTAGCAGACTGTACTGTTGCTAAAAGTAAGCCAGCAAATGCCCCACTTGTTAGCCTTAAAATTGTATTTAATTTCATATTCATTCCTCACATATCTTTGGCTTAAGCTGTGAGTATGAAACTTTTGTTGGATAGGTGCAATACCCGCAATGGCAAATTCAGTTATTTTTGGATGTAAATTAGCTATTAGATTTATAGGATGCCATTATAATTTTAAAATCTAGGATCGTAGTTAATAGCCAGAATATTCATTCTTAAACTTGAGATCTCAAAATACTGTAGGCTTTATTCAAAGATCATAGTTCATTGTCTATTCGACCAAGCTTTTTTTCATAATTATAGCATCAGTTTTTTTGTCACTGGAGATTTGATAATAATTTTTTCTAATCCCACATCTATTAAATCCTGCTTTAGAATAAAGTTTGATTCCAGCTATATTATCAGACGCAACTTCTAGGAATATTTTCTCGCAATTAGTTTTTTTTATGAGTTGAATTGTTCTTATTAATATTGAATATCCAATGCCTTGTTGTTGAAATTCAGGTTTGATGCCCATGGTAATTATTTCGGCCTCCACATCTGATAACCTTGCCAAACAAAAACCTTTTTGTTCTTGCTCAATAAATTTTACATTAGGATTTTGGATCAAAGATAATATGAGAGAGGAGGAAAATTTTGTACCAGGATTACCAAAGCAAGCTTTGTGGATGACTGCGAAGCTTTTGGCTAACATTTCCAATTTTTTTTTATTACACATTGGATCCTAAGATAAGGGGAATTGGTTCTTTAGGCAATTTAGCATCTGGACCTTTAATATAGAGTGGTACTGGACTAGGCCCACCAGTTCTGAGGTATTTTAGTGCTATTAACCCAATTTTTTTTGTTGTTGGTACACTGTTATTTACTCCATGTTGTAAGTTAAGATTTTTTGCTATTTGTATTGCGCTATCACCCGAAATAATTGTGTTTGGCAAGTACTTATTCTCTAATATTTTGGATATGGTATTTTCAGTAGGTGTTTTTTTGGGTTTTTTATTTATGAACAACTGGGTATAAAATGACTTCTTAGTGTTTGCGACCAATGCAAGTGTTGGTTGGTTGCTCTCAATTAGAGTTTCAAACCTATTCACTCCATACACCTTTATCTTTAGAGCCATCGCTAGTCCTTTAGCTGCCGAAATACCGATACGTAGACCCGTAAAATTCCATGGGCCAACACCTACACCAATAGCTTTCACGTTTTTTAGAGTGAGGTTAGCCTCACTGAAGATGCGTTGAATGAAAGTAAACAACTTTTCAGATTGACCTTTTTGCATTAGGCTAGATTTTTCTGCAATCAGAACTTCATCTTGTAAAAGTGATACAGAACAGTGACTTACGGAAGTATCTAGTGCAAGGATAATATTTCTAGCAACATTTTTCTTAGCCATGATCAGGCAGCTATAGGTCGGACTTCTTTTACCTCAGGGATGAAATGTTTAAGTAGGTTTTCAATACCCATTTTTAGGGTCATAGTAGAAGATGGACAGCCTGCACAGGCTCCTTGCAT
>JAAZYV010000019.1 GCA_014239455.1 Paracoccaceae bacterium | reverse complement strand
TTTTGATAAATTTTTACCCCCTCCCAAATTCAAGAAGCACAAAGACTAGCAAGAGAGTGTGTGAAGAAGAACTATAAAGGCTGTTAACAGCTCCACACACCCACACTATCCTTCTAGATAAACAACCTCACGGCATTTTGCACTAGCTGAATATGAACTCACTACTAAAGCCAATATCGCCATACATATTCTGATCATATCTATCTCCTTACCCTAGTATTATATTAACAGGAATAGATATTAGCTAAACCCAAACACCTAATATTTTGAGCAGTATAAAAATTAGGAAAACGATAATGAAAGTCTTGGCAATTTTATCTTGTTTTTGCCAAGCACCTTTAATCCCAAACTTTAAAATGTCTGGAACTAATTGCAATATGTGGAAGTGATACCGAAAATTCCATCTATCTCTAAAGATATTTTTGTTGTTGTCTTTCTCACTCATTAACTTCCCCTTACCTTAGTACCCTATAAACACTAGTTCTATCGGACACCTCTTTGACGTTTAATATTTTCATGATTACCTCTATTTTATTTTAAGAATAAAATGAGGATTACTGGTTCTCGTGGTTCAAAAACACTAGGGTTTATGAACTATTTTAGATATTCTTTTGCCTTCTCTAAGGAGGCTATTCCAGCAGCAAGATGATTTCCTTCAGCCTCTTTTAAACCTATACCCTTAAGACGAAACATTAGATCAAGATATTCAACTGGTCTATTACGTGATTTAAAGGACTTTCTAATGCTAACTAGATTAGGAGCCTTTGATCCCAAGAGAGATTTAGCTTTCTCTAAAGCTTCTTTTGGTTTAATTCCGCTATCAATGAGGAACTCTATCCCTGCTACAATTAAGGCTTCGTTAGCATTTTGGGCTGGTGAGCGAGGCGGCCTTCCTCCCTTGCTCCATTTCTCCAAACTGAATAAGTTTGGTTCAGATCCACCATGTATCCTAGCCAACTCTTCCAATATTCTCATTAATGGTCTTCTTTGCACACTGGATTGATTTGATCGGAGAAAGCTATTGATCCCCGCTAAAACTTGAAATGAAGCATTGAACTTCTGCTGTTTGGTTGCAGTTTTTGATTCAATAATTTCATCGGCAGCTTGTAATAGTTGCTTTAGCTCTTCTGGAGTTTCTAGATCACCTGGTGATTTCATCTACTTTGTCCGTCCATCTTTGGAGTGCATCTCTATTGCATCTCTATTTTCATCTACGTAATTATATCTATCATAAATAGCCGTAACACTTGAGTCTTTGTGGTTTAAGAAGCGTTTGATTAATAGACGGTCCATAGCCTAGTTTTGCCAAATTAGTAACCACAGCGGCTCTTATATCGTGCCACGTCCATTCTTTTACGCCACTTATCTCACCAATCCTATTTTTTGTTTTTCCAAAACCATTGATTGGTTTGTCCCCAATTCTTCCTGAAGTCAATAAATAGTTATTTTCAGGGTGCTTGAGTTCATTGATATACCAACATTAGAAACACCTGTAATACCCTATAAAGAGCAGCAAATAAGTATGGGTCATAGGAAAAATTCTCATGAACTCAAACACTCAGATAACTAATATTTATAAATTTTATTTCCATTTGTTAACAGTAATTTATATTATTATTTAAATGTAAATTAATGTCGAAAAATATAACTGATTTAGAATTCAAGTAAGTATAAACCACCGCAAATAGTGTCATTTTTTTCTTTTCGAAGATTAGATGTACTGAAATGGCATATTCTATAACCTAATTCTCTGCAAAGATTATCTATATAATTTCTTGAGTGTGAGTATCTTCCTGAATTTTCAAGGTAGTAACCGTCCTTTTCCGTATGCTCTGTTGAAAATACCAACCGTCCATTCATGCTATTACGAGACTTTATTAAGCGGAAAACCTCTAAAAGTTCGCCTATATAAACAAAAACATCAGCGGCAATTAGGTAATCAAAATTAAGCGTCTCTATGGATAAATAATCAGTGAGATTGCAGTGGCTTAATTTATCGTAAATATTCTTCTTTTTAGCTTGATCAAGCATAGATTTTGACAAATCAACTCCGTGCAAATTACTGCAATATTTGCCTAGTTCTTTTCCTATTAATCCAGTTCCACAACCCAAATCTAAAACAGAACCTAATGATGTTTGGGAGTGGTTTCTAATTATTTCGGTGAGTATTCGTGGTGTTTGATAATTAAGTTTACCAACCAACGATCGCTCAAAGTTGCCAGCATAATGGTCAAAAAGCTTTTCTACGTAACCTGCCGGAGGGGCATTGGTGGTATTACCTGTCAACGCGTTAATTAGGTGTCTAGCTTCACCATTATCTGGTTTAACAGCTAGAGTATTTTTAAGGCATGTTATAGCATTTGCATTTTCACCCTCGTCCAGGAAAATAATGCCCAAATTATAATGGGCCTCTGCATAATTGGGTTCAATCTCGAGAGCTTTTAAGTAATTGAATTTAGCTGTCTTTAGGTTGCCCTTCTTTTGAAGGGCTAAACCTAAGTTGTAATAGGCTTCAGTGTAGTATGGGTCTATCTCTAAAGCCTTCTTGAAGTTCCTTTCTGCTTTTTCCAGTTTCCCATTATCTTGCAGAGCAATTCCCAGATTGCTCAAAGCTTGGACATATGCAGGTTTTATCATGAGAGCCTGGTTATAACTTTCTATAGCAGGTTCTAACTGTCCACAAATTCTTAAACTAACTCCTATATTGTTATATGCTTGTGCATAATCAGGCTTAATTTTAAGGGCCTCTAAATAACTCTGAATTGCTAAATCATAATTCTCTAAACTAGCATTGATTGCGCCCTGAATATTATAAATACGGGCGGAATCAGGAAACTGTTGTAATAGCTTCTGAGCTATCTCCAAAGCTTCATCAAGAGCACCACGATTGTAGAGGTTGGTTAGCGTTTGAAATTGTTCATCTGTCGGATCTTCATTTAGTATTCTTAACATAGATGACTTTCTATCTATTAGTCGTAAATGACTGAAATATATTGTGTCTGTAACGACTATCTCAGCGAGTTTTTTAATTATATGGGTTATTTTTTTGTTCAGATGGATTGAAAATTCTGGTGTGCGATAATACTAAAATTTGTTTTAAAAATTTAAAGTTAGTTTTTAAATGGAGAAGGATTTTACATTCTGCACAACTTATAACATATGGAGGAGATTTAAATTCATGAACAAGCTTTAAAGCTCTTCTTCATTCTTTCATAATAGCACATGCGATGTAGATGAAAGGGAAAATTACGAGGGGTATGAAAATATTTATTTGTTAAGTATATTGGTTGTGGTGATATTTATTCCAGTTGGTATTGCTGGCTTCGTATTGGGACGAACTAATAAATGATACCAATTAGACTTACTTTTGTTAGTAAATCCTTACGCCTTGGCGTTTCAATTCTTTTTGAACACTTTCTAAACTTACATCTCTAACAAGTGAATTTGATTTGACTGCTGTAGCTGCTGCTACGCCTGCACCTTGACCGTTAACACTACAGCATGACATATTTCTAGTCGCAGCATGTGCTATCTTATCTCCACCTGTTGCTCGGCCTGTTACAAGCAAAGAATCTACGTTCTTGGGAAGCATTGCCCTATAGGGTAGCTGCATATATCTCCCTGTTGTGGGGAGTATTAGTATGCCGTAACCATCTATAAATTCCGGATAAATACCTATCGAGTCTTCAAATTTTCCTTGGTGACGTACATCAGCTTCGCTCATATTGTATAAAGCATCTAGTTTTCTTGTATCACGAATGCCCAGTGTCATGCCAAAATTCCTAAGTCTGGCATTCTCACAACCGGGGTAATAGGTTTTTAGGGCCATAATAGCCAGCATCGCTTGTCTGCGGCCTTCAATTTCTGCCTTTGTGAGGTCATCAGGATCCGTTCCATCAATTCCAGCTAGTTGAATAATATTCATATAAGTTAATTCACCCGTTTCGTGTACGGCACCCCATGTTCCTCCTATAGTTTTTAAATCTGATGGTAAAACACCATCGTTTATAGCTTGTTGGAAGGGTTTCTTAATAAAGGGTGAAAACATGTTGTCTTCTTTCCCATCGGTTTGAACCTGCCATTCTCCATCGGACCAATCTTTATAGGCTTGTGGATTATTTTTAATTTCAGAAAGAAAAGCAGATTTGTCTACTCCTGCGAGGTGAAACATGACTGAAGTGGCCATAAGTTCTTCCAGGGGCATTTTTTTTGTAAGTGTCCCACTTCTTTGTGCAACATCTGCATCACCGGTCGCATCGATCACAACTTTTGCTAATACAGCCTCTCTACCGGCCTTGGACTCCAAAATTACTCCAACAATTCTGTTTTCTTCCATTATCGGCATAGAAAATGACCTGTGAAGCATAGGATGAATTCCCGCGTCTAAAACAAGTTTGTCGGCAACAACTTTGAATCCTTCGCTATCAAGTTCATAACTTAAGGACTGGCTTTCAGGAACGGCGGCCCCCATTTCTTTTGCTACTTCTTCAAATTCAATACCAATACCACTCGCTTCGACTGTTTTTTCATGCCTATACCATGCAAAACCTTCAACTCCAACTGTTGTTATGTTGCCTCCAAAACATCCAAAACGTTCGATTAGGGTAGTATCTACCCCACATCTAGCTGAAGCCAAAGCTGCCGATAGACCGCCAGGCCCTGATCCAACCACCAGCACATCAGTTTTATGGATGACATCTATCTGCCTTTCAGGTTCTAAAATTTTTTGCATAGGTATAAATATTTCCTGTTAAATTAGCTGAAGGTTGAAATTAATGTGATATTTGAAGCACCCTTAGTCAATGTATAATGGTATTTAAACATTTTTTTGTTTGATTGGTTATATTGAAAATAATTATTTTACGAGATAAAAATAATTTAGAATGGGTTTTTGAATTCATAATTGAGAGGTCATTATACCCGAAAAGGTTTTGACATCATCTAGCTGATCATGGGCTTAAAAGAAAGAATTAAAGAAATGACTGGTTTTACTCGATGGTTTGGTGAGGCTTCAAGTGATAGCAAACTTTATTTTGCATACGGTTCTAATATGAATAGGGATCAGATGAATACTAGGTGCCCACAAGCTAGAGCCCTAGCAATAGCCAAACTTTCAGAACAAAGATTCTTAATAAATTCAAGGGGGGTGGCGACTGTGGTTCCTGAGCAGGGGTGCTCAGTATATGGTATTATTTGGTTACTTTCACATGGTGACGAAGCTTCTCTTGATTGCTATGAAGGTGTTAAAGATGAGATTTATTATAAAAAAATCATAAGTGTTAAGATTGCAAACGATTCAATCCCAACTTTAACTTATATAGCCAGTGATATTGTTCAAGGAACTCCAAGGGAAGGTTATTTAGAAACTATAATGGAAGGAGCTCAATCATTTAATGCCCACCAAGGATGGTTTCGAGAACTAAAAAGCTGGTCCGTTTGTGTTTAGGAGTAAAAATAGAGATCAGTGTTCCTTATTAATGATTTAGACTTAGCATCAGAAAACTAATACACAGTTTATTGTGGAGTAATTAGCTCTTTACGAGCGGAGACTCATGCAGCTTAATCCAGCATCGGCTTTTTCCATTTCACTCACATCTACTACTATGATTTTATGTTCTTTGGACAATAATTCTGCGATCTTATTAAAACCTTTAGGAATTAGTACATGACCGTTAATACTTAAACAGTTGGCACCAAGTTCTTCACCTTTTGGAACTTTTAATAGGCGATATTTATTTTCGAAAAAACCTGTCTCAATAAGCTTTTCAGTTGCTAGTATTGTTTCATTAGTTATTAGACTGCACTCTGATTTAAAATGAAGGACACCCTCTGGGGTTTTTGAAATTTCTAATGTGAAACCAAGGGGAGTAAGTATTTCACCTAAGTTTTTTGCACCCTCTTTGTTTGTTCTTTCTGAGAGACCTACAATAAAGTGGAAACCTATTCTTAAAATATCCCCACCCTCGATCTTCCCATTCTTGATCCTATATATATCAGAAAAAATACTTTTTAAATCATTCTCTAGGGCTTTGCTTTCGCCAAATCTAGAGGCAACTCCAGGTCTTAATATGATACAGATGTCATTAATAACCAAAGCTGGATCTTCTACAAAGACGCTATCTGGAAATTCTTTTAAGGCCTCTAAGACATGAACTTTTAAATCCAGATTCTCCAAAACCTTCCTGTATTGGTTGTGTTGTTGTTTTGCTTTACGGAAATCTGGAGACAATCCTCTTGTACTAATGGCATTGTAAATTTCTTCTCCAGGATTTCTAATAATAGCTCTTTTAAACTTAGTTGCCATAGCTCTCTACCGTTATTTACATTACCTAATTAGGAACATTTCTAAGATCAATTGTGTGAAATCATATCTTTTATATGGCAGTCAACCAATTTTGCTGTTGCTAACATTAATATTTAATGATTAGGCCTAATTATGAAATCTCCAAAATCCATCTATAGTTCTTTAATTTTACTGGGCCTCCCTTTGGTTGGTAGTAGTGTTGCCCAATTCTCATTGACCATCATTGACGCTGCTATGTTAGGGCATTATAGCCCTATAGCTTTGGCTTCAGCAGTTATAGCAGGTTCTTTTTTCTTTTCATTTTTTATTGTAGGCTCTGGTTTTTCTTTTGCTGTAGTCCCTTTGGTCGCAGCTTATGAAGCACAGAAGGATCAACAGCAAGTCAGAAGAATTACCCGAATGGGTTTATGGATGTCTCTGATATACACCCTATTGGTTCTGATTTGTTTTTTAAATTCCAAGAAGATACTATTGATTATCGGCCAAAGTGAAGAAATTGCTTCTTTGTCCCAAGAGTACCTTCGAATTATGGGATTTGGTTTATTACCTGCTCTGTTGGTAGTTACTTTGCGTAGTTACCTCACTGGTCTTAAGCATACACAAGTTATTTTTTTGATAACAGTAATGGGGATACCTTTAAAAGTTTTTCTTAATTGGGTTTTTATATTTGGGAATCTTGGTGTTTCCGAAATGGGTATCAAAGGAGCTGCTTTTACGACCACAGTTGTTCATTTATTTATGCTGTTTTTGTTAGTTTTTTACATACAGAATAAATTGAGAAGCTATCTAATTTTTAATAGATTATGGCGGTTGGATTATTCATATTTGATAAAGATTGTTAAACTAGGTCTACCTATTGGATTAACTTACTTCGCAGAAACAAGTCTCTTTACAGCTACAGCAGTAATGATGGGTTGGTTAGGTACGATTCAACTTGCTGCTCATGGCATAACCATGCAATTGGCAGGTTTGACATTTATGTTTCATGTAGGCATGTCACAAGCCGCAACTACTATTACTGGCTATGCATTTGGAAAAAATGACGGTGGAGAAGAATTGCAAAGAATTGGTAAAGCCACAATTATGCTTACCATAGCTTATGCAGTTTTAATTATGTCAATTTTCCTTCTATTCCCAGATTTTTTGTTGGCTTTGTTCCTAGATGAATCTCTCTTGCTTAGTGAGCAGATACTTTCTTTAGCTGCAAATTTATTAATGATAGCGGCCGCATTTCATTTAGTTGACGGGTTGCAAGCAGCAGGACTTGGTTTGCTAAGAGGAATCCAAGATGTAAAAATACCCTCCATTCTTGCCTTGATAAGCTACTGGTTTTTTGGCATTGGTTCAGGTTATTTATTGGGGTTTGGCTTGAAGCTGGGTAGTGTTGGACTATGGATGGGTATGGTCATTGGCTTAACTATGGCAGCAGCAAGTCTCATATGGCGTTATTGGCGCAAGACATCATTCAGGTAATAAATTCTAATGTGAATTATTTTTATAATAGGAGCTATTTTTATAGAATTCAATTAATTCGGTTACCTCCATTAGGTAATGCCCCTTCTTCCTTGACAGATGACGGCGTACTTCAGTTGCAAATTTTGCAGCTGTTTCGAACTCTATTGGATACCCATTTTCATTTAAATTAAAAAGTATTGTATAAGGATTACATTTCTTTCCAATAGAAAAAATTTTCTCTGAACCTACAAGATGAGGAATTAAAGGCATCCCATCATTAAATCGGCCTTCTAATTGTAGATTATACATGAATTGCTGAATTTCTTCTGTTTCGGGAACAGCAAAAGCTGCTTTACCCGTAATTGGTTTGCCTGGGGGTACCGGAATCCGAGTTATAGCTGAGACCAATTTGCTTGCTTCTTGTAATTTATTAAAATCAATGCCAAGAGATGCCCCTGCATGTACTTCTATAGCAGCGACGCATTCTTCTGTTGCTGCTAACCCAGAGAATTCTCCAAGACCATTAATGCTTGAATGTATTATGGAAACGCCATTCAATACTGCTGAAAGGCAATTTGCTGTAGCCATTGAAGTGGTGTTATGTGGATGTAATTGCAATGGTTTTGATGTCCATGAAGCAATTAAATTAACGAGATACTGGATTCCATAGGGTGTCATCCTACCTAAGCTATCTCCGATGGCATACTCGTCAAAGAGTGGCGCCAATTCATCAATCACTTGCTTTAAAAATTCTGGAGATGCTCTTGTTGTATCCATTCCCATGAAAGTCACATGTAATCCAAGATTTTTAGCATGGTCGATTAGGTCTTTACTAGTTTCCAGGACATTACTTTTACTAAGAGCATTCGTAAATGTGGATTCATTCACGCCGACAAGAATTGCAAGGTCTTTAACCCCTATTTTATGGCAGATAGTAATTTCTTCTTTTGTCTTAACAAACCCACTTGTCCTCGTTTTTAAGCCCAGTTCTACAATTTTTTCAGCACTCTTAATATCTCCACGTGTGGGTGTAGGCGAATTGCCAATAATAGCCATTCTATGGACACCTGCCTGATCTAAAATTTTAGCTATTTTAATACGATCTGAATGTTTGAGACGCAATCCAGCCATCTCCTCACAATCAGCTTCAAGGGTTAAATCATAGATTTCTATCTTACTCGGAAGACGTCTGTTTTTATATTGATTTGCCTGCTTATTATAGTAACTATCAAGAGATTTTAAGTCAGTCATATTAGATATTTATTTCCGAATTAATTTAATATTATTTCCTAAAAAAAATAGAAAATTGAGTACCCCAGTTAATTTCAAGTGTAGCAAAGCAATTTTTTTCTACTCTTTTCAAGGGTAAGTAATAGTTCAGTTGCCAAAAAAAATGGTTTTGGTGTTTGTCATTTTTCTTCTTGTCCATTAATTGAGTCCTATCATATCAATTTGTGGTGTCTAAATTATATTATCTTAATCTGCATCGGTATGGGTGCACCCGTAAGGCTTTATAAGATTATTGAGGAGTGATGATTCTCAAAGATTTTGAAGGATAGCTGTGATTATATTTTCTCCAACTTGATTTTTTCTTTAGGGCTGTTACAAGCCTCGAGTATGAAATTATTAATGTTTATATTGAAATTTAGTAAGGCCATGATTAACCTCGATGAAATTTAGTGGAATAGTTTTTTGTTTGATTTGACTAATAAAGTGGCCGTCATTACTGGGTCAGGTAGCGTGTCAGGAATTGGTTTTGCTACCGCAAAGCTTTTAGCGAAAGCTGGTGCCAATATTTTGGTAACCTCAACAACAGATCGTATTTCAGAGAGGGTCCAAGAATTAAGAGATATGTTTGGCGAGGACCGGGTGGAAGGATTGCCAGCTGATCTTACAGATGAAAAACAGGTTAAGAAATTAGTTAATACAACACTAAGATGCTTCTCAAAGGTTGATATCCTGGTGAATAATGCAGGAATGGTGCAGGTTGGATATGATCAACCGTCAAGAAAATTCAATGAATTAACTTTGGAATCATGGAATTATGGAATTGATATTAACTTAAAGAGTGTTTTTTTAGTTACGCGTTATATGCTACCCGAAATTAAAAAACAGAAGACTGGGGGGCGTATAATAAATGTTTCATCAGTAACTGGTACTTTAGTTGGTATTAATGGAAGCACAGTTTATAGCGCTGCTAAAGCAGGTATATTGGGACTCACTAGATCCCTTGCAATTGAAGAAGGCCCAAATGGGGTAACAGTTAATTGTGTAGGTCCTGGTTGGATAAAGACAGGCTCTAGCAGTGATAATGAGGTGACAGCAGGAGCTTTTACTCCTATTGGAAGGCCAGGAACACCTGAAGAAATAGGCAACACAGTATTGTTTTTAGCTTCTAATGAAGCCAGTTATATTACTGGGCAGTTGATTGTTGTTGATGGAGGAAATACTATTCAAGAATATAAAGTTAAACTTGATGATCCTTAGACAAGATGAGATAGAATCAATTTTTCAGTTATAATGAATTAATACACAGATGTTTGCAGGCACTATTCAAAGTTTGAAAGGCTAGAATGAAACTGGAATTAAACGGTGGATTATAGTATCATTTGTCTATGAAAGCTAAACTTACCCAAATACCTAGAACTATGGATGATGGCTTACTAGGGTTTCCATTTTGTGCCAACCTAGATGAGCTAGATGCTAATGTAGCTATAATAGGTATACCATACGGATTACCATATTATCCCAATGAACTCGCAAACGATCAAAGCCTTACACCCGACTTGTTAAGGCAAAATGCTCAAGATGGAGCTTGGCATGAACCTAGGACTATTAAACACTTTGATTGGGACCTTGGAGGGGACCTTCTGCACAACCAAAATATTCAAGTCTTTGATTGTGGAAATGTAACATCTGACCTGAAGGATCCTAAAGAGCATTATAGAAGAGCAGAAAAGGCTGTAAAAAAGATTTTTAGTGCTCATGCAACTCTTATTTCTATAGGTGGTGATCATGGTATTCCGATTCCGATTTTTCGTGGTTTACCAAAAAACCAAAAGATAACCTTGGTTCAAGTAGATGCACACTTAGATTGGCGCGATGAAATAAATGGAGAAAAAGAAGGTTATTCCAGTGGTATTCGACGTGCCTCAGAAATGGATCACATTGGTGAGATATTCCAGATTGGTCTGAGAGGAGTAGGAAGTGGTCGTCACGAAGAATTCGAATCTGCAAAAAATTACGGCGCTCATTTAATTAGTGCTTATGAAGTCCACGAGCTTGGGATTAAGAACATTTTGGAAAGAATTCCGGAAGGTCCAATTTATCTTACGATAGATGCAGACGGTCTTGATCCGACTATTATGCCAGCTGTTAATGCTCCAACTCCTGGAGGGCTTAATTGGATACAGATAAGGGAACTTATTCATGGTTTGGTCAATAAGGGTAGGGTTTTAGGGATGGATTTAGTTGAGATTTCACCATCTTTTGAGGGACGTAGAATGACCTTTATTCATGCTGAGAGAATAATATGTAATTTCATTGGGGCTACTGCCCGGGCGGGTTATTTCAACTAGGATCTATTAACTTACGAGACGAATTTTCCTTTTCGACGGTTTAAATATTCGTCAAAGACGCACTTTTGATTTTAGGAGGGATTTAGATATGTTAGATCTGTTATTTGCTGGTGGGACCTTAGTCACGGGGTGCAAAGACTCAAACATTGTGACTAATGGAGTAATAGGGGTCTCGGGTGGTAAAATAGAACTTATCATGGAAGCTCCAAAACACCCCCAGGATTTGCCTCAAGCAAAAGAAATAATAAGGTTGGATAGTGAAATTATAATGCCAGGCCTTATTAACACCCATTGCCATGCGGCTGACAGTCTGTTCAGAGGCTTGGTAGAAAATATGTCCTTGGAAGATTGGTTGCAAGACGTTTGGAAAGCCGAAAAAGCTATGCTTACTCCGGAAACAACCCTATTAGGTTCCTATCTTGGTTTGGCAGAAAACCTCCTTGCAGGTGTGACTACTGTAGTCGACATGTTCTGGTACCCTTTTGAAACTGCTAAGGCTTCGATTGACTTAGGTATGAGGCTTTGCACAGGTGGCCTATTCATTGATTTTCCTGGGGTAGGAAATCGAACTCACGATCAGTATTTAAATGAAGCTTCAGATTTTTGTTCTAAATATCAAAATTCTAAAACTATTTTTCCTGCAGTGATGCCTCATGGAACCTATACGGTGGGACCTGAGCACTTGCAAGACGCTAAGAAGATAGCAGATGAATATAAGGCGGTGTTTTCAACTCATGCAGCTGAAACCCGTTTTGAGCAGACTGACATTAAGGAAAGATACGGTAGATCAGTCATAAGGCACTTAGATAATCTAAATATTCTTGATGATAGAGCAATCTTGGCCCATTGCGTTCATTTGGATGATTATGAAAAAGATCTATTAAAAGAGAGAAACTCTGTGATAGCGCATAATCCCATGTCAAATCTAAAATTGGGTTCAGGGATTGCGCCTGTTTTAGACTTTCTTGAGCGTGATATCAATGTAACTGTGGGAACCGATGGTGCTATAAGCGGAAATGATCTGGACATGTGGTTGTCTATGAGACTAGCCGCTACCTTGCCAAAAGGTGCTTTAATGAAGCCGGATATTATTTCAGCAAAAGAAGTGATTGGAATGGTTACATCAAATGGAGCTAAGGCTTTAGGAAAATCTAGTGACATAGGTAGTTTAGAAGTTGGGAAACAGGCGGATTTGATAGTTATTTCAACTCAAGCAATACATGCTGCACCTCTTTTTGATCCTATCACACATTTGGTTTATTCGACGGCAAAGTCCGATGTTAAACACGTATTTATCGGTGGTAAACAATGTGTTAGAGACGGCTCAATTCTAAATGTCAACATGGAAGACATTCTTTGTGAAGTAAGAAAATTAAGAGATCCTATATTAAAAACTTTAGAGTAAATTAAGAAATTAAATGAACATACTACCTCTTGAAAATACAATAGAGTTCATCAACAGAGACGGAGTTTCCAAGGTGGATCTTGGTGTAATTCTTGGTTCTGGCTTAGGGAATCTCATTGATTGGATAGAGAATCCAAAAGTCTTTAAATTTAGAGAAATTCCTGGTTTTGTAGAATCAACTGCCCCTTCCCATGCTGGCAAATTAATTCTTGGGGAATTTAAAGGAGTAAACATTTGCTTAATGCAAGGTAGGGTTCACTTATACGAGGGACATTCCCCAGGTCAAATTGCTTTTCCTATTACTGTCATGAAATAGCTAGGAGCAAAGAACTTAATTGTTACAAATGCTGCGGGCGCATCAAATAGTGAATTTGATCCAGGTGAAATTATGTTAATAAAGGACCATCTCAACTTCATTGGAGAGAACCCTCTAATAGGGCACAATAATGACTCTTTAGGTCCAAGATTCCCAGATATATCTATGGCTTATGATGATCATTTGCTAATCAAGAGTACAGAAATTCTGAAAAAGAAAAGGATTGAATTCAAAACAGGAATTTATGTTGGGATCAAGGGTCCTTCTCTCGAAACATCAGCTGAACGACGCTTTTTTAGGCTGGCTGGAGGTGATGCTGTTGGCATGTCTACTGTTTTGGAAACAATAGCTGCTGTTCATGCAGGTTTAAAGGTCTTAGGTATCTCGGCCATTACCAATTCTGCTACTGGAGGACCGGAACAAGAACCTGATAGTATGGAAGATATTTTGAGGCATGCTAATGTTGCTGGGAAGAAAATATTAGGCCTACTGGAAGATCTAATTCTTGAGTAAATTGATTGGGATATGGATTGCCATTGGAACATGAAATTGATATCTCATATTTTAGTAAAAGTGATGAGATCGAGAATCATTCAAAAATCTTTTGTTCCTTATTATTAAGTATCTGTTGTTCGTTTTCTATGATTTTTTATAAAAATCCTCGATTGTATCATTTCCCACTTCCATTGTTTTTTCAGCTGAGTATCGTTTTATTTTTTGATCCAAGAATAACATAAATTCAGTGGCATAATAATATGCAATTCGTAAGAATTCTGCTTTGTCTCTTATTTTTGTAGAGATCAAGCCCAGAGCGGTTAGAAGGATGGCTATAATTTTAAAAAATCTGCTAGGCATATGAAAATATTTTGGAGATCTATTAAGTAACTTGAAAATTATCTCCCCTAATTCTTTTTGTGTCCGTACTGGTCCTGGACCACCAATGGATAGTATTTTGTTTTTTCTATTTTTATTATATATGCATTGGACCAGAAAAATTGCTAGATCTCTTTCGGATATAGGTTTGGTACTGGTTCTGTTTCCATCATCAAATAAAATGACTTTTTTCCCGTTCTGAACCCTTTTAATTTGCCCTGCTAGGGACTTAAAAAAGGCAGTTGGCCTGACGATCGTATAATCTAAACCAGATGATTGAAGTTTTTTCTCAAAGGCAAGTTTTGCCCACTGAAAGTTCAACATTGGTTTTTGAACACAAATGGTAGAAAGCAGAATAAAATTATTAATATTGAATGATTTAGCCCCGGTCAAAATATTAATATTTAGTTCAAAATCTACTAACCAAGAGTCTCTAATTCCCCCAGTTCGGCTTGCTACACAGGAAATGACAGCACACAAATTCGGATACTTAGCAAAGACATTATTCACTGATGATTTGTTTTTTAAATCCCCAATAGGTGTTTGTTCAGGATTTAATTTCATTTGCTGTGCAAATTTAGGGTTCATCGATCTTAGGGGACAAACTGGTCTGTAGAGTTGCTCTACAAGAATATTAGCAACATGCCTTCCTATATAACTAGTCGCTCCAACAAGTAACACTCTTTTTGAGATAACGAACTCTTACAACTATAAATTTTAAACTTAATTAAGTGTTAGAACACCTTTAAATATTTTGCTACCATAATTGTATATGTCAACCAATCAAGAATTCCGGGTTCCACAGATGGCAGAAAAAAATAACTCTCAGTGGAATTATCATCCTGATTTACCATTGGAGAATTATTCACTATTTAGCAGTTCGTTTGGTCTTAGATACTTAGCTTTATGGTTTTTTCGAAATTGGTTGCATTTGGGTGAAAAGCTATTACTTGCCATAATCGCAGCACTGGCTTGGGTATTTCTTTACCCACCTTTAGAAGAAGCTAAAACAATTTCTTTTTTTTGGATCTTTCAAACTTGGTTAGTAAATATGTTTTTAATGATAGCCGTAGCAGGGGGGTTGCACTGGTATTTTTATATAGTAAAAGGTCAATCAAAAAATCTGAAGTTTGACCGACGAGATCCTGGAAAAGGAAGATTATGGAGTTTCTCTAATCAAGTTCACGACAATATGTTTTGGTCTCTTACCAGTGGGGTAGGTCAAGTGACTGTTTTCCAAGTAGTGACGATGTGGCTTCTAGCAAATGATTATGCCCCGGTTAATTATTTTTTGGGAAACCCAGTTTGGTTTTTTGCTTTTTTTGTTTTGCTGCCAATATGGTCTGCTTTCCACTTTTACTGGATTCATCGATTTTTACATATCCCTTTTTTTTATAAGAGGTATCATTCTTTGCACCACCGGAATGTAAATGTTGGACCGTGGTCTGGATTTTCTATGCATCCTGTTGAGCACTTCTTCTACATATCAAGCATATGTATTCATTGGGTTCTAGCTTCACATCCTATACATGTTATTTATCATGTGATTTATTTAGGACTAGGAGCTGCTATGACTCACACTGGCTACGAAAATTTATTGATAAAAGATACACGCCGTTTAGCCTTAGGGACGTTTTATCACCAGTTACATCATCGCTACTATGAATGTAATTATGGCAATGAAGAGATGCCCTGGGATAGATGGTTTGGCACATTTCATGATGGATCTGAATTGGCAACGGAGAAAACTCGAGCAAGAAAGAAAACAATGCATAATCACTCGTAATTGATTAGTTTAACACTTACTATGAAGGTCTCGCATTATAATGAAAAGTGTAAAATTTAAGACATTATACCTCAAAAAAAGATTTCCTTTAAAGATAAGTAGAGGAATATTTTCAGGATCGGAAAATCTATTTGTATTAATTTCAGATGGTAAAAATGTTGGCTTAGGAGAGATGTGCCCAGGTGCGACGGAAGGAGCTGAGTCCGCAAAAGTTGGTCAGAAACATCTGGAAGATTTTTTGAGAGAGGGTGACGGTCTTTCTGGCTCTATTTTAGATACCTACTTAAAGGCCGTAGATTTTGGAATAGCGCCTTGCGCTATTGCTGCCTTAGATATGGCCTTGTGGGACCTTAGGGCAAAGGAAGCGAACATGACTTTGTTTCGACTATTTGGTCTAAGTCTTCCAAAAGTAAGCACTTCGATTACTATTGGGATAATGTCTCCTGTAGAAGTTCAGGAGAGAGTGAGGCATTTAAAAGAAAAAGGAATGTTAGAAAATCTTAAAATCAAGTTGGGTTCTCCTGAAGGTATAGATCATGATAAAGAAATGTTCTCAGCGATATCTGAGACACTTCAAAACAGTTCTACAAAATTAAGAGTTGATGCAAATGGTGGTTGGTCTGTTGAAGATGCCCATAAAATGTTAATTTGGTTGCAAGAAAGGAATGTCGAATATGTAGAGCAGCCACTGGCTTGGGGAGAAGAGGAAAACTTAAGGTTTCTTTTTAAGGGTAGACCTCTGCCGCTTTTTGTGGATGAAAGTTGTCGAAATTCTAAAGATATTCCTGAACTTTCAGAGTATGTTGACGGAATAAATCTTAAGCTAATGAAATGTGGAGGATTAACTGAAGCGATAAGAATGGTTGGAGTTTCTAGAGCTCATAATCTGAAAACAATGGTTGGATGTATGGGAGAAAGTTCAGTTTCTATTTCTGCCGGTGCCGCTATTGGATCCTTATTTGAT
This sequence comes from Paracoccaceae bacterium, assembly GCA_014239455.1. Classification (GTDB taxonomy): domain Bacteria; phylum Pseudomonadota; class Alphaproteobacteria; order Rhodobacterales; family Rhodobacteraceae; genus CACIIZ01. The sequence continues at coordinate 92,638 of JAAZYV010000019.1, read as the reverse complement.
TACATTGATTTAGATTCTCATTTAAATATAGATCCAAATCCTACTTCAGGAGCCTTGTTAGTGAATGGCATTGTTACTCCACAAGATGTCCCAGGGCATGGAGGAAGTTTGAAGGATGCTTGATCCAGATCTTAAACTCGTCATTTATGCTGAGGGTAGCATGGGAACCCTTTTTGCTAAGATGGCAGAGGGGGTTATTCGTTATAGCCCAAATCCTGTTATTGCTGTGATTGATAGTAAACAAGCTGGCAAAACTGTCCAAGAGATCTGTAAAATTGATAAGGATATTCCAATTTTCGGCGGAGTTGAGGAGGCTATTAAGCTTGGTGCTGAAGTAATGGTCCTGGGTACTGCACCTTCTGGCGGTCGACTTCCACAATCATGGCTAAATGTGATCGAGTATGCAATCTCTAAGGGCATCTCAATTGTGAATGGTTTGCACGATTCTATTAATGAGATTTATGGTAAGGACTTAAAGGCCAATCAGTGGATATGGGATATAAGGATACCCACGGGTGTACAGCCTAACATTGGTGCTGCTCGAGCTAGCATTCTTAATAATAAACGAATTCTAATGATTGGTACTGATATGGCGGTTGGGAAAATGACTGCAGGTCTTGAATTAACTCAAAGTTTCTTAGAACTGAAGGTTGATGCTAAGTTTTTAGCCACAGGTCAAACGGGTATTTGTATTTCTGGCAGTGGTATTCCTTTGGATGCATTCAAGGTTGATCATGCCAGTGGTGCAGTGGAAGAAATGGTTCTTAAGTATAAAGATAGGGATGTGGTTATCATTGAGGGGCAGGGGTCTCTTTTAAATCCTGGTAGTACTGCTACTCTACCCTTGATGAGAGGTAGTTGTCCTACAGCTATGATCTTATGTCATCGCTTTGGTTTGGAAAAAGTAGAAAGTGTTACAGAAGTGCAAATCCCCCCTTTGCAAAAAGTCATTCAACTGAATGAAGCAATGGTTTCCTGTATGAACTTATTTCCTGCAGCTAAAGTTAAAGGCTTGGCACTGGATACTAGAGATCTCAACGAGAATATGGCTAAGCATGAAATTGAAAATCTTGAGGATGAACTTGACTTACCAGTTACAGACCCAGTCCGCTTTGGAGCCAAAAAATTAGTAGAAGCAATCAATTAATCATTCATTTTCAAGAGCTCGTTGATTTTTTCGCAAACTAGCCAGAAATATTTGTCTGCAACAGTACTTTTGTCTCGGAATCTGATAAATCCGTGCACCATCGCTTTAGCACTAATGTGTTCAACAAGTGTGGAGCACTTCATTAATTTTTCTGTGAATAGGGTTCCTTCAGAAGCAAGGGGATCTATTTCGGCTGTACAGATAATTGTTTTAGGTAAGCCAGATAAGTTTTTTTCAAGCAGTGGAACGGCTAGTGGATCATTTATTTGGAAGTTTTTATCTAAATAAACCCCCCAAAACCATTGCATGGATTTTTTGTCGAGAATAGGGGCATTAGCAAATTTTAGATACGATGGTGAATTGAAATTAAGAGATAAGCAAGGATAAAATAATACTTGTGCTTTTGGTAGTGGTTTAGATTCTGCCCGTAATTTAATAGACAAAGCAGCAGCTAAATTACCTCCGGCGGAGTCTCCACCAATCAAAATATTTTTTGATGCTGATCCTACCCACATTTTGTTATTTAACAGCTCCAGATAAGCTGAAAAACATTGGTTAAGAGCCACAGGAAATCTATTTTCTGGGGAAAGACCATAATCCAGAGCAATAACTGTTAGTGTGCAGCGTAAACATAGGTCAACACATACTTGATCATGAGAATTTAGATTTCCCATTATCCATCCACCACCATGCATGTATAGCAAGGAAGCTGGTTTTTTTCTTTCGATAGTCGGCCTATACACTCTCATAGCAATCTTTCCCCCTGGGATTATTAGCTCATGGTCGGATACTATGAGTTTATTATTCCTAATTAGTGGTAATGTTTTGACATGTTTAGAAAATAAGTCTCTCGATTCCTTCGGGCTCCTTTCATATATCGGGCCAGGGAAAGTATTATTTACTTCATAAATATGTGACAAAATTGATGGGTCAATATGCTTAAAATTCAAATAGATCACCATTTAAGTAAGAAGAAAAATCTTTTTGATCAGCAGTATACATAAACCTTAGTGTCTTTATTAAAAAATATTTCAAGGCAACCCAATTACTTCTTTTGATTTAATTATCTTGGGATCATAAGCCTTTCGATTAAACACTTCTTGTATCATAGGTTCGAAAAAATCTAGAGATTCATAATCGTAATTGGGGTCAAAACAACTTTGATCCCACCGTTCGCAGAAGTCAGAGCATGACTTAAAATAAATATTATTTTTAAATTTATCGCGGGCATTCTTATTCCAGCCGTAATGATGTGCATAATATATCATTTGAAAAATTCCATGGTGTTCAACTACCCATGAGATTTCTTCTCTTACAAAAGGCCTTATGACTTCTGCTGACATTCGATCATGATTTTGTGGAGCTAATCCATCCCCAATATCATGTAGTAACGCACCTACAATCCAGTCTAAATCAGCACCATCTCTAAATGCTCTTGTACCTGATTGAAGGCCGTGCTCTAAGCGGGTTATTTGATATCCCTCTAGTGATACATGTCCTTGTCTTTTTAATTCATCAACTATCCGGTTTGGGGTCATGGAAAGGTAAGGTTTTTCTAAGTCCCTTAGGAGCATATAGTCTTCCTTATCACCATCTTTCATTTCAACAAATTTTACAGTTTTTTTTGCCATGGGTTATTCTCCAGATTGGTTTAAGCAGATCCCATTAGTCTTGGATCAAACGGGTATTTAGTTAAATTTTCGTAGCCGTTTTCTGTAATTAAAACTTGATCTTCGAGTTTTATGGAAAAATCTCCACCTTCTGGACTTACTAAGACTTCTACACATAAAGCCATTCCTTCTTCCAGAGGGTAATCATAGGCTCCTTTAACGAATCCATCGGGATATTTGATGGCAGGCCATTCGTCACAGAGTCCAACACCATGCATTAAGACCCCATACTTACCTTTTTGGTATTGTTTGTCCAAAGTATGAGAATTATGCGTGAGGTCTTCCATAGATACGCCTGGTTTGAGCATTTCCATGTTTGTCATAATGTGCTCGTGCGCATGTTGCATTGCGTAAAGCATGTCCGGTCTCGGATTTTCATCTCCAATCCACCAGGTTCTACTAATGTCTATACATATACCGTAGCTGCCAACTAAATCTGTATCAAAGGCTATTATTTCATTATTCCTGGTAATTCTTGGGCCACATTCTTGAAACCATGGATTAGTTCTTGGTCCAGAAGCCAATAGTCGTGTTTCTATCCATTCACCTCCACGTTTTACATTTTCTGCGTGTAACACAGCCCAAATGTCATCTTCACTAGTATTACCATAAGGTACATTTTTTCTGGCGAAATCCTCCATTAAATAGACACTATTTTCACAGGCTATTGAAGCGCATCGCATTGCCTTAATTTCATCTTTGCCTTTAATGGATCGGGCTTTCTCAGTAAGCTCTTCACCTTCGAATATTTGAAACCCCTGGGCTTCTAGTGATCTAAGACCATTAACCAAAATCTTATCAACGGCGAGCCTCTTGCTTCCTCCAGAATGTTCATCCAAAAGTATGCGTACTTCGTTAGAAAATCGGTCAGCTGCTATATTGGCTTTGTCTCCGCGAGCAAAATAGAATAGATCCGCACCAAAACGTTGTTCTTTTACTAAGGGATTAAATGTACTTAAGAATGGAGAATTTTTATAATCCCAAATAACCATGTGGCCATCTGCACATATCAGAACTGCACGAAACGGATTATGCATGTTCCAGATTTGCATATTAGTGCTATCGGTGGCATATCGGATATTAAGAGGATCAAAAACTAATAGCCCTCCGTATTCTCTTTGTAGAATATATTGATGTAGTCTTTTCCACCTATATTCCCTCATTTTTTGTAAATTAGGTAATTCTAAACCATCTTCAGCCCATTCGTCAAAAGCCAAATTTGTGGGACCAATCTCTATGCGGTCATGAAAGTTTTTTGGTTCATTGATTTGGGTGAGGTTTTTCCCAGGGTTAATTTTTCTTTTATCTTTGAAATATTTGGCCATTTACGGTCACCAGATTATTGCTAAAAGCTGTGTTTTGGGTAGAAGTAACAAAATAGTGTAATTAGAAATTGAATAAACTCAAGAAAAGTAATCCCAAAGGCTAAATTTACCAAGTAATTTTTTACAGCTTATTAATAGGGTAATAATAAGCGAATTTCAGACAAAACTTGTAAGCAAAAATATTATTGAAAACATTTAATATATTGATTAACCTGTTTCTGATGTATTTAGATAGCCATCAACACTTCTGGACACTTTCACGAGGTGACTATGCTTGGATGACACCAGATTTCAAGCCTATTTACAAAGACTTCACCTCTGAAGATCTGGGTGCCTTAATTGAAGAAAAAAAAGTAACAGAAACGGTAATAGTCCAAGCAGCTGATACAGTAGCAGAAACTGACTTCATTTTGAATATCGCCAGCCAAACGCCGTATGTTAAGGGTGTTGTCGGTTGGGTGGATTTTGAAGATTCTCATGTCAAGTCGCATATCGATCGACTTGCTCAGAACCCCCTCTTGAAGGGCTTTCGACCCATGATTCATGACATCGAAGACAAAGATTGGATGTTGAGGGATACACTCGCAGAACCCTTGAATTATATTATCCATAAAGGCCTTTCATTTGATGCATTGGTCAGGCCCTATCACTTAAAAAATCTAATTCTTTTTGCGAAGAAATACCCTAACTTGCCAATAGTGATAGATCACATAGCGAAACCAGTGATTCCTAAAAGTGAAATCCATGAATGGCTGAAAGATATGAGTGCACTTGCAATCCTTGACAATATTTGGTGTAAATTCTCTGGAGTCGTGACAGAAATTGGTGAAGATTACACAAAAGCGCAAATTATACCTTATGTTGAACGCATATTTGAACTTTTTGAATCTCAAAGGATCATGTGGGGTAGTGATTGGCCAGTTTTAACTATGGTTGAGACCTATGGTAACTGGTTTGATTTGGCACAGGAGTTATGTTCAGGACTGTCTGATGACGAGCAGTTAAATATATTTTCAAGAACTGGCAGAAACTTTTATAGGATTGAATAAAATGAAACGAATTGGCATGATGATTGGTATTCGCGAAGAGAAAATTGATGAATACAAGGAGCTACATGCTAAGGTGTGGCCTGCCGTCTTAGAAAACCTGACAGAATTGCATTGCAAGAATTACTCTATCTTTTTGCACCATAATTATCTTTTTGGATATATGGAATATCACGGTAATGACTATGAGAACGATATGAAAATTATGTCTGAAAATGAAAAGGTAAAAGAATGGTGGGCTGTTTGCAAACCATGTCAAAAACCCCTGCCTGGTAGAAAAGATGGAGAATGGTGGTCGTTAATGGAAGAAGTTTTTTATCATCAGTGAAGGTTGGTTTCCCAGTAATTTCCATTAGGGTATTCGAATTCCTTTATCGAAGAATTTTTAATTATGGCTGAATAACCGGGTTGTCTTGGAGTCACATAAGAACCATTGTTTATTTTTGCTGGATTAACTAGATGTTCAGCGCAACTATCAGCGTATTCACTCATGAAAGTTGAATTGTTGGTGATTAGGCATTTATTAATTATATTTAGGTGCTGGACATATTCACATAAGCCAACTCCTCCTGCATGCGCTATAACTGGTATATCGAACTTACTTGCAATAAGGAGAATGGGGATAATTTCACTAATGCTGGCTAGTCGGCAGCTATCGATTTGAAGAAAATCCAAAGCCTTGTGCTCTATAAATTGCTTGAATAGAATTCTATTTTGGCACATTTCTCCAGTGGCTAATTTCACATCATTTATTGAATTTTTGATTTTCTTGAATCCAAGTATATCATCGGGGTGTGTTGGTTCTTCTACGAAATATAAGTCAAATTCTTTTAAAAGATTAATGTTTTCAATAGATTCATTAACACTCCAAATTTGATTGGCATCTACCATTAATTTATTTTCATAACCGATTAATCCTCTTATTAAACCACATCTTTTGATATCTCTGTCAATGTCTTGACCTACCTTCACCTTAAAATGTGTCCAGCCTTGCTTCAGATATTCATTGGTCAAGTCCGTCATTTTCTCATCTGAATAACCCAACCAGCCCGCAGCGGTGGTATAGCAGGGGAAGCCATTTTCCAAAACATCTTGGCGCGAAGCATTTAATAGGGTTTTTTTCTCTCTGATAATTGTAAGGGCCTCTTCTTCGCTTATGACGTCATCAAGATAAGAGAAGGTTAATTTTTGCAAAAGCTCTTCATCTCCTAAATCCAAAATATATTGCCATAAAGGCTTATTGTGGTATTTGGAAACAAGATCCCAGAGCCCATTAAATAGAGAAGCTACTGCTAGGTGAACTACCCCTTTTTCAGGACCCACCCACCGGAGCTGACTATGATTTGTACATTGTTTCCAAAGACTGGCCATTTCTGCTTCCACTTCAGAAACAGTTTTACCTAAAAATAAGGGAGTGAAATGCGTTAAGGCACTCACACATAGCTCATTTCCCTTTCCTATTGTGAAGCTTATACCAGTTCCAGTTAATTTTGGATCTTCAGTATAAATTTTTACATAGGTTGCTGAATAATCGCAATCTACATGGACAGCATCAGTTCCCAAGTTTTGTAGTGAGGTTGGGAATCTAATATCGTGGACTGCTATATTTTTTATTTTTATCAAGTTAGATTAATCCCTATTAGTCGTGTATGTATGCCATAATCTTGCCACTCATATCGGCATAATTATGGTTATTTGGTTCATTACCTTCAATCTTAAAATTTTTCATCACTATGACTCTGTCTGCCAAGCTAATCATCTCAGGCATATCACTTGAAATCAAAACTATAGAAGTTCCTTTTTTTGCAAGACCTATAATTAATTCGTGAATATATGACTTAGTCTTAATATCAATTCCGACCGTAGGTTCATCAATGATGAGTATGTCTGTACCAGCTGCTAACCATTTGGCAACACTGATTTTTTGTTGGTTTCCGCCTGAAAGGTTTGAGACCAGTTGAGAGTAAGAAGGGGTTTTGACCTCTAATTCACGAATAAAAGGATCCACTTTTGCATGTATTGCTTTATCACTTAAAAAACTCAAAAATGATTTAATTTTAGACCAAATTGTAATTCCTGCATTCTCAAGAACATTGTGCATTAAGATGAGTCCTTCTTTTTTTCTATCCTCACTAATATATCCGATTTTAAATCGATCCAATGCTGTCTTGGGAGAATCAAGTCTCACTTCATTTCCATTTATCTTAATCTGGCCTGAAACGATCTTTTCGAGGCCTAGTAAGCATTTGGCTAGCTCTGTTCGACCTGATCCAACGAGTCCATATAAACCGATGATTTCACCTTTGCCTAAAGTTAAATTAATGTCTTGATGGCCTAGTTCGGTATTAATTTTTTCAAGTTTCAAGATGGTTTTTTGATCACTAACTAATTTTGTTTGTGATTGGATAATCTGTTCTTCCCTTCCAATCATAAGTTTAACCAGGTTCTGACGGGTGAGTTTATTAATGGATTCGGAAGTACAGGCATTTTTTCCATCTCTCAAGACTGTGACTTGATCACAAAGCTCAAATACTTCTTCCAATTTGTGACTGACAAAAACAATGCTGACATCTTCTTCTCTCACAATTTTTTGTAATACTGTAAAGAGATGCTCGGTTTCTTGTGGAGATAATGACGAAGTGGGTTCATCAAGCAAAAGAATCTTGGATTTTATTGATAAAGCCTTTGCTATTTCACAAAGCTGCATTTTTGCAACTGTTAGATCTGAAACTACAGTCCGTGGATCTATATTCAGATCCATAAGTTCAAGCCAATCCTTTGACCTTTCAAAGACTAATTTATAATTTATCAAGCCAAATTTGTTCTTGGGCAGATCATTTAGGAGCAAATTTTCGCCTACAGAAAAACGCCTAATCAGGTTTCTTTCCTGGTGTACAACTGATATTCCTCTATTTTGAGCTTCATTTGGTGAATTTAGAGAAGTTTTCACATTGTTTATTAGTAATTCACCAGAATCTTGCTTATATAAACCAGTGATAATCTTGATCAGAGTAGATTTTCCAGCACCATTCTCACCCAGTAAAGCATGAATTGATCCTTTTCTTAGTTTGAAATCTGCATTATCTAAAGCAAGGACCCCTGGGAATCTTTTGCTAGCCTCTTTAATTTCCAAGCACAAATTATTCATAGGAGGCCTCATATGAAAAGATCTTCTTTCTTCTTTATATTCGCGGTATCTATTTATAAAAACAGCTATTAAAATCATAAAACCCAATAATATTTGGACAAAAAACGGGTCGATTTTGAAAATAACTAGCGCTTGTGATATGATAGCGACTATTATTACTCCCAATGCAGTTGCAATCACGTCTACTTTCCCACCAGCTAAAACCGCTCCACCGATAACTGGAGCAGCAAAAGAGGGAAGCAACCACGAGTCACCGATGTTGGGAGTTCCAAGTTGTAGGCGGCACACTACTAACATACCTCCAATAGCGGCTAGGAATCCTGAAATAACATGAGCTGTTATGACAACCTTTGTAGGAGAAATGCCCATCAATTCAGAAGATTGAACGCTGTTACCATAGGCCAACATGTTGCGACCTGATTGGGTTTTGTTCATTAATATCCACATCATTACCGTAATAGTAATTGGGATAATTATTAGATAGGGAACTGGTCCAATTACTTTTGCATTTCCAAAGTTTTTTATACTTTCAGGTATTTGGTAAAAAGGCTGTGCTTCTGTAATTCCAAGATTCATTCCCTTAAATATATAGAGTGTAGCTAAAGTAATGATGAATGCAGATATACCAGTTTTGACAGTTAGAAAGCCGTTAACAAAACCACAAAACAAACCTATAAGGAGACCTATCAAAATGGCGTAAGGTATTGAAAAACCACGAACTTCCATCAATCCTGTAAAAGATATTGCTACAAGGCCACCTATGGCTCCAACGGAAAGGTTCATCTGGCCAATTGCAATAATTATCATTTGTGACATAGCTACTACCAGCCACAAACTCACGCTTAACATTAATACATATAAATTAAAACTTGAAAGGAACGCAGGCTTAAAGAAGGAAATAATCACGCTACTTAGTAAAACTACTATCAGTAATCCAAACCAGTCTTTTTTGAAATATTCCTGGAAAAAAAAGTTCATGGTAACACATTACTTTTTTGAGTAAAAAATTCCCTAGCCTTATCTAGTAAGACTGCTAACAGGAGTATCACTCCTAAAAAGAAACGTATCCAAAATTCGCCAACTTCGATAAGGTAAAGTCCATTGGTTATGAGGGTCACTAGGATAGCACCAAGCATAGTCCCAAATACTGTTACTTTGCCTCCCGACAACAATGTTCCGCCTAGAACTGGAGCTAAAAATGCAGGTAAAAGCCAATCAAACCCCAAATTCCCTGCCATGGATGGTATAGCCGCGCCAATCCGGGATGTTAACATTAGGGCTGCGACTGCAGCTAAAAGGCCTGACAGTATATGACAATAGATAAACATCTGACCTACGGAAATGCCTGAGAGTTCGGCAGCATCAGGATTTGCGCCGGCAGCTATCAATTTCCTCCCTAAATCAGTGAATTTAAAAAAATAGAAGAGTAAAAAAACGAAGAATATGCTTACAAGTAGAAGAGGTGAAACGTATTTATTAAATAACTTAAGACTACCGAAATCGGTGAAGGTCTCAGGTAGTTTTCGAAAGGCTTCTGCTTCAGTAAAAAGGGTCATCATTCCGAAATAAATGCTCATTGTGGCGAGGGTTACAATGAAGCTGTGTACCCCTGTTTTTACGGTCACATATCCATTTATCCAACCTAGAAAAGCACCCATTGCTAATGTTAAGACCATGGCTGGAATGATGGGTATTCCAACTGTTTCCATTAGCCATCCACCAAACATCGCCGCCGAAACTCCCAATGCCCCTAGGGACAAATTCAGGCCACCAGTGAGAATAACTACCATCATAGCAAGTCCAATCATTATATCAATTGCCACCACTCGAGATAGAGCAAACAGGTTAAATCGAGAGCTAAATCCATCAGTGAAAAAAGAAAAAAATAAGACAAACAATATGACTAGCAAGAATAGTCCAAATTGATTAGTGACTGCAAAATTGGGTAATCTTTTAAACATTAAATCATTCAATATGTAAAATAAAAGCTGGGGGGGAGTATCCCCCCCCCAGCAGCTTCATTGGAAAATTGTTTTAGCAGTTTAGGTAGGTGCTTTCAAAAGTTTCCAAGATCTCAAGAGAGATACCACGCATGGCTTGTACATAGGTATCGACATCATTTATGTCCACAAATACTGTGCCTGAGTCTATGAATTGATTTGTTTGAGCAGTTGATTTCCAAGGAGCATTTGCTTTAAAGGAACAACCACCTCTTACCTTATCCATAACATAAGACCCAATATAGCCTTGGCCATACGGATTTTGAAGCATGGTTCCATGAACATAACCATCTTTAATAGCTTTTAGGACTACTTCATCATGGTCAATTCCTACCATTTTTATTCGCTTGTCTCCCATATTGGTTAGGGCTTGAGCTGCCACCACTGCAGGTACCCAAGCTGTTGTGACTATTCCATCTACTTCACCACCCTGGGCAGCCATAAAGGCATTAATTTTTTCGTCAGCTGGTTCATAAGCGTCGATATCTGCAATCACTTGGATTATTTCCACGCCTCCACCAGCTTCTGCGACAGCTTTTTCTACAGCCTTTATACGTAATGTTGTATTGGGGTCCACTAAGAAGCCGGTAAAATGGGCAATCTTTCCTTTACCATTTAGAGCTTTAATTAATTGTCTGGTTCCTAGATAGGCGGAATGGCCTGTATCTGTTCCAAAGCAGAATTTAGCTTTGGTGGGTTGCTCTACGCACCCTGCTAAGGCTGCGGTTGGGATTCCAGCATCGTCAAGTTCTCCCAGAATCTTGTTTGTGCCTACAGCATCACCTGGGAATACCAATACGGCATTATATCCCTTACCCACAAGGCTTTCTATAAGTTCATTCTGTTGGCTTAAGTCCCATTCAGCTGGAACTTTGTAGTCGGCTTTACCAAGGCCAAAATCTTTTACAGCATCCTTACCTGCTTGCTCCCATGCAGCAAAATATGGGTGTGGTCCACCTGGGACAAGTGCTACTTTGGTACTACTGCTACCCGCCATAGCACTATGGCCTAAGAGTAGGAATATTGAAGTTATTATGGATATTGTGATTTTCATTACTTATCTCCTAAATTTAAAAACGGACAGGATACTTGTATTCACGAGTAATCCTATATTCTATACTGACTGCTCGAAATCTATTAAATATGAGTTGCCTTTTAGCCTAACCTCACCGCTATTATTAAATGAGTTATATAAAAACTCAAGCAAATCTAATTTTGGAACAAAGATTCAAAAAAATTGAGTCTATCAATTTCTTAATTTTTTTGGCTAACTAGTAGCGCAATCTCATTTTTTCTAAAAATGCCAGGAGTTGATGGATCATTATAATAAGCATAGATAGGTTCTGGATTTCCTGAAATCACAAATGCAGGATTTTCAATCCATTCCTTGAGTTTAAAAAGCTTTTTGCCCAAAAGATCTTTATTTGCAACTCCATTAAAGGAAATGACAGCCATTTGTTTAGGTGGTATTATGCTTAAGTTAATATTATTATTTTTAACCGCAGGTAATTGGTTCAAAGTGTATTTAGAGGGCATAAAGAAAGAAATTGCCCAAGATTTTCTCTGAACATCCATTTGTTGCATTACAGATGCCGTCACGGAGATCTTAGTACCATCACGGTCTTTTGCACCGATATATCTGGTTAAAGGAATAAAACCTGCCCTAAGGCCATCATATCTTTCTCCTTTGGTGGAAATTTGAGCTGAAATCATTGCGTCATAATTTCTAACTTGAATAGGTCCATTTGAAATTATCACTGAGAATTTTGGTTTCTCTAAAAAATTGGGTACAAGTAACCAGAAAGCTATTATAAAAGTCAGAATTATCAATATAGCAAAAAATAAATATCCTAATACCATGTTCTTATTTAACAATTTCATTGTTTTTTTCCAGTTAAGGAAAGATAGAGGGCTTGTGCTTAAAAGATATAATAGTTAAAATATCTTTTTTAAGACTGACAGAGGAGGTTACTCAGAGATGAAAGTTTACAAGGGAAGTTGCATGTGTGGAACTGTCAAGGTCGAAGTCGAAGGAGAACCCACGGTTATGGCAGTTTGTCACTGTAAATTATGTCGGGCGTGGTCTGCCAGTCCCATCACGGGGGCCTCGTTATGGACTCCAGATAAGGTAAAAATTACTGCGGGTCAGGATAATACAGCAAGTTATGCTCATGTGGAAGGACATGACAGAACCTGGTGCACAAATTGTGGAGGACATGTTCTTACTGATCATTCTACCACGTATCAAGCAATTGACGTTTATGCATCAATTCTTGAAGATTTTGAATATAAGCCTGCCATGCATGTTAATTATGAGAGTTCGGTTCTTCCAATGAAAGATGGACTTCCAAAATTCAAAGATTTCCCGAAGGAAATGGGTGGATCGGGCGATCTATTGGATGAGTAAAGTCATTTAAGTATTTGAATTTATTTAATAAAAAGTGCAATTATGATTGAATCATTTAATAATTTGTTTTTCTTTTTAATCTACTTGCTAAATCTCGCTGGAGGAGCGTATTACGCATATCAATCGGTTTTGAATACAGAAAATTTTCTGGAAAAATACCACATCCACCAGTCAGCTTTATTGTCTGCAAGACTTGCTGGATCATTCGTTTTAGCCACATTTTTAGTAGGATTTTATCTTCTCTTCAGGGGGGTAGAGGGCACTTGGATCTACTTTGTGATCTTATTTTTACAAAGTGTAATTTTTACTGTCCTAGGCTATTTGACTGTAAATTCATCTGAAGCTTCTCAACTAGAGGGAGTTAATTATACTGCTGAAGCTTACTTGGTTCCTGCAATTTTCACGTTGATTAATGGATTATTAATCTATGGCCTTTCCGACAAAATTTATGGCTAAGGCTTGTCATTTTAGATTAGATGATTAAGACCAAGTAGAATATGTTTTGGGTGACCTGCTAGTACGAGGATCTCATTTCAAATGTGGAGTGAGGCCCTCATCTTTCGCTAAAGCTAAGTTTAGTAAGTAGAATTTATATTTGAAAGGAACTAGGTTAATGGCCACAGGCTCAAATATACGTACTTTTTTCAACGGTTCTTGGCATTCCGAGGACAAATTTATAATGAGGGCTGCTGATCATGGTTCTTGGCTAGGAACTAGTGTCTTTGATGGCGCTAGATTTTTAGATGGAGTTACGCCTGATCTGAAAGCACATTGCGAACGAGTAAACCACTCCGCGGAAGCTATGATGATAACTCCTACTGTGTCTCCAAATGAAATGGTTGATATAATATTAGATGGCCTAAAGAAATCTAATTCAAAAGAAGCTGTATATATTCGGCCGATGTATTGGGCTATTGATGGAGGAGATCTTGCAATAGTACCAAAAAAAGGGATAACAGGATTTGCTGTGTGCTTAGAAGATTTGCCAATGGCTGATCCTAATACCGCGGCCACACTGACAACGACTAGTTTTAGGAGGCCAGTTTTAGAGGACAATGTAGTTAATGCAAAAGCTGGCTGTCTTTATCCTAATAATGCCAGAATGCTTGCAGAAGCACGTGTCAAGGGTTTCTCTAATGCTCTCGTTGCTGATGTGATGGGGAATGTTGCCGAGACTGCTACATCAAATATTTTCATAGTAAAGGATGGTGAAATTTTCACACCTATTCCTAACGGAACATTTTTGGCAGGTATAACCAGAAATCGACATATATCAAATTTGCTAGCTGATGGGCACACGGTCCATGAATGCGTACTCTCTTTTCAAGATGTGCATGATGCAGATGAGGTTTTCATGTCTGGTAATATGATGAAAGTAACGCCTGTAAAAAGTTTTGACTCAACTCACTATCAAATAGGATCAATTACTAAGAAAGTCAGAAATCTTTATTGGGACTGGGCTCACTCGTAGGCTATTTAACATACAGGTATTTACTCTTATTGTGTTAAGACTGATGGTAACCAAGTTGATAGTGCCGGGAATAAGATCATAAGTATGCCGTAAAAGATGCCTACAATTGTAAAAAGTGGTACCTCTTTAAATGCACTGCCTGGATTTTCCCGTATGACACTTGCGGATGTATAAATTCCAACGCACACTGGTGGTGTAATCATCCCAATCCCAGCAAATGCAACAAACACTACGTATAGATGTATTAAACTTTGATCAAATGATAAAATAATAGCAGAAAAAATTGGTATGGTAAGGTAAAATACAGGAACTATTTCAATGAAAGTCCCCAAAATCAAACAAATCAAAGCCATGGCAAACCAAAAGAAATTTAATCCAACCCCCATATCCGTAATTGATGAAATAATAAATTGAGGAAATTGAGTGTAAGTGAACACTTTACTTAAGAATGTTGCCATAGCAATGATAGAAAATATTACAGAAGTTGTAATTGCTGTTTCTCTTGTACTTTGCACTAATGAGCTTATTGTAAGCTCTCTGTAAATAAAAAATCCCATAAAAATTGCCCAAATTCCTGACACAGCAGCTGACTCTGATGGTGTTAGAAAACCTCCATATATTCCTCCTAAAATAATCAATGGAGTTAGCAATGCAGGAAAAGCTTTCATCCCAAGTATCAATTTCTCATAATTTGTAGCTGGCTTATATCTTCTTACATGCCGACATTTAAATAAAACAAGCGCAATCATGAATAACAGTAAAATAAATCCTGGAATAACACCCGCTGCAAAAGTCTGTGAAACCGGAACGTAAGTTAACGCACTATATAAAATTGCTGCGTTTGAGGGAGGGATTAATGCTTCAAGTAATGCTGCAGAAGCTGCTAACACAATTACGAAAGGCTTTGGGTAACCCGCGTCTATCATTTTAGGCATCATTATTGTTCCAATAGCCGTAATTGCTGCTAAAATTGAACCGCAAAAGGCAGCAAAAAAGCCCATCGCAATAACCATTGCAATACCTAGTCCGCCAGGCAAATGCCCTACAAGCGAGGTTGCAAAATTAACTAATCTATTCGCAGCACCGCCTCTAAGCATCACCATTCCTGAAAAAATAAATAATGGTACTGCAATAAGTACATGTTTATTCATTGATTCAAATGCCATTTGAATAAGTGTGGACCAGGGTAAATTTAATCCCCATATGGCTGCAACTGAACTACCTAATCCAAAAACTAAGAATATCGGGACTGACAAAAATAACAAAATGAATGATAATATCACTGCAAAAGAAAACATTATGTCGAGCTATCTTCGTAAATCTCTTGAGAAGTAGTAATTAGCAGTTCTAATGAAAATAAACCCAATATAACGAAACCTACCGGGAAAGACAAAAACATATACCAAATGGGTAAATCGATTTCTAACTCCATCATTTGACCAAGATTGTAAAATAGAATCGTCGCATCTAGCCCTGCTTTAAAAAAAATAAAGGAGGATATTAAACTAACAAAATATACAAAAAGTTTTACAAATTTAATAGACCGTTGAGTCATCATTGTACTAATAAAATCGACCTCGATATGATTTCCAGTCTTTAATAAAGGTCCTAACATTGGAAAAACTAGCCAGCTTACCAAAGCAGGAGGAAGTTCTATAAACCAATCAAAACCATGACCTGAAATATATCTTGTCAAAGCACTGGCAGATAGTGCTAGAACCATTATTGAAACTATGGCCATTGCAATAAAAAATGTAACTTTACTCAAAATCCCATTTATAAATTGCAATGGCAAAAGAAAATTATTCATTTAAATATAATACTGAATAATTAAACTTTAGTATTATATTTAATTTTCAACAAAAGCTTCAGCAGCTTTTAAAGCATCAGCATCAAATTTATCCATCATTGCTGGAAGGACTTTTTCAGACATCAGCTTATCAAATTTGTCTTTTTCAGCTCCTGTTAGAACAGTCATTGTTCCTCCTCTTGCTTCAAACTCAGAGATGACCTCTTCACCAACGCCGATAATCTTATTTGTTGAAACATCACCGAATTTCTTCCCTGCGTCCAAAACAATTTTTTGAAGATCATTTGGTAATTTATTAAACCAATCACCATTAGCCATAATATATGCGTCAGCAAAATATTGATAAGGTTTCTGACCAAATTTTAAGAATTCCCACCAACTATAAGCTTTTATACTCTGGGGAGGTGTATTAATTGTATCAATCATACCGGTTTGAAGTGCAGTATAAACTTCGCTTGTTTTCAATCCAACAATTTTAGCTCCGTACGCCTTCCACATTGGTTCCTCTGCCCCAATGAGTCTTCTGGCTTTTAAGTCTTTCATTGCATCAACGCCTGTCAGTTCCCTAGCTCCACTAAATGTCATCACGGGACCGACTGGATTATACATAACTAAAGTAGAATTAGTTTTCTTTAAAAGGTCATTCCAAATTTCATTACCTTTGTCAGATTCTTGGAAAAATTCTCTCTGTTGCTCAAAAGAATCAAATAGGCCTGGTATTGTGGCCACATTAAAATTTTTATTTATTTTTGGGAAACCTACAACTCCAACAACACCACCCAAGTCAACAGCACCGGATGTAATACCTCCCATAATTTCTCTAATGCCAAAAAGTTGTCCAGAATGAAAAACTTCTATTTTTAATCTTCCATTAGACTCTTTAAAAACTTCATCCACAAACATCTGAGCGTGCTTTGTACAATGATGTTTGTCATTCCAATGCATTGATAACCTGCCAGTGTATTCTGCTGCATTTAGTGAAAATGAAAAACATGCTAGTAACAGAGTACAAAGGCTTATTCTTAAATTAATTTTTAAAATTTCAAAAAATTTCATATATTTTTCTCCTATAAGAAATTGTCATCAATAAACTTTTGCAAAATTTTTTTGTTTAGTAAAGCCGTAACACGTTATGCGATGGTAAATAAATTATAATATCTGACTGAGAAACTCTTTTGTTCTGGGATCTTCTGACTCAGAAAAGAAAGTTTTTGGAGGGCCATGTTCCACTATAATGCCGTTATCTGTAAAATAGATGTGATCTGCTATTTCTTTAGCAATTCCCATCTCGTGAGTAACTAGGATGCAAGCCATTCCCTCCTGTGCTAATTGTTTTATGGTAACTACAACTTCATGGAAAGAAAAATGTCAACTGTAATGAAACAAGGCTCTGGCATACACCCAGAACATGCATCAATCGTGGTTTTAGGAGGTGCTGCCATGGGGTGTTCTACCGTTTATCATTTGGCAAAAGCAGGCGGCATACGATCCTTCAGGAAAAAGAATGAAAGAATTCATGAAAGGAGTTTAGTTAAGCCTTTTTACGAGGAAAAGGAGTAACAAAAAAAATTCATACTGATATTGCAGTGTCTATAATCAGCAATGAAGACAAATGCTCCCAGATCTGATTCTTAACAATTTGTTGGTTTAATTAAATACTGTACTTGCAATATCCTTTTGGTCTTTTAGTACTTCTTCTTGATTTTCAGTTATTTGACTTCTTCGCTGAGAAATTTCAATTGAATTCTTTAATACATTAGCTGCATTAACTTGGCCTAGTTGGCGTAAGTTTTGGATTTTTGATTTGTTCTTATCTGCAGCTTCAGAAAGTTTTTCGCAGCGCTTCTCATTTTCTTTTGAACGCTTGGAGTTTGCAGTAACCGTTGCCTTCGATGGGTGAAACTCGCCGTTCAAGAATCTTTTATTCGTGTCAAGATTTCTTCGATTGAACTTCACAGACTTCTCGTTTCTCGCCATAATTGCTTGGTTAATTTCTACGAGTAGCCGATTTACGACAGTTAACTTCTGATTTATATCAATTACTTCTTGGTTTACTTCTGCTCTATGAGTAAAAAAATCTACATTTGCCAAATTAATCATTGTTTCCCGGAAGTTAACCTCAACCGCTCCTTCTACATCCATATTATTAAGTATGGCTATTCTGTTCTTAAATATTTCTTCTGAATTCCGATTTGTCAGTTGATGATTCCCGTAGAATGCAGCAGTATAATTCCTTGCAATTGACGCATTATCTCGCTCAGCAGAAGATCTAAGTTCTTCAATTTTGGATCTATTGCCTTCTATTTTTCCATCTAACTCAAATATGGCTTTTCTATTGTTTTTAATTTTTGACTTCAAATCGTCTTTTTTGTCCATTAACCAATCTCCGACGTTTAATTATCTTGAAAAACTAGTTTTGATTCCCGATATACATTCTTGTTCTTAACTATAAGTATAGAATCTAAGGTAAACAAACAAAATAATGAAATTACCTTTTACTTAATTCATCAATTTAAAAGTTTAAAGAATTAGAACTGACGAAAACAATCCTTGATTTATCAAATGCAATTTCCCAAAATCAAGTCATTCTGACAAACTAAGAGCTACTTTCTCAAATACTTCTATAACTTCGCTCGTGGAGATGGTTTGTAATATACTGGAATATATTTGTTCTTTGTTCCAGAACCAACTTCTAGTAGGATCGTCTTTCATATACCATTTGGGAAAAATACGGTTTTCACAAAATTCTTCTACTAGAAGTTTTATATTTAAGTGTCTATCATCATTTAATATTTTACTATAGGTGAGTAATATACTTTTCTTAGGGCCTTCTAAAAGTTGCAAGAATATGTCCTCGCGACATATTAGAGCGCCAGTTATATCATTTCAGGGGTTATAAGTTTTTGCATCAGCTAAGATACCATTTAGCATGGGTTGGTCATAACCAAACGGCTGAGAACAATATATTAGTCTAAAGAGTTGCAATTAATTTTCCTCAAGAAGTGACATGAATTTATCATACCTGATCAGAATACTCGTTTAAATTACTAAACTAAGAGAAATAGTAAGGAGAGGCATTATTTGGAAATTAGTTATCTTTTCTCCGACTGGTGCGCCTTTTCTTGTTGAAATTTATATTAGGTAAATGGACAATTTTGTTTAATTCTTCAAATTCGTACAGGGAATTAGGTATAGCTGAAGCAGAAACGAAATATTCTTGAAATCTAGGTTCCATAGCTGTCTCTATTTTTGCTATCTTTTTAACAGTTTTTGAAATTTCCTCTCTGGCATCAATATTTAAGAGAGCTATTCTAGCACCTGTTCCAGCAGCATTACCAGCAGAGGTAACTTTATCTAACTTGCAATCTGGTATCATTCCTAAAATCATAGCATGTTTTGTTGAAATATGAGCCCCAAAGGCTCCTGCCAACACAATTCGATCAACTTTTTCAATCCCCATTTCATCCATTAGCAGTCTAGCTCCAGCAAAAAGTGCTGCCTTGGCCAATTGGATTGCTCGGACATCAGAATTTGTCACCTTAATTAAAGTCCGGCCTTCTCCTGTTCCATCATATAGGATATAGCTATTAGTTCTTTTTTCTGAAATACATCTTGCGGAGCCAGTTTCTGCCTCAGATCCTATCAAGCCAGATCCGTCTAATACCCCAGCTGTTCTCATTTCAGCAACCGCCTCAATTATCCCGGAGCCACAAATGCCTGAGATTCCCTGAACTTTAATGTATTCAGAAAATTCAGGTTCATTTGACCAACTTTCACAACCAATAACCTTTAATATCGGTTCTTTCGTTAGAGGATTGATTTTAACTTTTTCTATTGCTCCTGGGGCGGCTCTTTGACCTGATGATATTTGTGCTCCCTCAAAGGCTGGGCCAGTAGGCGAAGAGCATGCCAAAACTTTTTTTTCATTTCCTAATATAAGCTCAGCATTAGTGCCCACATCAATGATGAGAACATTTTCTTTGGATTCATTTGGAGCCTCCGAAAGAATTACTGCCGCTGCATCTGCCCCTACATGTCCTGCAATGCATGGGAGAATATAAACTTTACAATTGTCTAAAGAGGTTAATCCTACCTCCCAATTATTCAAGTAGAGTGATTCAGAAGTTGCAAGTGCAAATGGTGCTTGTCCTAATTCTGTGGGATTAATACCAAGAAATAAATGGTGCATGACAGGATTACAAACTAATGTAATTTCAAGGAGTTGTTTAGCTTCTATTTTGCAATCTAGAATCATTTTCTCAATGAGGTCATTCAGTGATCCCTGAACGACAACTTTTAAATTTTCAGCTCCGTCTATGTTCATCATAGAATAGCTGACTCTGCTCATTAGATCTTCTCCAAATCTAATTTGGGGATTCATTTCCCCGGCGGAATGTATTACTTCTCCTGTTCTTAGATTACAGAGATGGGCTGCTATTGTTGTAGATCCAAGGTCCACAGCTAAACCATATATTTGGGAATCAAAAAAACCTGGCCAAATGTTCACAATTTCAGGGGGAGAATTTTTTTGTTTGAATACAGCGCAAGTCACTGCCCAATTTCCCTTACGTAGCAAGGTCTGTAGTGTTTGAATTTTCTTTATAGAAATTACAAGATCAATTATGCCCCACTGCTTTTCAAGAGCAAGTTTTAATCTTTGAAGGTCCCCTGTCGGATTATGAATATTAGGAGGAGAAACTTCCACATAATAAAGTTTTGTAGCAGGGTTAACTAAAACATCTCTGACCTCAGCTCTTTTTCTGACTACTTGTTTGTGGACCTGACTCTCACTAGGAATATCAATGATAACATCGTCAATTATTTTCGTTTGGCAACCAAGCCTTTGACCTTTTTTAAAAAGCTTCTTTTTATTAACTCTTTCTTCTACATCATTCCAAGGACTGAGACATTGGTTAGTCGTGGTAATTCCAAATTTTGGAAACGTTCCGATTTCCGGTTTAACTTTGCAACGAGAACAAATTCCTCTTCCCCCACAAACACTATCGAGGTCTACTCCAAATTTTCTTGCAGCCTCTAAAATACTTGTTCCATTAGGTACATGTCCTCTCAAACCTGACGGGGTAAAAACAACTAAATGTTGCTGAATTTCAGGAATTTCTTTTTTTTCACCATCGGTCACAATTAACTCCGGTATCAATTCTTATAAGACGCTGTTAAAGGATTAACTTGAATTTTTCCGTCGGCGACGGTCACCTCTCCGTCTTTCTCCAACACTTCCATTTAATTCATTTTTTTGGTTAAGTGATCTATTGCTCTTAATCCATCTTGATCCATTGGGAT
The DNA here is from genome assembly GCA_014239455.1 of Paracoccaceae bacterium. Lineage (GTDB taxonomy): Bacteria > Pseudomonadota > Alphaproteobacteria > Rhodobacterales > Rhodobacteraceae > CACIIZ01. The sequence continues at coordinate 71,313 of JAAZYV010000019.1, read as the reverse complement.
CTTTGTTCATAAGCAAATTAGCTGCTAAAATGGAGCTCATTTCATTTGGGTTTGTTGGATTCATAATAGCACTGGACATTCCAGAAGCTATTGCCATTGGAAGAAATGTGGCATTAATAGTATGTCTATTGGGTAAGCCAAAGGATATGTTTGAAGCTCCGCATGTGGTATTGACCTTCAGCTCTTCTCGTAACCTTTTAATGAGTCTAAACACTTGTTGACCTGCAGTTGCCATTGCTCCAATGGGCATCACCAAAGGATCAACCACAATGTCGTTTGCAGGAATGCCAAAATCAGAAGCTCGTTGGACTATCTTTTTTGCAACTGCAAAACGGATATCAGGATCTTCTGATATGCCAGTATCATCATTTGAAATTGCTACGACAGGCACTTTAAATTTCTTTACTAAAGGGAGCAGAGCCTCCAAGCGCTCTTCTTCCCCCGTAATTGAGTTTAATAAGGGTCTCCCTTTGGCTGCATTCAGTCCTGCTTCTAGTGCGGCGGGAACAGAACTATCGATACATAGAGGTACATCCACAACAGTTTGTACTAGTGTTATCAGTTTTTCCATCAAGATTGGTTCAGTTTCGTTAGGGTTAGGATTCGAATTATATACTACTCCAGCATTGATATCTAACACGCAGGCACCTGAGCTTACCTGATGTAATGCATCACTTCTTACCGTTTCAAAATTTTCAGCTTCAAGTTCGGCAGCCAATTTTTTTCTACCGGTAGGATTTATCCTTTCACCGATGACACAAAATGGTTCATCATGGCCAATAATTACTGTTTTATTTAAACTCTCTAGAACAGTTTTCGTCATATTTCTTTTAGCTTACTGTGGAAAAATTGGTGGATTTTTTCTGTCGGTATTACTTCGCCAAAGGCGTTGTAACAGGTGACCTGACAACTTTGTTGTTCTGAAATCGACAGATTTATGATCTAAGGCGACACTAAAGAGCAAAGATTTAAACTTGTTGAGTTAATCCAATGTTTATATTACGCTCAATAACAAATAGAAAAGTAGTAGCTTAACAGGTAATTGGGCAAATAAGACGTCACTTTTACTAAATTCTGATTCTGCTATTTTTTGTGGAAGGGAAATTTTATGGTGAACTTAGGCAAGGGTCCTAAGTTGGTAAGGCATAAGAATGAATTTAAAAGGGGTGAAGAAAGAAGTAAGAAATCATTGTACGCAGCATTAGACTTAGGAACGAATAGTTGTCGAATGCTTATCGCCCGACCAACTGGTCCCAGATTCGAAATAGTAGATGCCTTTTCAAAGTCAGTCAGGCTTGGACTTGACTTAGAGAGAACTGGGGAACTATCCCAAGCAGGTATTACTAGAGCTCTTCAGGCCTTACACGTTTGTTCTAAGAAGCTTAAAAGGTTCGAAGTGAGAAGGTCACGCTTAGTAGCTACAGAGGCATGCAGGAGATCGAAGAATGGTAGAAAATTTCTCAGTAAGGTCAAGAGGGATACGGGTCTAACTTTAGAACTTATAAAACCTGAAGAGGAAGCAAGGTTAGCTGTTATCAGTTGTGCTCCCTTGCTAGACTCTAAGGTATCTCAAGTTTTAATAGTTGATATTGGGGGAGGTTCTACTGAGTTAGTCTGGATTGATTTGGTTTGCGTCCCTCAAGAACATCGAGTGGCAGCTATGTTAGACTTACAACTAGATCATCACAAATCAGCTGATACAAGAAATTTTTCTGAAAGCACAGGGAGAGTAAGAATAGTTGATTGGATTTCGGTACCACTTGGGGTGGCAACTTTGTTGGAAAGGTATTCTGATGTTGAAGACGATAGTGCCAGATTTGCTTTAATGTCTTGTGATTTTGAACAACAAATTGAGAATTTTTTACCTTACTTTTCAAAAGATATAATGGATAAGAAAGAAGATTTGCAAATAATTGGCACCTCAGGAACAGTAACTACCTTGGGAGCAGTACATTTGGGTCTTCGCAGATATGACAGGCTGAAGGTAGATGGTCTTGACTTAAAAGCGGCTGATATTGATGCGGTAATTAAAAAGTTTTTGCAGCTAGGTCCTGAAGGGAGAAAGAGAGAACCTGGTATAGGGCGAGATAGAGCGGAATTGATTATGTCTGGATCAGCCATCATGCAAACTTTGTTGAGGATTTGGCCGACCAAAAGTATGAGGGTGGCTGATCGGGGATTAAGGGAGGGGATACTGTATTCACTTATGAGTGCAGATAACCATTTTGGTGGGATCAATGCGAAAAACATCAACCAGCAACAGTAATAAGCCACGTGCAAAAAATAATTTATCAGCAAATAAAACTTTGGCAATAGTAATTGATAAAGGAAAGAAAGTCTCAGTTAAAACTGCTAAGGGAAGAAAGTTATCCTCTACTAATTGGTTAAGGCGACAGTTAAACGATCCATTTGTGAAGCTTGCTATGCATGAAGGGTTTAGGAGTAGGGCAGCTTTTAAAATTATAGAAATAAATGAAAAATTTAGTATATTTAAATTTGGTGATACCGTTGTAGATTTGGGATCGGCGCCAGGAAGTTGGGCTCAGGTAGCTGTAGATAAAACTAATGCAGACAAAAAAATAATGAGCAAGAAAGCGGGTCGGGTTTTAGGTATTGACCTAAAACCAGTTTCTCCGATCAAGGGTGCTGAATTTCATGTTTTTGATTTTTTAGAAGTTGATTTTTCCTTAAGAATTGTCGATCTATTGTCTGTACCGGCAGATGTTATAATGTCTGACATGGCGGCAAATTCTACGGGACACAAAAAGTCTGATCATCTAAGAATTATGGCGCTATGTGAAGCTGCTGCATATTTTTCTTTTGATTATCTTAAACCCGGTGGTAATTTTATTGCTAAAGTTCTTACGGGCGGTGCGGAAATGAATTTACAAAGAGCTCTAAAAAGTAAGTTCAAGAAAGTCATTAATTTTAAACCAAAATCTAGTAGGTCTGATAGTTCGGAAAAGTATGTAGTGGCCTTAGATTTTGGCAAACAATAAATCATGATTGTTATGGCTTTTATAATTGTTTTAATATTTCGGCAAACCAAATTTGGGTAAGAAAGTGCAGTGAATTAATGAAAATTAGAGAAGCCATAACTTTTGATGATGTTTTGCTAGTTCCGGCAGAGTCTTCTGTCACTCCTGACATGGTAGATACTCAGACCATGATTACTAAAGATATAAAGCTAAATATTCCCCTAATTTCCTCAGCTATGGATACAGTAACCGAAACAAAAATGGCTATAGCTATGGCTCAATCGGGTGGTTTAGGTGTTGTCCATAGAAATTTAAGTGTTGATGAACAAGTGGAACATGTTTCTTTGGTAAAAAGGTTTGAAAGTGGAATTGTTTATAAACCCATAACACTTAAACCTGATGACACTGTAGAAAAAGCTAAAGAGTTAGCACGAAAGTATAAGATAACTGGTTTTCCTGTTGTCACCAATAGTCAGAACGTTATTGGCATAGTGACAAATAGAGATATTCGTTTTGTAGAAAGCGATGGCATCCCAGTAAAAGAAATAATGACAAAAGAGGATCTGGCCACAGTGAGGGAACCAATAAATGTGAATGAAGCAAAAAAAATGATGGGAGAAAGGAGAATTGAAAAACTATTGGTAATAGATCACAATGATCGATTGTCAGGGCTTCTCACAATAAGAGATATTGAGCAATCTGTGTTAAATCCTTACGCATGTAAGGATTCACTTGGTCGGTTAAGATGCGCTGCAGCTTCCACTGTTGGAGAAAATGGTTTCAATAGGTCTGGGGCATTGATTGATGCAGAGGTCGATATCTTGGTAATAGATACTGCTCATGGACACTCTTCTGCAGTGATTGACGCTGTCAGGAGAATAAAGAAGGAGTTTAATGGTGTTCAAGTGATTGCAGGAAATGTGGCGACCCAAGATGCGACAAAGGCTTTGATTGATGCTGGTGCAGATGGAATAAAAGTTGGTATCGGCCCAGGCTCTATATGCACTACTAGAATAGTTGCTGGAGTAGGAGTTCCTCAATTGACAGCAATAATGAATTGCGTTGAGGAAGCTGAAAAAAAAAGGATTCCCGTAATAGCTGATGGCGGGATAAAGTTCTCAGGTGATTTTGCAAAATCCATAGCAGCAGGAGCGACTTGTGCTATGATAGGATCGTTGTTGGCCGGCACCGATGAGGCACCAGGAGAGATAATTCTATTCCAAGGTAGGAGCTTTAAGACTTATCGTGGTATGGGGTCCCTCGGGGCGATGGCCAGAGGATCTGCAGATCGTTATTTTCAAAAAGAAGTTCAAGCTGAGAAGTTGGTTCCGGAAGGGATAGAAGGGCAGGTGCCATATAAGGGGCCTGCCAACAATGTAATTCATCAACTTATTGGTGGATTGAGAGCAGCTATGGGATATACTGGTAACAAGGATATTCAATCTATGAGAAAAGATTGTTCATTTGTTAGAATTTCAGGATCTGGACTTTCAGAAAGTCATGTGCATGATGTTAGGATAACAAGAGAAGCACCAAATTACCGGAGTAAACTGGGCATAGAAGAGGTTTGATTACTTTTAGAAGATATGCGGCCAATTTCAAGAGCAGTAGCGGCAATTGAGATAATCGATGATTATCTCACAGGAAAACCAATTGAGGTAGCCTTAAAAAGTTGGTTTAGAGGTAGTCGATTTGCTGGTTCTAGCGATAGATATTCCATTCGTGATATAATTTTTGAAGTTCTTAGAAAAAGGAAATCACTTATCTTTCCATTTGAATTGAGAGGCTATAAAGAAAATGGTCGCCTTTTAATTCTATCCTATTTGGCTGATCATCATAAAAAAGATGAATTGATAAATGAAATCAAGAAAAATGAATATTTTCCAAAGCCCCCAAATTCAAACGAGATCAATATACTGGAGGAAAAAAACCAAATTTTGGCAAAAGCTCCAAGTTCAATAGCTTTTGATTATCCATCATTTTTGGCCAGTGGATTATCGCAATCACTTGGAGCAGACTTGAAATTAGTTATGAAAAAAATGCAAGAAAGAGCCCCTCTTTATTTGCGCGTAAATCTGATAAAAAGTCAGAAACCTGAAGTCCAAGAGAAATTAGCTGGTGAGGGAATTTTATGTTCTGGTTTAAGCATTGCTACCAATGCTCTTCAAGTTATTGATGGTCGTAAATTGGTAAAATCTTCTAGAAGCTATAATTCTGGAATGATTGAGATCCAAGATTTATCTTCTCAGATCATGTGTGATTTACCTGAAATAATCGAAGGTGGACGTATTCTTGATTATTGTGCTGGCGGTGGAGGAAAAACATTAGCAATAGCTTCTACTATAATGAACAGAGGAGAGTTATTAGCTTTTGATATTAATCAGAAAAGACTTACTGAATTGATAAGTCGGGCTAACAGGGCAGGTGCTAAGATAAAATTATTAAACATTTTAGATTTAAAGAATTACAGATCATCTTGTGATGTCGTCTTTGTGGACGCACCTTGCTCTGGATCAGGTATTTGGAGACGTGATCCCCAAGCCAAATGGAACTTAACTAAAAATAGGCTTGAAGAATTAAAGGAAAATCAGGCAAAGCTTCTCAAGGAAGCGAGTTGCCAAGTGAAAGTTGGAGGTGTTGTCATTTACGTGGTTTGTTCTTTGTTACCGGATGAAGGTGATGCACAGGTAAATTTGTTTTTGATGCAAAATCCAAATTTCAGAGATTTAAATCGATCCCTTTTACATCCTTTAGTAGCAGGAGATGGTTTTTTTAGGGCGGTTTTAAAGAGAGTAAGTTAATCCAGAATTATCTTGCTCAATGGCAAAGAAAGTGTAAGAACACAAAGTGAACAAAATATGATTCCATCATTTTTATTAAGTTTTAAGTTTGTAATGTTGCTACCGAAACAAAGATATGAAATAAGGAAATATAAATGACAAAACTTGTTGATTTTTCAGAAAGACTTGAAATGGATAAAGAAAAGGCACTTGAAACTGCACTAGCCCAGATTGAGCGAAATTTTGGAAAAGGCTCAATAATGAAATTGGGACAAGAAAATCCAGCGATTGATATTGAAGCAGTTTCAACAGGATCAATTAGTTTAGATATAGCCCTTGGTATCGGAGGACTTCCCAGGGGTCGAATTGTGGAAATATATGGTCCTGAAAGTTCTGGAAAAACAACCTTAGCCCTCCATGTAGTAGCAGAGGTGCAAAAGACGGAAGGCATTTGCGCATTTGTTGATGCCGAGCATGCTTTAGACCCTAATTATGCTAAGAAACTAGGGGTAAATTTGGATGAATTACTTATTTCCCAACCCGATACAGGTGAGCAAGCGTTAGAGATTACGGAGACATTAGTTAGATCTGGTGCAGTTTCATTGGTAGTGGTTGATTCCGTAGCAGCCTTAACTCCTAGGTCAGAGTTAGAAGGGGATATGGGCGATGCGCAAGTAGGAGCTCAAGCTAGGTTGATGAGCCAAGCAATGAGAAAGTTGACAGGCGCTATAAGTCGTTCTAATTGCATGGTGATTTTTATAAACCAGATTAGAATGAAGATAGGAGTGATGTTTGGAAGTCCAGAGACTACAACTGGAGGAAATGCATTAAAGTTTTATGCTTCGGTAAGATTGGATATTCGGCGTATAGGAGCCCTAAAAGATCGTGATGAAATAGTAGGCAATGCAACACGTGTTAAAGTTGTGAAGAATAAAGTCTCACCGCCTTTTAAGCAGGTGGAATTCGATATAATGTATGGTGAAGGTATTTCAAAGTCAGGCGAAATAATTGATTTAGGTGTTAAATTTGGCATCATTGAGAAATCTGGTGCATGGTTTTCTTACGGTGATGAGCGAATAGGTCAGGGTCGAGAAAATGCAAAGAAATTTTTAATTGATAATCAAGAATTAGCAGCAGAGATTGAAACAAAGATTAGAAATGTAAATGGTTTAGGAAATGATAGCTCTAAGGAACTTGTAGAGGAACCTGCTCTTTTGGAAAAGGATTGAGTAAGAGCTAGACCTAATAAGCTTTATGAAGATATTTAAAGCATTACAATTATAGTATTTTATTGGACGCACTGTAGTTTATAATGAGAGGAATTATGGTTGGGCTAGCAGAAATTCGGACGGCTTTTCTGGATTTTTTTGAGAAGAAAGGACATGAAGTCGTTAAAAGTTCGTCTTTAGTTCCCAATAATGATCCAACCCTGATGTTTACGAATTCAGGAATGGTACAATTTAAAAATGTCTTCACTGGTGTGGAAAAAAGAAACTATGGATCTGCTGTAACTAGTCAGAAGTGTTTGCGTGCTGGCGGGAAACATAATGATTTAGATAATGTAGGATACACTGCGCGTCATCACACCTTTTTCGAAATGTTGGGTAATTTTTCCTTTGGTCATTATTTTAAAGAGTTAGCTATTCCTCTTGCTTGGGATTTAATCACCAAAGAGTTTGATTTGCCAAAAGAGAAGTTACTAGTAACGGTTTATCATACTGATGAAGAAGCCATTAAGATCTGGCAGAAATATGCAGGATTATCTGGTTCTCAGATCATAAAGATAAAAAGCACTGATAATTTTTGGTCTATGGGCCCAACGGGTCCCTGTGGACCCTGTTCAGAGATATTCTTTGATCATGGCCCGAGTGTGCAAGGAGGACCTCCTGGTTCATCAGAAGAGGATGGCGATAGATTTGTGGAAATCTGGAATTTAGTATTTATGCAGTACGATCAATTGGAAGATGGTAACCAAATAAATTTACCAAAACCATCTATCGATACTGGCATGGGGCTGGAAAGAATTGGTGCTGTTTTGCAGGGAACACATGACAATTTTAATACAGATTTGATGAGAGGTTTAATTGAAGAGTCAGCAAACTTATCTTCACAACAACCGGATGGAGACATGAATATTCATCATAGGGTAATCGCTGATCACATTAGATCAATTTCATTCTTGATAACAGAAGGTATTTTCCCCTCCAATGAAGGAAGAGGATATGTCTTAAGAAGGATAATGAGAAGGGCTATGCGTCACGTGCACTTTCTGGGTGTCAAGGAGCCCATGATGCACAAGATGGTTAATTCATTAACTCGTGAGATGGGGGTTGCCTTTCCAGAACTTATTGAGGCTAGAGAATTGATTCAAGATAGTTTGCTAAATGAGGAAGTTAAGTTCAAAAAAACTTTGGATAGAGGCTTGGATATTTTAGATGATGAAATTAATAAATTAAAAGATGGAGATAAAATATCTGGAGATGTTGCTTTCAAGCTATATGACACGTATGGATTCCCCTTAGATTTGACCCAGGATACTCTGCGGGAACGACAGTTACAGGTTGATTTAAAAGGCTTTGATGAGGCCATGAAATTGCAAAAAACAAGAGCTAGAGAGGCTTGGTCTGGATCAGGGGATAAGAAAATAGATCGTATTTGGTTTGACCTTTGCAATAAATTAGGAACAACGGAGTTTTTAGGATACAAGACGCTCAGATCGCAGGCAAAGGTCTTGGCATTAGTAATTGGCGGGGTCCAACAAGACCTAGCCGATGAAAATGATCTAATCGATGCAGTTTTTAATCAGACACCATTTTATGCCGAGAGTGGAGGTCAAGTTGCTGATAGCGGAAGAATTTTTAATGATAAGATGGATGCAACTATTGAAGATGTGCAGAAAATTGGAGACCTTTTTGTGCACAAATTAAAGATCTTGAATGGTAAAATATCCTCTGGAGATCTTGTGCAATTGGAGGTGGATCCCTTAACTCGAAATAAGATATCCTCTAATCACTCTGCAACACACATAATGCATCAAGCTTTGAAAGATGTACTGGGTTCACATGTAAACCAGAGAGGGTCTCTTAACAGTGCTGAAAGAATTCGATTTGATTTTTCACATAACAAGCCACTATCCCCCATGGATATCACGCTTGTTGAAGAGATAGTTAATGAAAAAATTGTACAAAATTCTATTGTTTCTACTAGGTTGATGGATTTAGATGATGCAAAGAAACTTGGAGCTCAAGCTCTTTTTGGAGAAAAATATGACGAAGAAGTACGTGTGGTCTTAATGGGCGATGAAGACGATAGCAAATTAGAAGTAGAAGGGGGAAGCAGATATTCCATGGAACTTTGTGGAGGAACCCATGTTGAAAGAACTGGGATGATTGGTTCTTTCGTCATCAAAGCGGAAATTGCTTCTAGTTCAGGTATCAGACGTATTGAGGCCTTGACTGGATTAGGTGCACTAAAGTTTGGGCAATCTAATCGTAGTAATCTTTCTGATTTAGCTGCCATGCTAAAAGCCCCAGTAAATAAAATTGGTGAAAGAATTAACACATTGCTTATGGATAAGAGATTACTTCTTGATCAGGTGGCTGAACTGAAAAAAAGTTCAGAAGGTCATTCTAAGCAAAAAGTAATGAGTAATTATTTAAATGAAATTCATGGAGTCCAGTTGATAATTAATACTCTAGATGGATTTGAAATTAAGGACATGCGTTCGTTAACTGATGAGCACAAAATGAAAGTTGATTCTGGAGTAATAATTAATATATCGGAAGACATGGATAAAATATCATATACTGTCGGAGTGACATCAAGGTTGTGTGAAGTTATTTCGGCTGTCGATATTATTAAGATTATTTCAAAGTTGACGAACGGTAGGGGTGGGGGGCGACCTGACTTTGCTCAAGGTGGAGGTCATGGGAGTGGCAAAGTAGATCAAATAGTAAAAAATGTGACAAGCTATTTAAAGCAGAATCTTGGTTAAGTTCTAAATAGTTATAGAGTTTCTAAGATTTTCTTCAACTTTCTCCAAAAACTGGGTTGTATCAAGCCAAGATTGCTTTGGACCAATTAAGAGGGCTAAGTCTTTTGTCATAAAACCAGCTTCCACGGTTTCCACAACTACTTCTTCTAGCTTTGTTGAAAATTTTTCGAGATCAGTATTAGAATCAAGTTTGGCTCTATGTTTTAGCCCTCCTGTCCATGCAAAAATAGATGCTATGGAGTTTGTAGAAGTTTTATTACCTTTTTGATATTCTCTGTAATGTCTAGTAACTGTGCCATGAGCTGCTTCTGCTTCCAAAGTTTTCCCATCTGGGGTCATGAGTTGACTTGTCATTAACCCCAGTGATCCAAAACCTTGGGCAACAGTGTCAGATTGGACATCACCATCGTAATTCTTACAGGCCCATACAAATGAGCCAGACCATTTTAGGGCTGAGGCAACCATATCATCTATTAACCTATGCTCATAACTAATACCCTTTGCTTCAAATTTCTTTTTAAATTCTTCATCATAAACCTTCTGAAATAGATCTTTAAATCTTCCATCATAAGCCTTTAAAATCGTATTTTTTGTTGACAAATATACGGGCCATCCCAGCCTAAGTCCGTAATTCATAGATGCTCTTGCAAAATCTATTATGGAATTATCTAGGTTATACATTGCTAGCGCTATACCACTTGAGGGTGCGTCAAATACTTCTTTCTCAATGGTGACACCATCGTCTCCGACAAACTTTATGGTGAGTTTCCCTTTGCTAGGAAATAGAAAATCAGTAGCGCGATACTGGTCTCCAAATGCATGCCTGCCTATAACTATGGGGTCTGTCCAGCCAGGTACTAACCTAGGCACATTCTTACAAATTATAGGAGCTCTAAAGACAACACCACCAAGAATATTTCTTATTGTTCCATTTGGTGATTTCCACATTTTTTTTAACTTGAACTCGGTTACTCGCGCCTCGTCTGGAGTAATTGTTGCACATTTTATCCCAACACCATATTGCTTAATAGCATTTGAAGCCTCAATAGTAACTTGGTCTTCAGTTCTGTCCCTTTCTTCAATCCCTAAATCATAGTAATGTATGTCCAAATCCAAAAAAGGTAGGATTAAATTTTCCTTAATAAACTTCCAGATAATTCGGGTCATTTCATCCCCATCCAATTCGACAATGGGGTTTTCAACTTTAATCTTATTTTGTATTTGTGACATGTTATTGTTTTTCCGATGAATTTCTGATAGCCAATTTTAAATCACTATTAATTTGGGTTAAAGGTTTTAGCCATTTCCGCTATCTATCATCATGTTTGCATTTTCGATTCAAGCTTTTTTTTAATTAGGAAGATATTTTGAAGCCCAATTTTATCTTAAGCAGACCACAAATGGGAGAAAACATAGGTGGAACGGCCAGGGTAATGTGGAATTTTGGTCTGGACAGGCTTAGATTAGTAGCTCCTAGGGATGGTTGGCCAAACAGAAAAGCTGTAACGGTATCTTCAGGCGGAGGACAAGTATTAGATAAGTGTCTCGTACATCATACACTTGAAGAAGCCATTCAGGACTTAAATTTAGTGTTCGCTACTACTATTCGCACCAGAAAATTTTCTAAAGAAGTTTTTAATCCATATGAAGGTATGAAGCTGATAAGAGATCTAATTAGAAAAGGTAAATCAGTTGGAATAATTTTTGGCTCTGAGAGAGCAGGCCTTGAAAGCAAAGAAATAGCAATTGCTAATGCAATAATTACAGTACCTGTAAACTCTAAATTTAGCTCCTTAAATCTTTCACATGCAGTCGCAGTGCTTGCATATGAATGGTTCAAAATATCTGAACATGCTAATGACGATATCAAGAGAGTTATTAGTGATTTAAATATTACGAACAAGTCTGAAGTGAATAGTTTTATTCAAAATCTTAAAATCGAACTCAGTCGATCTGGTTATTTTTGGCCAGAAGATAAAAGGGAAAGTCTTAATCGAAATATTGAAAACTTATTCCACAGAATGCCTTTAACTGGTCCAGATATCAGGACTTTGTTTGGCATAATTAAATCTATTTCAAAACATAGAGACGGATAGTGCTGTTCCTACCGATAAATAAGGTGTGAAAATTTATGCTGCGTCTCCAAGACGCAATGGAAAATTGACCACTAGGGTGCAAAAGTAAGACCTAAGAAACAAGAAAACAAGAAGGTATGGGAGTTAAACTTCAATTATGCCTGGAGAAAAATCGGATGGAAACATTTCATTTTACTGGTTACAATAAAGCAGCTGTGCAAATTTGGCTCTTCATTCTTCTTATATTAATTTTCTTTATGGTTCTCATTGGTGGACTTACCAGATTAACCGACTCTGGATTATCAATTACAGATTGGGCTCCTTTAATGGGAGCAATCCCTCCAATGTCTGAAGAGGATTGGATTATTTTATTCGATAGATATAGAGAGACTTCAGAATTCTTCTTACAAAATAGCTCAATGACCCGGGAAGAATTTAAGTACATTTTTTGGTGGGAATGGGGGCATCGCCAGTTTGGTCGATTAATAGGATTAGTTTGGTTGCTGGGTTTTATCTGGTTTTGTTTCGTAAACAAAGTACCTAAATTTTTGATCAGATCTTTTCTCCTTTTAGGAATTCTTGGTTTCACACAAGCATTTATAGGGTGGTGGATGGTTCAATCTGGATTGGATTCAGAAAAATCTATGTTAGATGTTGCTTCTTATCGGTTGGCTATCCATCTAAGCTTGGCACTTATAATCATCTCTGTGATTTTTCTGCTCATCAGATTGAACAGTAATTGGCCTCAGCACCATTCATCTAAAGGAATTTTGAAAAAGAGTTCAACTGAAGAAATTCTCATTAATTTTTTACTAGGCGGTTTCTTCATACAAGCTTTCCTTGGCGCATTAGTTTCCGGAATAGATGCAGGTCAAAGTTATACAGATTGGCCTCTCATGAATGGAAGAATTGTTCCCGATGATATATTTTATTTGGTTCCTAAATATCTAAATTTTTTAGAAAATCCTGCTTTGGTTCAGTTTAATCACAGGCTTGCAGGGTATATATTGTTTACCTTGGGTGCAATTATTTGGATAAAAGGAATAAAAAATATTAATTTAACAAGATATCAAAAGGCTAGCTATCACTTTTTGTTTGGCTTTTTATCATTACAGGTCTTTATAGGTATTCTGGCTTTATTAACATCAGTTCCCGTGTCTTTGGGTTTTGCACACCAACTCACTGCTATGTTATTATTACTCTCAATATTAAATCTCAAGTTTGAGTTAAATATAGATAGGTAGGGTGAGATTTGTTAAGATTGGTTAGAAGATTACTCGATCCAATCAGGAGCTCTCTTATCGATAAATGCAGAAATACCTTCGACTGTTTCATCTAACAGCATATTTTCAGCCATCACTTTTGCTGTATAGTCATATGCGTCTTTTAAATTCATTTCAGCTTGGTTATAAAAAGCTTTTTTGCCAATTTTTACCACGCGTTTGAATTTTGCAGAGATTTTCTCTGCAATCTCATTAGTTTTGTTTGATAACATTTCCTCGTCCATAACATGGTTTATTAGACCTGCTTGTTTTGCTTCTGAAGCAGTCATGAAATCACCAGTGACAAGCATTTCAAAAGTCTTCTTCCTGCCTATATTCCGTGATAGTGCAACCATTGGGGTGGAACAAAATAGACCTATATTAACTCCATTAACTCCAAATCTTGCACTATCAGAAGCTACGGCAATGTCACAAGTTGCTACCAACTGGCACCCTGCGGCAGTAGCAATCCCTTGCACTTCCGCTATGACAGGTTTTGACAAGTTTTTTATCTGCATCATTACATTGGAACATTGGTTGAAAAGAGCATTAAAGTAATTTAAGCCCTTATCGGGATTTTTTCTTGCTTTCTGCATTTGTTTTAAGTCATGTCCCGCGCAAAAGGCTTTTCCAGTGGATCTAATTATTACAGTATGAGTTGATTGGTTCGAATCGGATTTAACAAGTGCTGTCGAAAGCTCATCTAGCATTTCTTCAGAGAGAACATTTAATTTTTCTGGAGAATTAAATGTCAATACCTCTGATTTACCCTTGACTTCATGTAAAAGAATTGAACTCATTAAACTCTCCTTATACTGTATGTGAATTAAAAATTAACTTTCAGAATAAGAAATAATGAACAAGTTTTCAATAGATCAGATGATCAAATATTTGGAAGAAATTTTTCCTCAGATTAGAGGTAAGTATAGTATATTGAAGTTGGAAAATTGCTTAAGTGAGGTGCAGTTGGTCGCAACTGACGCAAATTTAAGGCCAGGAAATACGATTTCGGGTCCAACTATGTTTGAATTAGCCGACATTGCTTTTTATTTAGCTGTGATCTCATTAACAGGATCTGGTACATTAGCTCTAACTACCAATGTTTCTATAAATTTTTTAAGAAAACCTCAGCGTAGTAATCTCATAGCGGTTGCAAAAATTAAGAAATCGGGTAGGCAATTAGTAGTTGGAGATGTTGAAATTTTTTCTGAAGACATGTCTCAACTGGTTGCACATGCAATTTTTACTTATTCATTATCACCCAACAGAAGCTAATTTTAACAAATAACCTCCACAATGCTAAGCTATTAGAAAATAATTTAGGATATCTGACGATTATCATTGACGAACCCAAAAATTTTCTTAAAAGGGACGCAACCATATGATTATTCGATAGAGTAAAAATGCCTATTAATAAAACATTCTCCATAAAACCGGCTGACATTGAAAAAAAGTGGCTGGTTATTGATGCTGAAGGTGTCGTGCTTGGTAGGTTGGCATCTTTAGTTGCGAGCTATCTTAGGGGTAAACATAAGCCAACCTTTACTCCGCACATGGATATGGGTGACAATGTGATCATCGTGAATGCAGAAAAGATTGAGCTTACAGGTAAAAAGAGGGAAGATAAAACATATTATTGGCATACCGGTTATCCAGGAGGGATCAAATCTAGAAAAGCTGTGGATATCCTGGAAGGTAAATTTCCAGAGAGGGTAGTGATGAAGGCAGTTAAGAGAATGTTGCCTGGAGGACCTCTGTCAAGACAGCAATTGACAAATCTTCGGATCTATTCTGGGAGCGACCATCCTCACGAAGCACAAAACCCCAAGTCAGTAGATATTAAAATCATGAACAAAAAAAATACAAAGAGAAATTGAAAATATGGAAGAGACAAAGAAATCTCTAGAAGACCTAAAATCATTACAAGAAGATCCCCAATCTCCTGAAGAGGTAGTGATTGAAGAAGTTAAATCAAAAACGGATGAATTCGGACGCTCATATGCAACTGGCAAAAGAAAAAGTGCTGTAGCTAGGGTATGGCTGAAACGGGGCGCCGGTGTTGTGATAGTAAATGGAAAAGACATGGGTAAGTACTTTGCCAGACCAGTTCTACAAATGCTGGTGAACCAACCATTTTCTGTGGCGGGAGTAACAAGCCAGTTTGATATAAATGCTACTGTAAAAGGAGGAGGACTCTCCGGACAGGCAGGGGCACTTAAGCATGGAATATCTAAAGCACTTAGTTTTTTCGAACCGGCTTTGAGACCGTCTCTGAAGACTGCTGGGTTCATAACGAGAGATAGTAGAGTTGTAGAGCGAAAGAAATACGGAAAACCAAAAGCTCGCAGAAGTTTCCAGTTTTCTAAGCGTTGATTTTTGTTGATTATCTTTTTATTTTTTCAAATAAAATCAAATACTTAAATGTAAGTGGTTTCATTTTTGTAAATAAATGCTTTACAAATGTTGTTTTTAAGCAATTGTTTTTATTATCTTTTTTTCTGTTGAGCGCACGTTTCATGCACGAACAGTTTACAGTTTTCAAAACACCTATTACAAACTTATACACTTAAAATTATTAACTTTTTAAAAATAAAAAAAGTTTTTTTATTTTGCCAAGTTTTATAAAGTTGCTAAAAATGATATAAGGGTTTAATCCTCCAACCAGAATAAATCTTCAACTTTTACTTCTAACGCTTTTGCCAGTTTAAGTGCTAAAACGGTCGACGGAATGAATACCCCATTTTCTATTGTGTTAATTGTTTTACGACTCACGCCGATCGTTTCAGCAAGTTGCAATTGGGTCAAACCGTGTTCTAAACGATTATTCTTAATGTTGTTTTTTAACATTGCCCAACAAATCTCCAATGCTTTTCCATGCAATAAAAATTATTGGTGAAGCAAAAGAATTACCTATCCAAAATATTGCATCCTGCATGACCATGTTTCCGTATTTCAGTAAAATGACACAGATGCAGTAAGTCAGCAAAACAGTTATAAAACCAAAAACCATAGATTGCGTTCTTACGTGTCGAGCGTATTCGTCGTTGGCAATGTTATATTCTTTGGGAAAAATTACCTCTAAAGTTGTGTATATTATAATCATCGCAGGGCAAATAAAAATTCCCAACCACGTCCACTTAAGAAAAGACCCCAAATAGTTCCCTTCAGCATAGCTTGGATAAATCTTCAGTGCTATATTGACAACCACATATATTGCGATAGCAATCACTATCACAGATTGTACTAAATATACCCGATTCATTTGATACCTCGCTTTAATTTCAGTTGAAAGAAGGACTTGTGATAACCGTTAAGCAACCAGTTCACAGGTGTGAACTTGATGAAAATGTAATACAAAAATACGCAGACTATAAAACCAATGATGATTGTCAGTAAAAAATTACTGATTTGACTCAATCCAGCCTCATAGAGGCCAGCACTGATTATAGGCAGTGGAATAACGTGCACTATGTATATGGGGTAAGAGATTTCAACAAACCATTTAAGGGTTGCACTACCTGATTGGATAAATTTAGATGCTAATCCAATAAAAAATAAACACCACAAGATAGTGTTGGATCCTCTTGTAAATGCATTGAAAAGCACATCAACGGTATCAAATTTCACACTTATAATTTTTCTGAAATCTTCTACACCGCTGTAAAGTAAACTACCTGCATATAATTGTGCGAAATATGCCAGCACAGATAGGATACCCAATAGTATGATAGTTTTATTTTCTGATAATTTACTGAAGATTTTTTGGTTCGAGTAAAGAAGAACGCCCAACAAAAAATATGAAAAATAATATACCAAGTTACCAGGTTTAAGACTAAAGAAAGTTTCTGACGGCATTAGTGCGTACGGATTAAACGAATTATTTAGAATGTGGGCTAAAGGTACTGTCGCAATTAACCATAAACAAATAATGAAAAATATCTTTGGAGAACATGTTTGATAAACAAGGTTTTTGAGTACTTGGATTTTGTATAAAAGTGAGAAACACAAGACAAAAATCACTAGTTCATAGAGGAACCATAAATGCGCTGTAGTGAAATCAACCCTACCATCTAATATATCGTAAAATGCGGAAAATAATAGGCAGGTTATGCCTATTCTTATAATGCGATCCTTTATGAAGTATGGGTTACCTTTTTTTTCTATAACTAAAACAGCAAAAAAACCTGACAATAGAAAAAATAGAGGCATTCTACAGTTACTGATGAAACCCATCACTAACCACCCCCAACTTTCTAGTGCTGGTATATTCTCAATTTGAAAATCTCTTGCCACATCTGGCATGGTAAATAAAATAGGTGCATGAATGACCAATCCCATCATCATTGCAAACGCTCTTAGAAAATCCAAATTATGAAATCTTTGCATGTCTTACATCCAATTGCTAAAATTAGTGCTTGATAAAAAGTAACGCAAAGGTTACTTCTTGTCCACAAGAAAAGTAACCTTAGAGTGACACTTTATGTAAGGAGCTTAGAGTTACATTACCTTCTAAGCCATTATAAACATGGACAAAATTGTTAAAAATGATATAAGGTTTTAATTAACCAGCGTTGAGGAGACTATGATTTTTAACAAACCTTATAATGCACGAATTATGCACGTTTTTTTAACACCTCTGCAACATACTGATATTATTAGGTTTTTAGAGATATAAGTTTGCGAAACGATAAGGCTTTTTATAATATACTAAATAAATACAAGGGCTTACAAGAATGTAAGCCCTTTTTCTTTGGGATTATTATAAAACAAAATGTGCTGCAACTAACTGAAATCATTGGTTAAAATTTTTTATGCAAAACAGGCTCGTAACAGACCCGTAACAGTTACACCAACCCAACCCAACCACTTGAAGCTCCAACTAGTGCTTACTATTAAAATTCATATAAGGGAGTTACGCATCTATAAAGACGAGCAATAACGAAAGTTTTCCCTTGTTTTTGCAAAATTTAAAAAGGTTCAGGTTGCGGGCAGTTATCTTGAGCCATCAAATCAACTTAAATAGTTGTTCAGCATTTCCATCATACTAGCTTTCGTTACCAGCTTAGTATCGTTTGAAAACGAGTAATGACTTGGTTTTTCGTCGATGAATTGCTGTTCTTCAAAGTGAAGGCTGATGTCATCGTCAATAACGCCTAACATCAAAAAGTAGTGGTTACTTTTTTTCATTCGGAAAAAAAGATTTGTACCACAATTGGTACAAAAGCCACGTTCAGCCCAGTCAGAATGAGAATATCTGCCTATATATTTTTCATTGTCAAAAATAATATTATCACCACCACTCACACTCATAAAAACGCCACCAGTCCACTTGCGACAATCACTACAATGGCATACTCCAAAATTCTTCGGCTTAATTGAGACTTCAAAGCTTACCTGCGTACAAAGGCAACTGCATTTAACCATAGTCAACTTTCCTAAAATTGATGCGCTCTTTATACTGTCTTATGAAAGATATGTGTAATTAAATATTTTGGATAAGAGAAGCGTAACATTAACGTAACATTGTTTTGGTGAGTACTTTTATTTGTTTAATAACAATGACCTAAAAGAGAGGTTGGTTAGCCAAGCGATAATCAGTATATACAAAAAATGCAATGAAAGAGTCATTTGTATTATTTATTAGGACTTTTTTAAGGTGGTTTTTTTATAGAAGGTGGTATTGGAGTTATTTGGTTTTTGCACTTATTGATAATACATTTGATAGGCTAAGCTCTTTCAAAAGATCCTTATTTCTAAGGACAATAATTTTGAACGTTTAACACATAAATAAAATTGTATATTGTGAGTATATGAGATAAAATGGCTCTTAGATGTTGGAGTTCGCAAAACGTTAGATCTTTTCAAACTAATACCTTTTTATTATCATCACACCGGGTTGCAGTATCTTAAGGTGTTATCTTTTGCTTGAATTCTGAGCGACACCCGGCGTTTGGCATAGCTTGCATGATTTTACTAATTGAGAGATCAAATATAAATGTTGATTCAAGAAAGAGAATTTTTAAAATCTGAAGGTGATGAGTGGTTCAAGAGAAACATTCACAAATTTGCTGAAAATTCTCCCGAAATTTCTATCTTGTGTAATTGGTTGATGCCTTTTCAAAAAGAAGTACAGACCATCCTTGAGATAGGTTCTGGTGGAGGCAACAAGTTATCCCAAATGTGCTGGCAATTGAATAGCAAAGGGCATGGAATTGATCCTAGTAATTTGGCTGTCGATTATGCTAATAAGAATTATGGCGACAAATGTATTTTCGAAATAGGTACTGCGGATTCACTGCCTTCTCAATTAGAAAAGTTTGATTTAATCCATTTTGGTTTTTGTTTATACTTAGTATCTAGGGATAGAATCACAGATTGTTTGAAGCAAGCAGATCTTTTGCTGAAGCCGGGTAGATTTTTGTCCATCATTGACTTTGATCCACAGAAACCACATGTAAATGAATATGTACATTTTAAGGGACTAAAAAGTTATAAAGACAATTACTATAAAATGTTTTGCGATTTGGGCAATTACACTTTAGTGAACAAGTATTCATTTTCTGAAGGAAATCATTACTTTTCCTTGGATTCCTCGGTTCGAACCAGCTTGACATTACTTTTTAAGGAAAAATGATATAGCGATTCAAATAAATGATGGTTTCATCATTGAAAAAAGGGTATATCCTTTAATTCATTTTTAGCAAAAAAAAGTCGGGGGAAGTTAGTATGAAACGTAACACATTTTTTAAACCTTTTTACTTTCTTATTCTGTTAACCATGACCTTAGTAGCCAACAATGGTTCTGCCAATAGCCAAAATATCATATTGTGTGGTGGAAGTCCTGGCGGTCTTTGGTCTTTGTTGGGCGCTGGTTTGAATTCCGCTGTTCAAAAAGTTGATCCTAGTTCTGTAGTGACATATCAGACTTCAAGTGGAGGGTTTGCTAATATTGTTCAGACCAAGTCAGGTAAATGTGACATTTCTATTGCTCATATAGGTGAAATAGTTATTGCGGAAAAAGGTGCAGAGCCATTTTCTTCTCCTGTAACTGGTACTAGAGCTATTTCATTACTTTATGATTGGGCTCCCATGCAATGGCTTGTTGACAAAGACTTCGCGAAAAAACATGATTTGAGAACGATTTCAGATCTTGGAAAAAAAGATTTGAAGGTAAATTTGGTAGTCAATCGTAAGGGTATATTACCATCCATTTTAGCTGAAAGCTCCCTTCAAAAATCAGGAGTGACTTTTGAAAAAATCTTAGCCTCGGGTGGAAGTATTCAGTATCAAGGTTCAAAGAGTGCATCACAAATTATGCAAGACCGCAAAGCAGATATTTGGGTTAATGCAACGTTTATTGGAAGTGGTAAAATTAAAGCAATTGCAAAAGTAAGAAATTTAAGAATGTTATCTGTTGATAGAGTTGTTATTGATATGATGTCTGAAGAGTTTGGTTCTAGGCCATTTACTATTGAAGCAGGTTCATATGAGTGGCTTAGGGAAGATATCAAAACTTTTGGAGCTCAAGCGGCCTTGATCGCATCGAAGGGAAGTAATGCTGAGAAGGTAGAGTTAGTGGCAAAGGCGATTTCCTTGTATCCGGAGGAAATCCAGAAAGTTCACCCTGCGATGAAAAGTTTTGATCTTAAACTAGCTACATCAGTTAATGTTATTCCTTACCATAAAAAAGCCACGATAATAATGGATAACAATTAATAAGATTTGAACATGGGATTCCAATAACCAACTTCTTTGTCCTAAAGTTTTTTGAACTAGGAATTTGAATGTTTAATTCTATATTAAATGGTTTTTTTGTAACAAGTGTTCGCAGAAAGGTTGTTGCAAGATTTGATCATTTGTTAAGGTTATACACTTCTGGTATTGCAGTTTGGGTATTATATTCAGCTATTTTTTCGCGATTGGATGTTTTAGCAACGTCAATAATTTATCTGTGTTTGATTTTGGTTCCTTCATTTCTCTATATTGGTGGATCTTCACGCTCAGACACCAAAATCCCCAGTAGCATAGACTGGTTTTTGGCTTTTTCCGCATTAATTTCGGCAATCTATTTTATTTCCGAGATAGAAAACATCTCTACAAGAATTTCTTTATTAAATGAATTAAGTCCTTTGGAATATTTCTTTTCTTCATTAATTGTGCTTTTAAGTCTTGAGATTACGAGACGTGCTATCGGAGTAGTTTTATTAACGATTATACTTGCCTTTATTGCATACAATTTGTTTGGACACTATTTCACTGGAATTCTAGGTCATGGTGTTATTACAACAAGTCATTTTCTAGATATTAATGTCTTTACTACTGATGGCTTATTTGGAATTCCAATTAGGGTAGCTGCTACATATGCATTCCTTTTTGTTTTATTTGGAACCTTTTTTGAGAAATCCGGTGGGAGTAACTTTTTTTTCAACGTTTCTAAGCGGTTGGCAGGTAAAACAAGAGGAGCGCCAGCCAAAATTTCAGTTCTGTCATCAGCTTTGTTTGGGACTATGTCAGGTAGTCCCACGTCTGATGTGGTGGCTACTGGGTCCATAACTATACCATTAATGAAAAAGTTTAAATATCCAGCAGGTATGGCAGGTGGAATTGAAGTAGCGGCATCAACGGGTGGTAGCCTTTTGCCTCCTGTAATGGGATCAGCTGCATTTATTATGTCTGAATTTACGGAGATTCCATACTTATCAATTGTGTCAGTGGCTCTCTTCCCAGCTTTGGTATATTACCTAAGTTTGCTTATCCAGGTTCATTTTCGTTCACCAGTATCTAATCCAATTAATGTATATGGGGAAGACGCTTTTCGAGTAGGAAATATTTATGATTTTCTATACCTAATGCCATTGGTTGGGTTAATTTTTATGCTAGTTTTAGGTTTTTCACCAACAATGGTGGCTGCAATTAGCACCTGCCTAATATGGTTAATATCTCTAATTCATCCCAAATCTAAAGTATCCCTTTTAAAAGCTATAGATGTTTTGTCCTTAGCAACTTTGAGAATGATTCCTGTCACTGCCGCTTGTGCTTCCGCTGGACTTGTAATCGGAGGTATTACTATGACTGGTTTGGCCTCAAAATTTTCAAGTATCGCTTTTACCATTGGCGGCGATAGTCAGTTAGTAATTTGCATTTTTGCTGCGCTGGTCACAATTATTTTAGGCTTGGGTATGCCTACCCCTAGCGCTTATATTCTCTCAGCAGTCCTTGTAGCTCCAACACTGGTTGAAATAGTAGAGTTACCCCTAATAAATGTGCATTTGTTTCTATTTTATTTCGCAGTTTTATCTGCAATGACCCCTCCGGTGGCAGTTGCAGCATATGCTGCCAGCGCAATCTCTGAATCTAATCCATTCTCATTAGCTATTTTTGCTCTGAAGCTTTCTGCGGCAGCGTTTATATTGCCTTTTTCTTTCATTTCAATGCCTAGTCTTTTGCATTCTTTTGATACATTGATTGTAGTGGTTGATGCTTTTTTCTTGATTTCTTCTTGTGTTTTTATTTCAATAGCTTTTTCAGTTGAGGCAAAAAAATACTATTTCTATATTCTTAAAGTTATACTAGGTTCAATATCTTTAGTGCTTATTCTGCCTCAATTTGTATTCAAAGGTTTCTTTCTTTTGACTGGATGGGCGTTACTGGCATTAATTATAAGATTACAAAAAGTTTGAGGATTTTGGTTCAATGCTAATCAATAACAATTTACTAATTGACTATATTAAGAATTGGTTAAGAGAGGATGTGGGAAACTTTGATTTGACTTCTCAGATCATAGTAGACCCAGGGATCCATAAAACATTCAATCTCGTTGTCAGGGAACCTGCAATAATTTCTGGACTAGAAGTAGCTCAGTCAATTTTTCATCAAGTTGATTCGGAATTAGAATTTAATACTTTTTGTAATGATAAAGATCGGGTAAAAAGTGGTTTCAAGATAGCTGTAGTTTCTGGAAAGGCTTCTGCAATTTTAACTGCTGAAAGGGTTGTACTAAACATACTTCAGAGAATGTGTGGGATTGCCACAATGACGGATGACTATGTAAAGGCAATTTCCCACACTAAAGCCCGTCTAGTCGATACAAGAAAAACTACTCCTGGTCTTAGATTATTGGAGAAATATGCTTTTTACTGTGGAGGTGGAAAAAACCATCGATTTGGATTAGATTCTGGAGTCATGCTGAAAGATAATCATATTGCCTTATTTGGGGATATTTTTGAGGCAGTCAAACGTATTAAAGAAAGAGCTCCTATACTTACAAAGGTTGAAGTTGAGTGTGACACTATTGCGCAGGTAAAGGCTTCTGTGAATGCAGGTGCTGACTTAATCATGCTGGATAATATGAGTTCAAGTGAAATGAAAACGGCAGTAGATTTAGTAAATAATAATATTCCTCTAGAGTGTTCAGGTAATGTTAACCTTGATAATATTAGGGAAAAGGCATTGACTGGTGTCAACTACATTTCAGTAGGAGCCATCACGCAATCTGCGACCTGCATAGACATTGGGTTAGATGCCTAAGATTTCAACCATTCTTATTTTCCATATTAGATTTTTCTTTGACTTCAGAAGTAAATTAATTGAACTGATCCCGCATCGAATTAAAGATTGATTTCATTCTAGGGTCAACTTCACAATTAGCAGTTATGGTCAATTCTTCCTTTGCTTTATAAGATTCACCACTGTAAACAAAGTTTGGATATTTAGGTGATATAGCTAACCTAATTAAATCTCCCTCGTGTAATTTTATTCGTGCTAAATTATTAGAAAAATGGGCAAAACGTTTACTCTTTATGTGCACGACAATAAATGCATCAGATATGACTGTACATTCGTTTTGTAGGGTAACTTTTGAAACAATTGCTTCAGGCTTGCGAAAGCTTTTCTTTATATTTGGCCAATTTGATAACAAAATTGCACCCATGACGCATATTATTAGTACGATGAAGATTGCTTGTCCAAATTTTTTAATCATGACTTATGCCGTGTTCTTAAAGTGGTCTTGACTTTGGTATATCTACCACCATTTTCTTTAGTAACAAGATTAAATTACTATGCTAATGTGTTTTTGAAGACGCGCTCTAAAGTTAATAAATTTTAATCCATGCTTTAAATTAATTGTTTAATAATGTAATAAAGTTTAAACATTTTTCATGTCATTTTCCATAAGAAAGGTGCAAAAGTGAAAAAAGAGGTGGCCCGTGAAATTTCATACTCTAGTTCAGCTAGGAGCAAGGCAGGAAGAGCCGTAATCCGTTCAATCGAAAACATGACTGGTAGAATTGCTCTAATCAAGAAAGCTAAGGATTACGAAAATGAAGTAGCGTCTGGCCGCGACTTTTGGGAAGTCATATTAGAGAAATATGGAATAGGTTTAGATATTTTAGGTGGAAGTTTAGAGAATATTCCAAAAACTGGTCCAGTAATCGTAGTGGCCAACCATCCTTATGGAATATTAGATGGTTTACTGCTTGGCTATATTCTTTCAACTACGCGCAAAGATTTTAGGATATTGGCACATAGAGTCTTTAAGAAGGCGCAGGATCTGGATAAAGTGATTTTACCAATCAATTTTGATGAAACTAGAGATGGCATAGCCAAAAATGTCGAAACAAGGAAACAAGCTATAAGCTATCTGGTCAAGGGGGGATGTGTTGGAATTTTCCCTGGTGGAACCGTTTCAACATCGGTAAAACCCTTTGGTAAGGCCATGGATCCTAGTTGGAGAAAGTTCACAGCCCGGTTGATTGCCAAATCTAAAGCAAAGGTGGTTCCAATTTATTTTGAAGGTAGCAATAGCCGACTTTTCCAAATAGCTAGCCATCTGCATTATAATCTTAGGATGGCTCTTCTAATTAAGGAATTTGGGAGAAGGACAAATGATGAAGTCTCAGTGGTGGTTGGCAAACCTTTTTCAATAGAGAAAATAAGCCAATATAGCAATGACGCGGAAGAGCTGATGCGATTTCTTAGAACTGAAACTTATAAATTATCGCCGAACAAAAGAAATGGCTTTGATGAAGGGTTTGATTTTGATACATAAATTGATTCACAAATCATAGCAGTTAGTTATTAAAGGAATTTGACTAGTGATACAGGCTGCAATACTTGGTGCAAGCGGTTATACAGGTGCGGAGTTAGTGAGGATACTTGCTGGACATTCAGGTTTTGAGGTAAGCGTTGTTTCAGGAGATTCAAAGTCTGGTCTAAGTTTTGGAGAGGTTTATCCATCGCTGAAACATCTGAATCTACCTAAACTTTGTTCTGTTGAGGATATAAATTTTGGCAAATTAGATGTGGTTTTTTGTGCCTTACCTCATACTAAAAGTGCTCATATAATCAAAGACCTACCAAAACATATTAAAGTTATAGATCTTTCAGCTGATTTTCGTTTGACGGATGTTAACAAGTATGAGGAATGGTATGGAATGAAACACCCAGCACCAAATCTTCAAATTCAAGCTGTATATGGCTTAACGGAATTTTATCGGAGTGAGATCAAGAATTCTCGAATAGTTGCAGGGACTGGCTGTAATGCTGCTACTGGCATGTATCCCTTGATTCCTTTACTGCAAGAAAATTTAATTGATCCAGAAGAAATAATCATTAATTTGGCAACCGGTGTTTCAGGAGCAGGTAGAAAGGCAAAGGAGGAAATCATTTATTGTGAAGTTTCGGAAGGATATACTCCATATAATGTTTCTAGACATCGCCATCTTGCAGAATTTGATCAGGAATTTAGTAAAGCAGCTGGTAAGCCTGTTAGAGTTACTTTTACTCCTCATCTGTTACCTCAAAATAGGGGCATACTTGCTACTATTTATGTTAAAGGTGATTTACAGCGTATACAAAATTCTTTGGAAAAGAGATATATGGATGAAGAATTTATCAACGTCATGTCGCTCAACACCTTAATTTCTACTAGACATGTAAGAGGATCAAATTTTTGCCATATCGGGGTTTGCGAATCTAGTAAAAAGGATGTGGTTGTAATCTTCTCTTCATTGGATAATCTGATCAAGGGATCATCTGGTCAAGCAATACAAAATGCAAATTTGCTGTTTGGCTTGGAGGAAAATTCTGGTCTTGTAGCTACCCCTCTTTTCCCGTGACAAATATCTGAAATGATTTCAAGAAAGAAACAAAGAATTAAGATTCTATTTTTCGGCATTTTATCGCTATGCATTGCCTCTGCAATAGTTGGTTTTGCTTTAAAAGACGGCATAGAGTATTACAAGTCACCCACACAGTTACTTAGTTCAAAAACTCTGAGTAATTTCAAATTTAGATTAGGTGGATTGGTTGAAGTTGGAAGTATAGATAGAGGAAATGGAACGGAGGTAAGTTTTATTATTACGGATAACGCTAATTCAGTGCCTGTGACATTTAATGGAATCTTACCGGATTTATTCGCTGAAAACCAGGGTGTCATAGCACTGGGACGCTATAAAGATGGTCTCTTCTATGCTGAAGAATTGCTTGCAAAACATGACGAAAGTTATATGCCAAAAGAAGTAATAGATATGCTTAAAACTGAAGGGGTTTATGTTGATCCCCGTGATCATTCACTAAGCGAGTAGCGTAGATGATTATAGAAATCGGACATTTTTCTCTAATAATAGCCCTATCACTTTCAATTATTACTGCCATGACAGCCATGGTTGGATCATTGTGCCGCTGGATAAATTGGGAGAGATTAGCGTGCAGTTTGGTTCCATTAACTTTGTTTTTGATCAGCGTCTCCTTTTTTGCTTTAGTTTATGGATTCATAGTTTCTGATTTTTCTGTAAGAGTTGTATTTGAAAATTCACATTCATCTAAACCTTTAATTTACAAAATATCTGGAACTTGGGGTAATCATGAAGGATCGATGTTACTCTGGGTTCTGCTTCTATCCTTTTTTGCTAACCTGATAGTTTGGTTTGGAACAAATTTAGATCAAAGATTTAAAACTGTGGTGGTTGGAGTCCAAACAAGTATTTTAGTAATGTTTTTGAGCTTTCTAATATTCACCTCTAACCCATTTTCACGAATTTTAGTTCCGCAGCTTGAAGGGAAAGGTCTAAACCCTATATTGCAAGATCCTGGTTTAGCATTCCATCCACCATTCCTGTACCTGGGTTATGTTGGATTGTCGGTATCATTTAGTTTTTCTATAGCAGCGTTATTGCTAGGAAAAATTGACTCTGTGTGGGCTCGTTGGGTAAGACCATGGACATTGCTGGCTTGGATTTTTTTAACCATAGGGATTGCTTTAGGTAGTTGGTGGGCTTACTACGAATTAGGTTGGGGTGGATGGTGGTTTTGGGATCCAGTGGAAAATGCATCCTTTATGCCTTGGTTAACTTCTGTTGCACTTTTACATTCTGCAATTGTGGCTGAAAAGCGAGAAAGCCTTAAGAACTGGACGGTTTTATTAGCTATAATTGCTTTTTCTTTTTCCTTAATTGGGACATTTATTGTGAGATCTGGTGTCTTAACTTCTGTGCATTCTTTTGCGATTGATCCAACACGTGGGGTCTGGTTGCTGATACTTATCACTTTTGTGATTGGAGGAGCTTTGACACTTTATGCTATTAGATCATCAGAGATTTCTAGTAATTCTACATTTTCACTAATAAGTAGGGAGAGTTCGTTGGTTTCCAATAATCTATTGCTTATGGTCTCAACAATGGTGGTATTTGTCGGGACTATTTGGCCATTAATAATTGAAATAGTGTTTGGAGAAAAGGTATCTGTCGGTGCACCTTTCTTTAACAAGGCATTTACTCCATTTATGGTCCTTTTAGCAATGTTAATGCCTTTAGGAGCTGTTTTACCTTGGAGAAAGACTTCTCATGCCCGTTCATTAGGAATGTTATTTCCAATATTCTTTTTGTCTCTTTTATTTGGGTATATAGCATGGGAAATACAAAATCTTCATAACTTAGTTGCTCCTGTTGGTATTTTTTTATCACTTTGGGTGGTTCTTGGTACTTGGAATGAACTTTTCACTAGGGTAAAGCCCTTTTCTAATCCAGCTAGCATAACGGTTCACCGTATATTGAATATTCGAGGATCAGATTGGGGTAAGATCATTGCACACAGTGGTTTTGGTCTAATCATTTTTGGAATTTCCACCCTTACAGCTTGGGAAAAAGAGGACATTAGAGTGGTAAGCTTAGATGTGCCGTATGGTGTCGGCTCATACATGCTCACCCTTGATAATGTTTCTTTTAAACACGGACCAAATTATGTGTCAACATATGCAACTGTAATAGTAGAGAATTTGAGAGGGGATTACTTGACAACGATGAATCCAGAAAAACGTTTTTTTCCTAACAGCTCTAATACCACAACAGAGGCTGCAATCGACAACGGTTTTTTTCGAGATTTATATATTGTTTTAGGAGAAATGCAGACGGAAGATTCTTGGGTGATAAGGACATACATAAAACCTTTCATCAACTGGATATGGTTGGGGGCATGTATCTTATCCATCGGTGGTTTGATAAGTTTGCTTGACAAGAGGTTGAGGTTTGGCGTCGCATCAAAGAGAAAATTTGTGCAAGAAAGCTAATGAAGAAAACATACTTAATATTAGTATTGATTCTGGTTGCTCTTCCAAACTTTTTGTTGGGAGTAGAGCCAGACGAAATTCTAAAAGATGAAAAACTTGAGATTCGAGCTAGATTGATTTCAAAAGAATTAAGATGTCTGGTTTGTCAAAATGAAAATATTGATAGTTCAAATGCAGAGTTAGCTAGGGATTTGAGATTGTTGGTGCGTGAAAGATTAGTTTTGGGTGATAGTGATGAAGCTGTTATTGATTACGTAGTAAAAAGATATGGTGAGTTTGTTCTACTTACCCCTAAGTTCACTGGTAAGGGCTTAATCTTATGGTTGGTTGGCCCCATAGTCTTGTTAAGTTCAATATTTTTTTTGTTAACCATCCATAGAAGGAACAATATATTACTATCTGAGGAAAATTTTCAATTAAATGAATCAGAAGAGGAGGAATTAAAAAACTATTTTAAAAAGAAGTGACTCCCTAAATAAAACAATTATAGTTCAACATGAAACGTAGATATTGGGTGCCCCCAGCTAACAATTCCTTTAGTGAGAATTTAGATGGCTTTGAATTTGAATTTGCCTGACGTTTGTTTGTCAAAGATAGACGACAACCCCCACCTATTTTTCAAAAATGATTCTGAAGCTCAAGCTTTTGAAGCAAAATGTCCACTAGAGCTTTGGGGATTTATTTCTAAAGTAGGAGATTGTTCACCTTACCTTGAAAGGTTGACCTCAAATGAAAAAAACTGGCTTCGAGCTATCACTAATTTATCGATTGGCAGAATATTGGAAGATATTCTTGCTGACATTGATAGTTCTCACCCAGAGAATCTTGTTTATAATTGTAAGCTAGCAAGGCGTAGGAGCTTTTTAATTACTGCTCTTTTTGACCTGGCCGGATGTTTGTCCCTTGAAAATGTTTCAAGTATTTTAACGGTTGTGGCTGATTCAATACTCAGCGCATTAACTGATGAAATTTTTCATTCCGAATTTGGAGATCAATTAAACACTGCTACATTTCTTGATAAGTCTAATACAAAAAAGCCAAAAAGAATCCAAAGAAAGTGGCCTAAGTTTTTTGTAGTTGCTATGGGAAAAATGGGTGCTTATGAGCTTAATTATTCTTCAGACATAGATATTATTTTTTTTCTTAGTTTTAAGAACTTATCGGTTGAGAAACAAATTTATGAAAGAAGAGAGTACATTAAAAAAGCTAGAAAATTGGTTAAGACTCTTTCCAGTATAACTGATGATGACTTTATTTATAGAACAGACCTGCGCTTGCGACCTGATCCGGCTTCTACCCCAATCGTTATTTCTACAGATTTTGCTAAAACCTATTACCAGAAAGTGGGTCGAACTTGGGAGAGAATGGCTTTTATTAAGGCAAGACCTGTTGCTGGTGACACATTTGAGGCACAGAAGTTTTTGAATACGTTGGAGAACTTCATCTGGAGGAGGCATTTTGATTATGCTGCAATTGACGACGTCAAAAATCTTAGG
The DNA here is from genome assembly GCA_014239455.1 of Paracoccaceae bacterium. Classification (GTDB taxonomy): domain Bacteria; phylum Pseudomonadota; class Alphaproteobacteria; order Rhodobacterales; family Rhodobacteraceae; genus CACIIZ01. The sequence goes on along the minus strand of JAAZYV010000019.1, from coordinate 41,163 downwards.
GAAAAAATGAAACTCGATTCCACTTCAATTAATTTTGAAATGTTAAGCGGTTATAATATTAAGATTGGATTAGGAGGAATACGAGATATAGAACTCTTTACTCAAACTTATCAATTAATAGTAGGCGGTCGACAGAGAGAATTGAGAGGTCAAAAGACTATTGATTCATTAAAAACTCTTGTGGAAATGAATTGGTTGAAAAAAGAACAATCTGACGGCCTAATTGAAGCATATATTTTTTTACGAAATGTTGAAAATAGATTGCAAATGGTAAATAACACGCAGACACAAATTCTTCCAATTGAAAATTCTTCAAAGTTTGAGGAGTTATCTTTTCTTTTGGGTTTTGATCACCCTCAAATATTTAAGAATAAACTTAGGAATTTTTTAATATATGTTAAATCTTTGACAGATGATTTTTTTACAAATTTTAAATTTAGAGAAGTTGGAAAGAATAGAGAAATATCAACCGAAAATAATGTGTCAGAGGACCTATGTAAGGAGCATTCTCTGATTGCATTAGATTCTGACTGTTTACAAAATTTTGATCAGTTACGTAAATTTCCTATTTTTAGATCGCCGAGGGCACTTAAATCCTTTGATGCCTTAATACCTGCATTGACAGCCATAATTAATCAGTCTGTCAATCCATTCTACACTTTCTCACAGTTTAGTAATTTTCTCAGGGAACTCCCATCTGGAGTCCAGCTTTTCCCACTATTAGAGAACAATCCAGGCATAATTAATATACTTATCCAAATTTGTCAGAGTTCAAATTCGATTGCCAAGATTCTGGCCAGGGATATTACTTTATTTGATCTTCTTATTTCAGAAGATTTTTTAAGAACTATCAATCCAAAAACTGTTGTCAAATCAGAGTTAAGATTAAGGCTTAAACATGATTCAGAGTATGAATTTTTGTTGAATGAGCTTAGGAGGTTTGCAAAGGAACGAAAGTTTCAGATTTGTATGCACTTGATACTAAACAAAATGAATTCAATGCAGGCGGCAAGGTTTTTTTCTGATACTGCTGAGATTTGCATGGAATTTTTGATCTCACGTATTAAAAAAAAATTATTGATGCGCTATGGATCTCCTGCGGGACTTGTTCCATGTATTTTGGGTATGGGAAAATTAGGTTCTAAGGAAATGAATTTTTATTCAGACCTAGATCTAATCTTAATTTATAATTCAGTGGTCATATATAATCTTGAAGAAAAGACAAATAAATCGTTACCAACATATTTTGCTAGATTTACCCAGGCGCTAGTTTCTGCATTTACTTCTCTCACGGAGGAGGGGCGGCTTTATGAGGTGGATATGAGACTAAGACCTTCTGGGAGGCAAGGTCCTGTAGCTACCTCTTTATCCTCGTTCCACTCATATCAGAATGAAAAAGCTTGGGTCTGGGAACACATGGCTTTATCTAGAGGACGCATTATATCAGGAGACTCTACTACTAAAAGACAGGTTTTAGGAGTATTTAAAGCAGTCTTTGGTAGGGGAATCCACTCTTTAAATACTATTAAAGAACAAACTTTAAAGATGAGGAAATCTTTAGGAGAAAAATTTTCTAGTACATTTGCTCCCCCGGAAATAAAGTTTGGTCGTGGTGGCATGCAAGAGTTAGAACTCTTAGTGCAAATGGGTTTTCTATTGGCTAATTTAAGATACAAACCTAATCATCAATCTCCTAGGCAATTAATAAAAAGGTTGTGTGATGTAGGATTCTTTACAAAGGATGAAGGGCATAACTTATTAATAATACATATTTTGTATTTTAACTATCAACAGACTTACTGCATTTTTACTATAAAAATATCAGGTGAAGAGAGGTTGTCTGATATGGGTTTATTTCATTTGCTTAAAGGTATTCCAAATCAAAATATGTGTGCGCGAATAAAATGCGTTGAGGATTTAAATAAATTGTTAGTTGAAAAGTCTAAATTTATTGGGGATTTATTTGATTGCAAATTAAAATAAAATACTACTGGTGAAGAGATTATTAATTCAGTAAGTATTATTAATAACAACAGAGAGTGGTTTAAGGTTTAATTTTTTTCCAAGAGATGAAGAAGATTTTGAGGTAGTTAAATGGGAAATGACCAAAAAGGATTGATCTTGGAGTCTTATAATATTGAAGGCGTAACTGAAGAAGAATGCCGGTCCATCTTTTTTGGATGGGTTTTGGCTCTTGATGATAGTACTGATGCACTTAATGCAATCAGGAATCTTTTAGCAACTTATGAAAAGTTATATCCAAAGCATCCTATGACCAGGGTTTTGAATGAAGGCTTGACAAAAGAAAATCTCAAAGGGTCTAGAAGAGGAGGAAGAAAAAGACTAAAACAATTTAGACAACTTGTTAAGAATTCGAACCCAACTTCTTGAACCTTTATGAAAGCTCGTGAGATTATACTTTTCATTTGGGGAATGTATTTGGTCATCATCTAGGCTAAAACCGATAAGAAGCGTTTCCATATCTAGGATTTCCTTAAAATGTTTAACAATTGGGATTGATCCTCCACCTCCAACGAAAACAGCCTCTCTTTTCCATTCATTAGTTAATGCTTCTTTTGCTTCAGACATGATTTGAGATTTAAGAGAAAACTGAGTGGCTTTTGATCCTTGATGATTAGAAAAAGTTATATGAAAATCTGATGGTAATTCTTGTATTAATTTATTGCGGAATTCTTTTCTAATTTTTTCTGGTTCTTGTTGTCCAACAAGACGAAAAGAGATTTTTGCATGGGCTTTAGATGGGATAACTGTCTTAAATCCTTCATCAATATATCCCCCCCAAAGCCCATTAATTTCGCAAGTCGGTCTGTTCCACAATTTTTCTAAAGTTGAAAACCCAGATTCGCCTACTGGGTTGGATAAGCCTAGTTTTGCAAGAAATTCTATTTCTGAAAAATTTAATTTTTCCCATTCACTTAATAAGTCCAAGGAGGTTTCTTCAACTCCTTCGTAAAAATTTGGGATATTAACTCTGCCATTGGTTGAATGGAGTCCAGAGATCAATTTTGACATAATTTGTAACGGATTTGGAACAGCTCCCCCAAATAGGCCAGAATGTAAATCTATTTTAGGTCCTTGAATAGTGATTTCCTCACTTAACATGCCCCTTAAAGAACTTGTGATTGAAGGTGTTTTGGCATCCCACATACCCGTGTCACAAACTAAAGCATGGTTACTTTTTAATTCTTCTATATTGTTTTTAAGGAAGGGAATTAAAGAAGGAGATGAGGTTTCTTCTTCTCCTTCAAATAATATAGAGATTCTACATGGTAATTTTCCTTCCACAGTTTTTATGGCTCTACAAGCTTCCACGAATGTCATTAGTTGCCCCTTGTCGTCAGCAGCTCCACGAGCACGGATCACAGGCCCATTGATAGTATCTTCTATAACTGGTTCGAATGGTTTTGTTTGCCACAATGACTCAGGATCTACTGGTTGGACGTCATAATGGCCATAGAAAAGCAAGTTAGACTTTACCCCATCACTATGCGCGACGACCATAGGATTACCGGTAGTTCTTCTAAGAGAAGATGAAAAACCTATGTCTGAAAGCTCTTTGACTAGCCACTCAGCAGTTTCAAAGCAGTCAGATTTATATTTGGAATTGGTCGATATCGACTTAAATCTAAGTAGTTCAAACAATCTCATCTCGGCAGATTTTTGAGATTTATCAAGTTCCTCTAGGATCAACTCTAAGTTCATTTAATCTCCTTATCTTAGTAGCAGCAATGATCAAATTTTATTGAATTTAGCTTGTTCTCGTAAAAACTGGCTGTTGCTCTGAGGAAAGTTCTGGTCGGTATTTATAATTTTCGAGATCAAATGCTTGTATATCTTGCGGAGTTTTTATTCGATTCATTATGATAAACCTTGCCATAGCGCCTCTCGCTTTTTTAGAAAAAAAGCTTATATTTTTGAATTTAGATTTTCGTTCTTCCAAAAACTGAGGAGTAATGATTGTAGTATTCAAGATATCCTTATTAAGAACTTTTGAATATTCATTGGAAGCTAGATTGATGATTGAATTAGATTTTTTTTCACTTAATTCTATGGCTAATCTTTGTGAGACGCGCCTGCACCAAAAGTCATATAAGTTGTTTCCTGAGGAGTTCTTTAGAGCGCTTCCCATTTCTAATCTATATGGTTGGATAGTATCCAATGGCCGCAGCAGGCCATATAATCCAGACAATATACGTACATTATCTTGGGCAAAATCGAAATCTTGTTGAGAAAATGTTTGTGCTTTTAATCCCACATACGTGTCTCCATTGAAAGCTAGAGCTGCAGGCTTTATATCAATTTCTTTCGGTGCCTGTTTAAATTTTTGAAATCTTTCATAATTTAGTTGAGTTAGATTATCTGAAAGCGACATTAGCTGACCAAGTTCTGTTTTAGATAACTCAGCAGCAAGACTAGCTAATAAAAATGCTTCAGCATTGAATAAGGGCGCAGTTAAATTGTTTTGAATCTGTATTGTTGAAAAATCTAATTTTTTTGCTGGTGATATAATGCTTAACATAGATCATGCCTTTTACTGTATTATTAAATTAATTTGCGGCGATCCAGCCACCGCCAAGCACTCTGGAAGAATTTTTTTCATAAAAGACACATGCTTGTCCCGGAGCTATTGCTTCTTCATATTCAGTAATTGATACCTCGCCATTACTCTCATCAATTGGTGAAATGCTAGCAGACTTGGAGGGTCTCGTAGACCTAACCTTGACTTGGAGAGACCAACCGTCAGCTGGGCTATCTATGAATCTACGGGTTCCAAGCCAATTTATTTCTTTTATCTTAAATTTTTTGCTAACTAGATCACATTTTCTTCCTACAGTAATACAGTTTAAAACGGGGTCAATGCTTAAAACATAATAAGGTTCTGTTGAAGATAGTCCAAGTCTTTTTCTTTGACCAATAGTATAATTTATAATTCCATCATGATGCCCTAATTCATTCCCTTTTTTATCAATTATCAGTCCGGGTCCTTTATGATTTATGGGAAGGCTTTGCAGAAAATCTATATATTTTCCCCTAGCCACAAAGCAAATGTCTTGGCTATCAGGTTTTTTTGCAATTTTTAATCCAAGATTTTTTGCCAAAATTCTGGTTTCTGATTTGGACTTCATGTTTCCAAGCGGGAATCTTAAGTACTCCAATTGATCTGGTGTGGTGGAAAATAAGAAATAACTTTGATCTTTAGATTCATCCAGTGCCCTATGTAATTCCAAGCCATTCTTTCCAGGCCTTCTACGCACATAATGTCCAGTCGCCATACAGTCAGCATTTAAGTTTTTAGCTGCATTAAGTAAATTTGAAAACTTGACTGTTTCATTACATTTAATACAAGGGATTGGGGTAAGGCCATTAGAGTAAGAATCTACAAAATCATCGATGACGTTATTTTTAAATTCTGTCTGATAATCAAATACATAGTGAGGAAAATTAAAATCTCTTGAAACCTTTATTGCATCCTTTATATCTATTCCCCCGCAACATTTCCCAGGTATGGCGTTGGGCGATTCATCTGAGTATAGTTGCATAGTTATCCCAATGACTTCATAGCCTTCTTTTTTGAGTTGAGCGGCCACTACGGAACTGTCTACACCTCCTGACATGGCTACTACTACTCTTGTTTGACTTGGTGTTTTATTTAAACCTAAGGAATTGATCATAATATTTGTAAATTAAAAAAAATTGTGGACTTGCCCACCAAGTATAGTGATTTTATTATTATTCCAAATCCTTTTTATAGGAAAAGGAGTTAGAAGTTGGAGATTTGCGATATTATCTGGGCATTGGTTAAAATATAATCATATTGTAAAGTATTTAAATGAATAAATTTTAAGAAAGTTAGTTAATAGAATTGAAGAACTTTGGTAAAAAAATAATAATAAATAAGCTAACTGCATTAGCAAAAGAAATTGAATTAGCAAGCAAAAAATATTTTCAAGAAGATTCACCGCTTTTATCTGATGGAGAATTTGATAGTCTAGTTGCAAGGTATAAGAAGCTAAAAAAGGAAAATCCAAATTTAGTTCCTGACAATGACCCCATACTTAAGATCGGGAGTCCTCCTTCATCAGCCTTTGCTAAGGTGGAACATAATGTGCCACTCCTTTCTTTATCTAATGCTTTCGGTCAAGATGATGTAATAAGATTTGATGAATCTGTTAAAAGGTTCTTAGGGTTAGAATTTTCTCATGAACTTGATTATATGGCTGAACCTAAGATTGATGGACTCTCTTTGGGACTGAAATACATAAATGGAAAGTTATTTACTGCTGCCACAAGAGGTGATGGAAAAATAGGTGAAGATGTAACTCACAATGCGATTACTATTCGTGATATCCCCAAGACAATTTCTAATGCGCCTGAAGTTTTAGAGGTAAGAGGGGAAGTTTATATTCTTAAAAGTGAGTTTAATAAACTCAATGAGTTCCAAAGAAGTAAAAAGGAAAAGATTTTTGCAAATGCTAGAAATGCTGCTGCAGGTTCTCTACGGCAATTAGATAGCGAAGTAACAAAAAATCGACCATTAAGATTTTTTGCATATTCTCTAGGAACTATTTCTCATAATTTGGCGTCTTCTCAGAAACAGCTTATGAAGGTACTAAGTAACTTTGGCTTTACTATTAATGAGGACAGACATAGTTGTCGGGGTGTGAACCAGCTTCTGCAAACGTATGAACACATTTGCAATAAGAGGGAGAGTCTTGATTATGAAGTCGACGGTGTTGTCTACAAAGTTAACAATTTTAGTTATCAAGAGATATTAGGAGCTCGATCAAATTCCCCTAGATGGGCTATTGCACATAAGTTTCCACCCGAAGAAAGCTTCACGAAATTGCTTTCGATTGAAATTCAAGTTGGTAGGACCGGTACTTTATCTCCAGTTGCAAAGCTAGCACCGGTTGAGATTGGGGGGGTCATGGTTTCCAGCGCAACCCTTCATAATGAAGACTTCATTAAAGGTTTTGATAATGCCGGCAATCGAATTCGTGATGGCATTGACATTAGGGTTGGGGATTTGGTTAGCGTATATAGAGCTGGTGATGTGATTCCTAAGGTTAAATCTATTAATCTTGCAGAAAGAACAATAGATTCTAAGCCATTTTTTTTTCCTAATTGTTGCCCGGGATGTGGTGGTAAATTAATAAAACAAAAAGATGAATCAGTTATTCGCTGCCATGCAGGACTTTCATGTAGGGCTCAAGTATTAGAGCGCATGAAACATTTTGTTTCAAAGCAAGGGTGTTCTATTGAGGGTCTTGGAAAAAAACAAATAATTAGTTTTTATGATTTGGGGTGGCTTTCCACTCCAGTAGATATATTCAGACTAAAATTAAATCATGGGAAAAATAGTGATAAACCATTAGAAAAATTAGCAAATTGGGGGAGAAAATCTGCAGAAAATCTTTTTGATTCTATAGATGATAGCAGGGATTTGGGTCTTGAAAGGTTTATTAATGCTTTGGGAATACGTTATGTAGGTGAAGTAGTTTCTCTGACATTGGCTAGATATTATGAGACTTGGACAGTTTTTCACAAAAAAATGCTTAATATAGCAAGGGGTAAAACTGATGATTTCGAGGAACTTAATAATATAGATGGAATAGGATTGAAGAGTGCAGAAGAATTAAGAATTTATTTCGAAAGTAAAGAGACAGAGAAACTTGTGGAAGAACTGTTGTTAGAAATAAATGTCACAAGATCAGTATCAAGAACCGTGCTTAGCCCAGTATCTGGGTTGACGGTAGTATTCACGGGATCCTTGGAAGCTATGTCTAGGTCTGAAGCAAAGTCCTTTGCTGAAAAGATGGGTGCAAAAGTTTCAAATACTATTTCTCTTAAGACAGCTATTTTAATTTGTGGTGCTGGGGCAGGGTCGAAATTACGAAAGGCTAAGGAGGCAGGGGTTAAAGTTTTAACAGAAGATGAATGGGTTAAATTAGTCAAAAGCTAGTATTATCAAAAGGTTATAATAAGATATTGATATGATGAAATTGACCAACAGGCCCGAATTCCTATTTTCTCTTTTTGGAAATCTTGCCAAATTAGAAGGCATTGGTCCTAGAACCACTACACACCTTGGTAAGATTGGGATTCTAAAGCCTATAGATTTTCTTTATTCCAAGCCAACAGGATTGAAGGTCAGGAAGTTGGTAAAGGGTGTTGATGAAGAAAATCTTGATGAAAATGTGATCGTAAAAGCGACCATAGTCAAGCATGCTTTTAGGAAATTCGGTCTTCCTTCCTATATTGAAGTCAGAGATGATCTTGGTAAGTTTAATCTCGTTTTCTTTAATGCCAAGCGCGATTGGTTGCTTTTTAATTTTCCAATCCATGCAGAACGTATCATTTCTGGAAAATTGGAAAGGTTTAATAATGAATTTCAGATAATTCACCCTGATTATGTACAAAAACTGGATGAAATCACTGATATCCCTAAAATAGAAACCTTGTATCCGCTTACAAAAGGAATTTCCCAGAAATTATTTTTTAAATCCGTGAACAATGCGTTAGCCATGCTACCCAAGGAAATAAATAATGTGGAGTGGATTAATGATGATAGACTTTCTATCAATGGATGGGTAAGTTTCAAGGAAAGTCTTAATAGACTGCATAACCCGCTATATGTAGATGATTTCTCGGTGAGTTCTCCTTTTTGTCTTAGGCTGGCCTATGATGATTTATTTAGTCATCAAATTTCTTTGGCACTTGCTAGGAATAAAGTTAGGGAAGCAAATAAGAAGCGAAAGCCAATAATAGGAAAATTATCTAGACTGCTTATGCAAAAATTACCTTTTAAGCTAACAGAGGCACAAGTTAAATGCATAAAGGAAATAAAAACTGATTTATCTAACACTAAGCGAATGTTCAGGTTGTTACAGGGTGATGTAGGGTCTGGGAAAACTTTGGTAGCTTTCATTTCCATGTTATTTATCGCCGAGAATACAGGGCAATGTGCCCTAATGGTTCCGACTGATTTATTGGCCCAACAGCATTACAGCAATTTGTTTGAATATATTAAGGGCATGGGCATTGAAGTCACAATATTGTCAGGCAAAGTAAAACCAAAAATCAGAAAAGAAAAGTTGGAAAAAATTAGGGATGGAGAAATTCAAATAGTTATAGGCACCCACGCCCTTTTTCAGAAGGAAGTGCGGTTTAAGAATTTGCAATTTGCAGTTATAGATGAACAACATAGGTTCGGAGTAAAACAAAGATTTGATCTCATCCAGAAAGGAGATTCAATAGACATATTAGTCATGACAGCTACTCCGATTCCGAGAACCTTACAGCTGTCAAATTATGGTGATTTAGATGTTTCTATTATTGATGAAAAGCCTCTCAATAGAAAAAGAATTGATACGGCTGTAATTTCTGAAACAAAAATTGAGCCTTTATTGAAAAGACTAAGATTAGCCTGCAAAAGAAGTCGGCAGGCTTATTGGGTTTGTCCCTTAATTGAAGAGGATGAAAATTCAGAATTAGTAGCCCTAGAAAGACGATTTTTGGCGTTAAAAAAATATGACTCATCCTTAAATGTAAAAATTCTTCATGGAAAAATGTCTGAGGAAGAAAAAAATGAAGTCATGGAATCTTTTGCGGTAGGAGAGGTTCAGGTCTTATTAGCTACAACAGTGATTGAGGTGGGTATCGATGTCCCAAATGCATCAATAATGATCATTGAAGGGGCCGAACGGTTTGGACTTGCACAGCTCCACCAATTGCGAGGAAGGGTGGGGCGTGGAGACTTAGCTTCAAGTTGTACTTTGATTTATTCCAGAAATTTAAGTAGTTCAGGCAGAGAAAGGTTGGAAATTTTAAGGAATCATAACAATGGTTTTCATATAGCTGAAGAAGATTTAAAGATGCGAGGTGGGGGGGATCTCTTAGGATCACAGCAATCCGGGGTCCCAAAATTCAGGTTAGCAAATCTAGACTTACATCTAGATATATTGACCTGGGCACAGGAAGATGCACGCAGGGTTGTAGCTGACAACCCAGAATTAAACGGTACTGAGGGAAGCAATATCCGCTTATTATTGTTTTTGATGGGTAGAGAAAAATCTTTGTCATTAATAAGAGCCAGTTAGATTTTATCTTTACAAAACTGACTTGTCTATGTATAATAGAACAAAACAAGAACAAAGGTACCAAAAATGAGAAGAGAAATATTATCAATGGCGAGTTTTATAAGTAAAACTGGAGCTTTAGCATTAACAATACTACTTTTTAATTATATGATAATATTAATATTTTTTAATTTTTAATAATAGTTTTGTTAGTCATCTTGCAGGGCATTTCTTGTGGCGTCCAGTACCAGCATAATTGAGGCATGACGGTTTTTAAACTCGATGGCAGGACGTAAGAGTTCGTAATTGGAGAAAGGTGGTGGTGGGGCTGATAAATTCTTTTCTAACATATCTTTTACAGAACTATGTAAGGCACTTATTCCTAATAAATCTAAACCTATGACATTATTAGCCAGAATAGAGGCAGAAGCTTGACCAAGAGCACAAGCTTTGACTTCCTGCTTAAATTCATGAACTTTCCCGCTGACTTTATTTATGTAAACTGTAATTGACGAACCACAGATTGGAGATCTGAGTGATACAACCCTATCAGCTTTTTCAATTTTTCCTATATGAGGTATTTCTGTTGCTAGTTTGAGTATCTTTTCAGTGTATAGTTTCATTTCCTCTTAAATCGTCCTATGTATAATTTTCCAGAGACTTCAGTTCAGAGTTAGTTAATAAGATAGAATTTTAAGATTTTATAGGTTTTTCTTTAGATGAAAAGATTTTTTGTTAAGTTGTTATTCGACCCCAACGGTTTGATTCCCTCAATAGCCCGGGATATCTATACAAGGGAGGTGTTGATGCTGACCTCGATGAATAAAAAGGGTTGCCAAGAGACAATTGAATTCGGTGAGGCCACATATTAGTCAAGATTTAAAAACAATATTTGGGTAAAGGGTGAAACTTTTGGTCACTGGCAGTTTGTCAAAACCAACAAAATAGATTGCGATAATGATGCTCTATTTATAGTAGTTAATCAGGTTGGGACCACTTGCCATACTGGCATTGAGAGCTGGTTTTTTTCAGAAATAGAGATTAGTCTTTCTCAAGGTTTTATAGCTCAAGAATAGATCTTATTTCTTTAATACTTGTGCCAGAGTTTCTTATACTTAAAATGCTTTCAGCTCCTTTGCTTTTTGCCAATTTATTTCCATTCTTATCCTTGATTAAAGGATGGTGTATATATACGGGAGTTTTCAAGTTTAAGAGATTTTGCAAAATGACATGAATTGGGGTGGCATGAAATAAATCATTACCCCTAGAGACATGTGTGACTTTCTGTTTTGCATCATCTATGGTCACTGCAAGGTGGTAGGATGTCTTTATATCTTTTCTTGCTATAATAAAGTCGCCATATCTTTTTTCCACCCAGCCTATTTCAAAAGTTTGATCACCATTTTCTTTATTAGGACCAATACCTTGTTCAGAAAATTTAATGTAATCTGTCTCAAGGTAATTTTTAGATTTAAGGAGGTTAAGCCTAGCATTTTGGCCATCTAGAGGGAGATTTTTTTCTCTACATGTCCCTGGATATACTGCTACACTACCATCGTTAGCCAAATTGTTAGGAGCAGAAAGAGCTTTTTTTATGTCTGATCTTGTGCAATCACAACCATACACCAAACCTTTGTCGACAAGTTTTTTCAGGCTATTTTTATAAACTGATAACTCCTCAGATTGTCGAAGGGGAGTAGAATTCCATTGAACTCCAAGCCATTCAAGATCTCTATAGATTTGGTTTTCAAAATCAGATGTACATCTAGTCATATCGATATCTTCTATCCTTAGGAGCAATTCTCCAGAATTTTTTGTAACGAGGTTCTGCGTTAGCAAGGCTGAATATGCATGCCCAAGATGTAGAAGTCCTGTTGGAGAGGGTGCAAATCGAGAAATAAACATTTTATTAATTATCGCTGATATTATTTATATAAGATTATGTTTTGAACTGAACCATTCATTCCAATCTTTCTTTGCTCTAGAAGTAAAGGCTATTTTACGATCGTCTTTTTTTAATTTTTTTCCATCAGTTGGGGGTGGTTCTTGAAACAATCCGAAGTTTATGTTCATTGGTTGGAACAAGGACTTATTATCTTGTAAAAGAAGATAGTTATGTAAACTTCCTAGTGCTGTCGTAAGAGGTGGAGGGGAACATTTTTTCTCAGTGATTTTTTCGAAAATAAACAGAGCAGCGAGAAGTCCTATCGCAGTACTCTCGACATACCCTTCGACCCCAGTAATTTGACCAGCAAAATGAATATGAGGGGAGTTCTTTAAACTCAAATCAGACCTCAAAACTTCGGGAGAATTAATGAATGTGTTTCTATGTATGCCGCCTAATCTTGCAAACTTAACATTTTCTAACCCAGGTATATTTTGGAAAATTGTGACTTGGGAAGAATGTGTCATTTTTGTTTGAAAACCAACCATGTTGTATAGAGTTTGGGTCGTATTATCCGGCCTGAGCTGCACCACAGCATAGGGGCGACGGTTATTGTCGTGAGGGTTTCTTAGCCCTACAGGCTTCATTGGGCCAAATCGCAAGGTATCATGACCTCTTTCTGCCATTATTTCAATGGGTAGACAGGCTTGGAAATATGGTGTCTCTTTTTCCCATTCTTTAAATTCAATTTTTGGTGCAGTAATTAGGTTTTTTACAAAAGAGTCATATTCCTCGTTATTCATAGGGCAATTCAGGTAAGCTTTTTTTTCAAGGCTGTTTTCTCCCTTATCATATCTTGATTGGAACCATGCCTTATTCATATCAACGTCTTCTTTATAAATAATTGGTGCGATAGCATCAAAGAATGCTAAATTTTCAGATTTTGTAATTATTTTAAGTTTCTCAGCTAGAGCATTAGATGTAAGTGGACCAGTAGCTATTATCGTTAACTCATTTTCAGTTGATAATTGGGTAACTTCTTCATGTTTAATTTCTATTAAGGGATGAGCCCAGATTTTTTTGGTGATTTCACTGGAAAACTTTACTCTGTCAATTGCTAAAGCACCACCAGCTGGAACTGAATGTTTATCTGCAGTTTTCATGATTAAACTATGAGCAGACCTTAATTCCCATTTTAATTGACCTACAGCATTCTTTTTATCGTCATTAGATCTAAAAGAATTCGAGCAAACCAGTTCACAAAAGTTTTCAGTTTGATGTACAGCGGTCTTTTTAATCGGTCGCATCTCATATAATTGTACATGGAATCCCTTATTTGCCAGTTGCCAAGCTGCTTCGCAACCGGCTAGCCCTGCACCCACAATCTTAATTGAAGAAGTATCCATAGATTCTTATTCTTAGTTTATATGTAAACTTTCAATGCTTTAGGCAGGTGTTTCCTCATCATTTTTCTCAGCTATCCATGCAACTGATACAACTTTCTCATCTCCTGATGTATTAAAAATCTTAACACCAGATGCTGTTCTAGATTGCCTAGATATTCCAGCTACAGGACACCTTATTGCCTGCCCTGCAGAAGTAACAAGCATAATTTGATCATCATCTTCAACCGGGAAGGCTGCCACAATGGTATCATCTCTTCTAAGTAAATTTGCAGCGGTGATACCTTGCCCCCCTCTTCCAGAAACCCTGAACTCATGGGCTGAAGATCTTTTCCCAAAGCCTGATGATGTTAAAGTTAGAACCCACTCTTCCGAAGCTGATAGCTCAGTATATCTTTCTTTTGATATAGTAACATAGTCTCCACTTACATTTTCTTCGATAGACTCCTCACCAGTGATAGCTCTTCTCATCTTAAAATAGGCCGATCTCTCATCTGAAGAAACATTTACATGTCTAATTATCGCCATAGAAACAACGAAATCCTTTTTAACTAATCGAATGCCTCTTACTCCCGTAGAGTCTCTTCCTTTGAATACCCTAACGTCCGAAACGGGGAATCTTATTGCTTTACCTAAAGAGGTTGTGAGAAGAACGTCATCCGATTCTGAACAAATTCTCACATCAACCAAACTTGTTTCATCAGGTAATTTCATGGCGATTTTTCCATTCGACTGTACCTTTGTAAAGTCAGACAGGGCATTGCGCCTGACGCTACCAGTTGACGTTGAAAAGAAAATTTGCAAACCATTCCAAGTTTCTTCTGGGGCATCAACGGGCATTATGGCCGCAACTGATTTTTTCGGGTTTATTGGCAGAATATTTATTATTGCTTTGCCTCTAGAATTCCTTCCCCCAATCGGTAACCGCCAGGTCTTAATTTTATAAACAATCCCATCCGTAGAAAAAAATAATAGAGGAGTATGTGTATTTGCTACAAATAAGTTCGTGACAAAGTCTTCCTCTTTCGGATTCATCCCCAGAGAACCTTTCCCTCCGCGTTTTTGTTCTCTGTATTCGGACAAGGCTGTCCTTTTGATGTATCCACCAGCAGTAACAGTGACGACCATTTCTTCTTTTTCTATTAGATCTTCGTCTTCAGTGTCACCTTCAAATTGAATAATTTTAGATCGACGCTCAATGGCATAATTTTCAGTTAAATCATCTAACTCTTCTACCACTATGTCTAAGATTTTTCCCCTGGATTGCAACACTTCCAAATAGCTTTTAATATTTTTAGAGAGTTGAGCAAGTTCTTGTGATATTTCTTTCATTCCAAGCGCAGTCAGACGTTGTAATCGGAGATCTAAGATTGCTTTGGCTTGATTTTCAGTGAGATTGTAGGTGCCATCTTCATTAGGTTTGTGAGACGGATCATCAATTAGTTCCAAATATTGAAGTATATTATTTGAGGGCCATCGCTTTTCCATAAGTTCTTTCTTTGCTTCTGTCCCGTCATCAGAGTTTCTGATCAGCTTAACAACTTGATCAATATTGGAAACCGCAACAGCAAGTCCGCACAGTAAATGGCTTCTATTTCTTGTTTTTTTGAGATCAAAGGCTGTTCTTTTCGTGACAATTTCAACTCGAAATTCAATGAATTCTTCAAGATACATTTTTAAATTTAGTTGTTGTGGCTTTCCCTTATTAAGAGCAAGTAAGTTGCACCCAAAGCTAGTTTGTAGTGGAGTAAATCTAAATAACTGGTTAAGTACTACTTCAGCGGTGGCATCTCTTTTTAATTCAATTACAATTCGTATTCCAATCCTATCAGATTCATCCTGTATATGTGATATGCCTTCTATTCTCTTATTTTTTGCTAAATCGGCTATTTTCTCAATTAATGTTGCCTTATTTACTTGATACGGGAGCTCTGTTACTACGATACCTTCTCTATCATTACGAATTTTCTCAACTTCTGTTTTTGATCTAATTAAGATAGAACCCCGCCCTTCTGAATAGGCTCGGCGAGCTCCACTGTATCCAAGTATTAAGCCCCCTGTTGGGAAATCAGGTCCTGGAACGATGCACATCAATTCTTCTAAAGTAGTATTGGGCTCAAGTATAAGCTGTTTTGTGGCTTTTATAAGTTCTCCCAAATTGTGGGGTGGGATATTGGTAGCCATACCCACAGCTATACCTCCAGCACCATTCAAAAAGAGATTAGGAAACTTAGCAGGTAAAACGGTTGGCTCAAGATCTTTGCCATCATAGTTGTCTTGAAAGTCAACGGTTTCTTTCTCAATATCAGCGAGTATACCTTCAGTGATTTTGGCTAATCTTACCTCTGTGTAGCGCATGGCTGCAGCAGAGTCACCGTCAATCGAACCAAAATTTCCTTGTCCATCAATTAATAAAGCAGACATAGAAAAAACTTGAGCCATCCTTACCAAAGCGTCATAAATGGCGCTATCTCCATGAGGATGATATTTACCCATGACATCACCCACTGGCCTAGCAGATTTCCTGTATGGTTTATCCTGAGAATTACCTGTTTCATGCATAGCATAGAGTATTCTTCTATGAACTGGTTTTAGGCCATCTCGAAGGTCTGGAATGGCTCGGCTAACAATTACGCTCATAGCGTAATCCAGATAGGATGCCTTCATCTCGTCTTCAATCTGAATCGTCTCTATTGAGTCATTTCTCGGTGTCTGGTCAGAATCATTTTCCATGATTGTAGGAATATCTCTTATTCAACATTTTAGTCAAAAGTTTGCAGTAATTATTATCAATTGGATATTATTACATTTAACATTCTAATGATAGTTCAAAAGCCATCATTATGGATTAAAAAGGTATTTCGTCATCAAAGTCATCAGGTGAAAAACTAGTAGCCTTCTCAGGGTCTGGCGATTTGTCTAACAGCTCTGAACTAGGCTGACTTGTTACATTTTCTGGGTTAGCTTTATTATCCAAGAGTGTAATTTCTCCACGATATGGTCGCAAAACTACTTCTGTGCTGTATCTATCAGCACCTGAGTTATCTTGCCATTTTCTTGTTTCTAACTGGCCCTCAATATAAATCTTTGAGCCCTTCTTTAGAAATCTCTCTGCAATGTTCACTAGTGGTTCGGAGAAAATTGCTATATTATGCCATTGTGTTCTTTCTTGCTTCTCTCCGGAGTTTCTATCTCGCCATGTTTCAGATGTCGCGACTGGAAAGTTACATACCTTGCCACCATTCGGGAAGGTTCGAACTTCTGGATCTTTTCCTAAGTTTCCCACAATTATTACTTTATTTACGCTACCTGCCATAATTACCTCCAAATGACTAATGTTGCTTTACGATATGTTTTTTTTTCAACCATTTAAACCTAAAATTTCATTTCAGATATTTACTATTTTGGAATCATGAATATCTACTTAAAAACAAAAGTTTGCCTTACTGGCAATAAAATAAAATTTAAGAATGAATGGATTACCTAAATGGCTAAAAATGATGAGATTATTGTCAAAGGCGCTAGAGAACACAACCTCAAATCCATTAACATAAATATCCCACGGAATAAATTCATAGTAATTACTGGTTTATCTGGATCCGGAAAATCGAGTCTTGCTTTTGATACTATATATGCAGAGGGTCAGCGCCGTTATGTGGAAAGTCTTAGCGCTTATGCAAGACAATTCTTGGATATTATGCATAAGCCTGACGTTGATCATATTTCAGGGTTATCTCCAGCTATATCGATTGAGCAGAAAACTACTAGTAAAAACCCTCGGTCTACAGTCGGTACAGTCACTGAGATATATGATTATCTAAGGTTACTATTTGCAAGGGTTGGTATTCCATTTAGTCCAGAAACTGGTTTACCAATCAGAGCACAGCAACCTTCTGATATGGTTGATCAAATAATGGAGTTAAAGGAAGAAGAAAAGATTTTTCTTCTTGCACCCATTGTGAGAGATAGGAAGGGAGAGTATAGAAAAGAATTAGCAGAGCTGCAAAAAAAGGGTTTTCAAAGAGTAAAAATTGATGATCATTTTTATGAATTTGAAGAGGTTCCCACCCTTGAAAAGAATGTAAGACACAATATCGAGGTTGTCGTAGATAGACTTGTTATTAAGCAGGGAATTGAAAGCAGGCTCGTTGATAGTCTTCGCACAGCTTTGGATCTTGCTGATGGAATTGCTATTGTAGAAGTTTTATCAGAAAGTGAAAATCTAAGAATAGTGTTTTCAGAAAATTTTTCTTGCCCAATATCAGGATTTACCATAGCAGAAATCGAACCACGGTTATTTTCTTTTAATGCTCCTACAGGGGCATGTAAGAAATGCGATGGTTTAGGCATAGAATCTTTTTTTGATGAAAATCTGATTGTTCCTAATGAATCTTTGAGTTTATTTGAGGGAGCTTTGTCTCCTTGGGCTAGAAAGCAATCTCCATATATTGAACAAACATTAATTTCTTTGGCTGATGCTTATGATTTTTCAATAAACATTCCTTGGAAAGATTTGAAGGGTGAGATTAAGAACTTGTTTTTCAATGGCTCAAATGGACAGAAAATCTCTTTTAAATATGATGAAAATGGTAGAACTTATGAAGTAAATAAAACTTTTGAAGGAATTATTCCTAATCTTGAACGGAGGTATAGAGAAACAGGTAGCAGTTGGATTAGAGAAGAATTCGAACGTTACCAAAATAATCGAGAGTGTGTATCATGTAATGGTTACAGGCTGAACGCGGAAGCACTGGCTGTTAAGGTGGCAGGTATGAATATTGGACAGATGGTTCGCCTTTCTGTCAAAGAACTTTTTGCAGAATTTGAGAAAATTACCGAAACGTTGAGTGAACAAAATAGGAAAGTTGGTTATCCTATCATAAAAGAAATCAAAGAAAGATTAAATTTCTTGAATGACGTGGGATTGGACTATTTAACATTAAATAGGACGTCAGGAACGTTGTCTGGGGGAGAGAGTCAAAGGATAAGATTAGCAAGTCAGATTGGTTCAGGTTTAACGGGCGTCCTTTATGTTCTTGATGAACCTTCGATTGGGTTACATCAACGGGATAATGCTAGATTGCTGACCACTTTAAAAAATCTTAGAGATCAAGGAAATACTGTGATAGTAGTTGAGCATGATCAAGAAGCCATGCTAGAGGCTGATCATCTAATAGATATTGGACCAGGTGCAGGAATTCACGGTGGTAGGGTTGTTGCGGCAGGGACCCCCGATGAAATCAAGTGTTGTGAAGATTCAAAAACTGGAAAATATTTGTCAGGGGTAATGAATATCGATGTTCCTTTCGTTAGAAGGAAAGGCAATGGTCTTTTCTTAGAAATACTTGGCGCAACAGGTAATAATTTGAAGAACGTTGATGCATGCTTCCCATTAGGTTCTTTCACCTGTGTTACCGGTGTTTCTGGAGGAGGAAAGTCCACATTGGTGATAGAAACCTTGTTTAAGACAGTAGCCGAGAATTTAAACTCCTCTAGGTTGACTCCTGCAAAATGCAAAGAAATAAAAGGTATAAACTTTCTAGACAAAGTCATAGACATAAATCAATCTCCAATAGGGAGAACTCCAAGATCAAATCCGGCTACTTATACCGGTGCCTTTTCCCCAATCAGAGAATGGTTTGCTGGATTGCCAGAGGCTCGAGTTAGGGGTTATAATCCGGGGAGGTTTTCCTTTAATGTTAAAGGAGGCCGTTGTGAGGCCTGTAAAGGAGACGGCCTTATAAAGATTGAAATGCATTTCTTACCAGATGTTTATGTTATGTGTGAGAGTTGCAAAGGTAAGCGATACAACAGGGAAACTTTGGAAATAAAATTTAAAGGAAAAAATATTTCCGATGTTCTAAATTTGACTGTCCAGGAGGCAGGAGAATTTTTTTCTGCTGTGCCAACCATTCGTGAAAAGATGAAAACCCTCATGCATGTAGGGTTGGGATATATTAAGGTCGGTCAATCGGCTACCACGCTATCTGGAGGTGAAGCACAAAGAGTAAAATTATCGAAAGAGCTTTCTAGAAGGTCAACTGGAAAGACTCTGTACATTCTTGATGAGCCTACCACAGGATTACATTTTGAAGATGTAAAAAATTTACTCAATGTTCTTCATAAGCTAGTTGATCAAGGAAATTCGGTAATTGTAATCGAACATAACTTAGATGTTGTGAAAACGGCTGATTTTATCATTGACATTGGGCCTGAAGGTGGCGATTCTGGTGGTGAAGTCATTGCACAAGGCTCACCAGAAGAGGTCGCTAAGATTAAAGAAAGTTTTACTGGGGCATTTTTAAAGAGAATTTTGTTTGAAAATTCTGTTGGTCACTGATACCTTCGAGTTTAATATATTTATGGTGAATTTGATGCGCATAGGCTTATACCCTGGAACTTTTGATCCTTTAACTCTCGGACATATTGACATCATACGCCGGGCTTCCAGACTAGTAGATACACTGATCATTGGAGTTGCTATTAACAATGCAAAATCACCAATGTTTGGTCTGGAGGAAAGGGTGCAGATGATTAATGAAGAAATTAACCCAATTGCCAATGAATTAGAAATTCAAATATCAACACATCCTTTTGAAAACTTGCTAATTGACTGTGCAAAAGATGTTAATGCTAACGTAATTATTCGAGGCTTGCGCGCCGTTTCAGATTTTGAATATGAATTTCAAATGGTTGGGATGAATAGGGTGCTTTCAGATAAAATCGAGACGGTTTTTCTTATGGCCGATAACAGTTATCAATCTATAGCTTCCAAACTAGTCAAAGAAATAGCTAGGCTCGGAGGAGAGACTGAAGAATTTGTACCTAGATCAGTTCAAAAAAGATTACTTTCTTTTTCAAATACAAAAAGAAATAGAATTAATTCATAGAAAGCATTAGAGGTGCAAACCATGGTAAGAAAACTTCCCAAGGGTCCATCATTATATTTAAAATTGAAAGATGGAATAGTTGTTTGCAGATTATTTGAGAAAGTTGCATTCAATCATGTTGAACGAATTATTGAGCTTGTAAATGCAGGCTCATACAATAATGTTGTTTTCCATAGGGTTATAGAGGGATTTATGGCACAAACAGGCGATGTTTTATTCGGCAATCATGAGAAAAACTTTACTCCAGATCGGTGTGGTACGGGCAGTTCAGAAAAGCCAGATCTGGCCCAGGAATTTTCAGATTTCCCTTTTGATCGGGGCGTTTTGGGTATGGCTAGATCTCAGGATCCAAATTCGGCTAACAGTCAGTTTTTTATAATGTTACAGGATGGACACTTTCTGAATGGGAATTATACGGTTTTTGGTAAAGTAACTAGGGGAATGAAATTTGTAGATCGAATAAAAAAGGGTGACTCAAATCTCAATGGGGCAGTAGAAAATCCTGACATGATAATTTCAGCATGGCTGAAGTAGAATATTAAGATTAAGGGAGAAATGAAATGCGAATTATTTTGATTGGAATATTGTTTCTTTTTTCTTCTGTTTCAATTTTAGCAAGAGATTTGATGCGTCTAGAAATTTCAGGACAAATTGGAGGCCTAGTTGACATTGAACTCTTAGAAGATTTGGCCCCAAATCATGTAGATCAGATAAAGAAACTTGTATCCCAAAAACAGTATGATGGGGTTGTTTTCCATCGGGTGATTGAGGGTTTTATGGCTCAAAGTGGTGATGTCATGTTTGGAAATTTATATAATGAATTTAAACCTGCAATGGTAGGAAGGGGAGGATCCCAATTAAATGATCTGAAGGCAGAGTTTTCTACTCAACCATTCGATCGTGGAGTAGTAGGTATGGCTCGATCTAAAGATCCAAATTCTGCTAATAGTCAATTTTTTATAATGCTAGAAGCAGGACATTTTTTGAATGGAAAGTATACGGTTTTCGGTAAAGTGATCTCCGGTATGGACATTGTGGATGGGATCAAAAAAGGTGATCAAGCAAATAATGGAATAATTTCAAAAGACCCTGATTTTATGAAGAAAGTTACTATTATTTCTGGAGATTAAGGTTGTTTAATCATTGATTAGTTTCGAGCTTTAGGAGTACATGTCTTTTTTTTCCTGCAGAGAGCTTTACCGAGTTTTTAAAGTCTTTTTCAGTTAATTGGAGATTAGGTGAGGTAATCAATTTGTCATTGTACCTAGCTCCATCTTCTGCTATCAGGCGCTTTGCTTCTTTTCCACTTGAAACTAATCCTGACTTGATAAGCAATTGACTGATGGTGATCATTGGTTTTAAATCATTTGAACTTATTCTTTGAGTTGGTAAATTAGAGTCAATCTCGCCATGTTCAAAAACTTTTACCGCTGTGGCGTTCGCTTTCATGGAGGCGGTTTTCCCATGACATGACTCAGTAATCTGGTTTGCTAATAAAATTTTTGCATCATTGATTTGTTGGCCCTTCAATGCTCCATATCTTATGCAATCATCATATGGTAATTCCGTATACAGTAGTAAAAATCTAACCACATCGCTATCATCTGTATTTCTCCAGAATTGCCAAAATTCATATGGTGATAGCAGCTTTGGATTTAACCAGATAGCTTTGCCCTGAGATTTACCCATTTTTTTTCCATCAGCAGTAGTTATTAGTGGAGATGTCAATCCAAAAGCATGTTTGTCGGAAATACGCCTAATCAAGTCTATCCCAGACACTATATTACCCCATTGATCAGAGCCTCCGATTTGAATAGAACAATTGAATTTTTTGTTTAACTCCAAAAAATCATAAGCCTGTAAAAGCATGTAATTGAATTCTAAAAAGCTTAAAGACTGTTCTCTGTCTAACCGAGTCTTTACGGAATCAAAAGACAGCATGCGATTTATAGAAAAATGTTTTCCAAAATCCCTTAGAAATTCTAGATAATTAATTTCGGTAAGCCAGGATGCATTGTCAACCATCAAAGCCTTATTAGGTTCGTCTTCGTAATTCAAATATTTGTTAAAGACAGTTCGTAGTGAAACAACATTAGAATTAATACTTCTTAAACTTAATATGGGTCTTTCTTCAGATCTGAAAGAGGGATCTCCAATTCTAGTTGTTCCTCCTCCAATTAAAGTTATAGGCTGGCCTCCAAATTTTTGAAACCAGCGTAACATCATAATGTTTACTAGGTGACCTACATGGAGAGATTGTGCTGTTGCATCATAACCAACATAGGCGATCATTTTCTTATTAATGCATTGCTGGCTATCTAGTCCTTTTATGTCCGTACAATCGTGAATAAATCCACGAGAACTAAGTACTCTTAAAAATTCTGATTTTATTTCTATGTCTTTGTGCATTTTAATAGTTTAGCGGGTATTTTCGGTTAATCGCTTTCGGACATATTCTTGTGTTGTATCTAACATTTGATCCATTCCTGGATCGAAAAAATGGTTCGCATTTTCGATCACCTTGTGTGTTATCACTATACCTTTTTGTTGTTGTAACTTATTTACCAGCTCAGTCACTTTATCTGAGGGAACAACTTTGTCGTTTGATCCATTGACTATCAGGCCTGAAGATGGGCAAGGCGCCAAGAATGAAAAATCATAAGTATTTGCAGGTGGGGAAATCGCAACAAATCCAGTAACCTCAGGTCTACGCATTAAAATTTGCATTCCTATCCAGGCGCCGAACGAAAATCCAACTACCCAACAGGCTCGAGCATTTGGAACATGCGATTGAAGGAAATCGAGTGCTGAAGTGGCATCAGACAGTTCACCTACTCCTTGATCAAAGGCTCCTTCACTTTTGCCAACGCCGCGAAAATTAAATCTTAAACAAGAAAAACCCATGTTAAAAAAGCTATAATGGAGATTATAAACAATCTTATTATTCATTGTGCCGCTGTATTCTGGATGTGGATGTAAAATAATTGCTATCGGTGAGTCGGTATATCTTTGAGGATGAAACCTTCCTTCCAGTCGACCATCCGCCCCTTGAAAGATTACTTCAGGCATTTTTGCTCCATATTTAATTCTAGTTCCTTGACCAATTGAGTTGAGTATTCTAGAATGATTCTAAGAAAAGATTTTCTAGATTTTAGATATTGAGTTACGTGTTTAATCAGTTTTAGTCAACTATTTAGGTGTGATGGCATGAAGTTAAATACCCAAGGCAAATACGCGTTGATAGCTTTGGTTGATTTATCAGTAAGGCATGAAAAGAAAAGGGTTAGTCTTTCAGAGATATCAGAAAGGCAAAATATCTCGTTGCCTTATCTAGAGCAGCTTTTTGTTAAATTAAGAAAAGCTGGCATTGTCAAATCTTTTCGAGGGTCTTCAGGAGGTTATACAATATCCAAATCTTCTGAATCTCTTAGGGTATCTGACATACTGAAAGCTGTGGATCAAGATTTGGATTTAGGAGCAGAAAAAAAAGTATCACCTATTAAAGAAGCAAAAACGAAAGAAGAAGCGTTGTCCGCTAAGATGTGGGAGCAATTGTCTGCTAATATTTATGTTTTTCTGCACCAGATGCGCTTGTCTGATATAGCGAGTGATCAACTAAATCCGTGTCCTGCCGTGCCACATTTTGTATCAATATCAGACACTTAAAGTTATGCAGAGAATTTATTTAGACTGGAATGCTTCAGAGCCTTTATCAAAACATGCTTCGGCTGCAATGACCCAGTCTTTGCAACACTATGGTAATCCCTCATCAAGTCATTTTGAAGGTAGAGAAGCAAGAAACGCTTTGGAAAATGCGAGAGATAAGATAGCAGAAATCGTTGGATTGAGCTCTCGTCACTCACTTGTTTTTACTTCTGGAGCAACAGAAGCAGCCTCTATGGTGCTTCATTCCCGCTTTTTTGAATGTGCCCCCATAGAACATGATTGTGTGAAAGTTTGGGCAAATCCCAACTTAAGTGTATCTAAATTTGGCCTTGTAACGGTGCAAACCCCAGGGGAATCAAGTTTGCAAATGGCCAATTCAGAAACTGGTATCATTCAAGATGTGCCAGAGGGAATCTTATTTACAGATGCTGTTCAGGCATTTGGTAAGGTTCGAACTGATTTTTTGGATGTTTCTTATGAATTTGCAGTAATATCATCTCACAAGATAGGAGGCCCAAAAGGTGTCGGGGCATTACTTGTTAATGACAGTGCAACAATAGAGCCACTTATTAGAGGAGGAGGTCAAGAAACTGGGAATAGATCTGGGACCGAGAGTCTAACCAATATTCTAGGATTTGCTGCTGCGGCTGAATATAGGTCAGCTGAAATCAAGTCAGGCTTAGAGTCAAAGATTAGAAAAAGACGTGACTATTTAGAAAAGCTCTTAAAGGAAGTAAACGACAACACGATTATAATAGGTACGTCGGTCAACAGATTGCCGAACACGAGTTACTTTCTAACTCCTGGATGGCGAGGTGATTTACAAGTAGCTGGTCTAGATTTAAGAGGATTTTCGGTTTCTTCAGGTATGGCTTGTTCTAATGGAAAGAAAGATAAAGGCAGAGCAGTGGTATCTATGGGATATTCAAAAGAATTAAGCGATTGTGGAATCAGAGTTTCTATAGGGCCAACTACAACAATTGAAGACTTAGAGAGATTTGTAGAGGCCTGGTCTTTACAGTTGAAAGAGTGGAAAAAAAAAGCAGCATAAAAATAATTTTTTGATCAAAATGGGTGAGATGCACAATGCCAAAAATTTATACAGAAGCTAAAACAGGAATCGATCCAGGAACAATTGATTCTGTGAATTCTTTAAGAGGTGAGTATAAGTACGGCTTTAGTACTAAAATCGATATGGATTATGCTCCTAAAGGCATTTCAGAGGAGATTGTTAAGCTAATCTCAAAGAAGAATTTGGAACCAGAATGGATGCTAACTTGGAGATTAGAAGCATATCGACGATGGACAAAAATGTTTGAACCAAATTGGCCGATGTTGAAGTATGAAAAAATTGATTACCAGGATCAGTATTATTATGCCAAACCTAAATCTCTTAAAGAAAGGCCAAAATCCTTGGCCGATGTTGAACCAGCTTTACTTGAGACCTATGCCAAGCTAGGGATACCTCTTAAAGAACAAGAATTTTTAGCTGGCGTTGTGGGAGCAGAATACGCTAGTCCTGACGCAAAACCAAAGGTGGCAGTGGATGTTGTGTTCGATAGCGTTTCAGTAGGAACCACCTTTAAGGATGAATTAGCTAAGTTGGGTATCATTTTTTGCTCAATTTCTGAAGCCATACACTCTCACCCTGAGCTTGTGAGAAAATATATTGGCACAGTTGTTCCAAGATCAGATAACTATTTTGCTACCTTGAATTCGGCAGTTTTTTCTGATGGATCATTTGTTTACATTCCTGAAGGGGTTAAGTGCCCCATGGAATTAAGTACTTATTTTAGGATTAACGCGGAAAATACAGGTCAGTTCGAGCGCACACTGATTATAGCTGATAAAGATTCACAGGTAAGTTATTTGGAGGGTTGTACAGCTCCCATGCGTGACACTAATCAGCTCCATGCGGCAGTAGTAGAATTAGTTGCTCTCGATAATGCAGATATTAAATATTCTACTGTTCAGAATTGGTATCCAGGCGACAAGAATGGAAAAGGAGGTATCTATAATTTTGTCACGAAAAGGGCTGATTGCCGAGGGATTAGATCTAAGGTGATGTGGACACAAATTGAAACGGGCTCTGCCGTCACATGGAAATACCCATCCTGTATTTTAAGAGGAGATTACAGTCAGGGTGAATTTTATTCTGTTGCGATCGCTAATAACTATCAGCAGGCCGATACGGGAACAAAAATGACCCATTTAGGCAAAGGTACGAGAAGTAGGATTGTTTCGAAAGGGATATCTGCTGGTAAGGCTCAGAACACATATAGAGGATTAGTTAATATACATCCTAAAGCATTAGGTAGTAGGAATTTCACCCAATGTGACAGTCTTTTGATTGGAAACAGATGTGGGGCTCACACAGTTCCTTATATTGAAAACAAAAATAGTTCTTCAAGAACTGAGCATGAAGCAACTACCTCAAAGATAGATGAAGATCAATTATTCTATTGTTTGCAAAGAGGTATTGGTGAGGAGGATGCCGTGGCGTTGATTGTTAACGGTTTTTGTAAAGAAGTATTACAAGCCCTACCCATGGAGTTTGCATTAGAAGCTCAGAAATTAGTAGCAATTAGTTTAGAAGGTTCAGTAGGTTGATAATGTTAGAAGTAAAAGATTTAAAGGTAAAAATATCAGAAGTTGAAAAAGAAATAATTCAGGGATTTAACTTAAAGATAAATGCAGGTGAGGTACATGCTATCATGGGACCGAACGGTTCAGGAAAATCCACTCTTTCGCACGCTATATGTGGTAAGGAGGGTTATGAAATTACTGGAGGAGATATCAATTTGGAGGGTAATAGTATATTGGAGCTAGAGGCACAGGATAGGGCAACAAAAGGAATTTTTCTAGCATTCCAATATCCACTTGAGATCCCTGGCGTAGGGAATCTATCTTTTATGAGAACTGCACTGAACTCTCAAAAAAAGACTCGAAACGAAAAGGAACTTAATCCAGCAGAATTCTTGAAACTAGTTAAACATAAGGCCTCACAACTTAGTATCGATATGGAAATGCTTAAACGACCCTTGAACGTAGGTTTTTCAGGTGGTGAGAAAAAGAGAAATGAAATTCTTCAAATGGCTCTCTTAGAGCCAAAATTGTGTATTTTGGATGAAACTGATAGTGGTCTTGATGTAGATGCTATGAGACAAGTTTCTCAGGGCGTAAATGCACTGAGGTCTCCAAATAGGTCTTTTTTAATTATTACGCACTATCAACGTCTTTTAAACTATATCAAGCCTGATTATGTGCACATTATGGTAAATGGAAGGATTATCAAAACAGGTGGTCCTGATCTAGCTTTGCAAGTAGAGGAAAAAGGCTATGGGCATTTGAATGCTAACCAGACAAATTAGAGTACCATATGAAAAATCAAGAGGAACATTCCATATATAAAGTAAGCAACTCTCGCAAGCGCTCTAAATGGGCTCTCAAGTATCAGGAACAATGTCAGGCGAATCTCAAGAAAGTAGGTATGCCTTCAAGAAATGCTGAGTACTGGAAATTCACTTCACCTAAATTGTGGAATACCACTGGCATAATTTCGGGGAGCGAAAAAAACTTGCCGGAAAATGATACTCAATATATTGAAAATAGACCTGAATTTTATGTCGATTTCGTTGATGGGATCATCGATCCTGTTACCTTGCAAAATTTGAATAAGAAATTGAAAGAATGTGAAATTTCTAATTTTGAAGAATCTGTCTGTGATCAGTTTCATTGGGCCAATAAGTTGCTTGGTGAAGCAGAAACCAAAGCAAGGAAGTCGTATGAGAGGCCTTTTGCCTTATTGAATGGTGGTGAGACTTCGCAAGGACTTTTTCTTAACTGCAAAGAATCTCCCAGAAAACCAATACATATTTTCTATTCTGGTGAAATAGAGGACAAGGTTAATATACGGCATCTTCTCAAAATTAACACTGATTCAGAATTTCACATTATTGAGCATTTTTCTGGGAACGCTCGATATAATGTGGTTACGGAGGGGTTTTTGGATCCTAATTCAACGTTAAACCATAACCGTTTAGTAAGTCGATTCGCGAGAAATTCAATCATAACTCATTTTTTCATTAATTGCATGGACTCTTCAGTGGTAAAAACTATAGGGATAAACTTAAGTAATGGTGCCGTCCGCAATGAAACATTTTTAAATTTGGAGGGATCTCAATGCGATGTGACTTTAGCAGGTTTGGGAGTAGGATGTAACCAAAGTTCTATTTGCGACAATGCAGTGTTTATAGCACACTTGGAGAATTCTAGCAAAAGTCGTCAAATCATAAAAAATGTTTTGACTCAAGGAGCTAAGGCTGTTTTTCAAGGAAAGATTTATGTGGACCCAAAAGCCCAAAAAACTGACGGATATCAAATGAGTAATGGATTGCTTTTGGATGAGGAAAGCGATTTTTTGGTTAAACCAGAGCTGGAGATATATGCTGACGATGTAATTTGTTCACATGGATCGACTTCTGGATCTCTTAACTCGGAACATCTCTTCTATCTTAAATCTAGAGGAATTAGCGCAAATGAAGCACGAAAGATCCTTGTTGAGGCTTTTCTTGAAGAAGTAGTTGAGGAAATAAGTGATCTTGAATTTTCGAAATTCGTGAGAAAAGAAATTCAAGAAACTTTAGGTTAAAGAAAGATAATGGCTTACATGAGAAGAATCTTTCCGGAAAATGTGATTAGATCATTTCTTCTAAGTGGATTTGTTGCTGATATATTTAAGGCATATCTTGATTTAAGGATGTCATTTAGGAATCAATTAAATAATTTTACTTCTGAGTCGAGACTGCTGGCTTACGCATTCTTTATTTCAATAGTTCTTTTCTTGGAAAGGTTACCTGGAAGGGTAACTAACTATGATATCCAATCCAATAAAGATATTTTTTTTGATTATGTGGGGATAGATCTATTCACATCAATATTTTTTGGGCCTATTTTTCTTTATTTTTTATCAATTTTGACCCACTTATTTGCTATACCATTTAAGGGAAAGGCTTCATTCTTTGAAGCAAGGTTAGCCTTTTTTTGGTCAATTATTGTCGCGTCACCATTGCTATTGCTAGCGGGATTACTGCACGGCTTATTTCCTAATGGATTTTTATTTAAATTTATTGAATGTGCCACAGTGATCATGTATGCATGGATATTTTCCACAATTTTCTGTGCAGCTGAAAGATTTTTTTCTCATCTTCCAGTATTTATTATACTTTTATCTAGTTACCTATTTTTGTCTTATTTAGTGGCTTGATGAGGAGTAATTCAATGACTCCAGCTAATTTAGTTTTACGAAGCTTTTTTTCTCCAAAATCTGTTTTAGGTTATGTGGTAAACATAGACGTTAATTGGCGTACATTAACTGAAGCAACTTTGTTCGTTTCAGTCCTGAATACGCTCTTAACTCATCTTTTTAATGTAGTGACTTATTCAGCAAACAAAAATGAAGAAACTTTATTGGGACCTTATATAGATTTGGTATTAAATAGACCATTTCTCCTGTCAATAATTGAATTTGGTAAGATTTTTTTTATTACTACCCTTTTAACCTATGGTGGTAGACTATTTTCTGGTTCAGGATCTTTTTTCCATGCATTAAAGGGGGTTGTGTGGATTCACTTTGTTTTAATTTTCATTAATTTAGGACTGTTTATAGCTATCCAATTAAATATTGCTTTGGCTGGGTATTTAATTATTTTAACCAATTTTTGGATAATGTGGGTTCTTTCCGAATGCGCTGTTAAGATTCACAATTTTAGATCAACTTTCATAGTATTTGCGGTGGGCTTAGTTCTGTTTATTTTGGTGATAGCAATACTTGTACAGATAATGGATTTTTTAGGTTTTAGTTTCCTAGAAAGGGCAGGGTTTAATGCTTGACATAGAGTCAGTAAGAAAAGAGTTCCCTATTTTAAACACTAAAATTAGAGGAGAGCCTTTATGTTATCTTGATAATGGAGCTTCAGCACAGAAACCAAGATGTGTAATAGAGGCTGTAACAAAAGGCTACGAATTTGAATATGCAAATGTGCATCGCGGACTTCATTATTTGTCTAATCTTGCAACTGAGAAATTTGAATCAGTACGGGAAAAGATCAGGAGATTTATTGATGCGGGTAATGCCGAAGAGGTAATATTTACTTCTGGATCAACAGAAGGTTTGAATCTTATTGCTTATGCATGGGCAGAAAAAAACCTTGTTGAGGGTGATCAGATAATCTTGTCAATAGCTGAGCATCATTCAAATATAATTCCCTGGCATTTTCTAAGAGAAAGAATGGGTATTCAATTAAAGTGGGTGGAAACCCGAGCTGATGGTTCTTTACTAGCAGAAGATATCATTTCCGCAATGAATGAGAAAACTAAATTGGTTTCAATAACACAAATGTCAAACGTACTGGGGAGTATAGTAGATGTGAAGTCTATTTGTAGTGCAGCAAGAGATAAGAATATTATTTCAGTAGTTGATGGTTCTCAGGCAATAGTCCACTTACCGGTAAGTGTGCAAGATTTAGGCTGTGATTTCTATGTCTTTACTGGTCACAAACTTTACGGGCCTTCAGCTTCTGGGGCCCTATATGTTAAGAAAGCACGGTTTGAAGAGATGCAACCATTTTTAGGTGGTGGATCCATGATTAATCATGTGGGTAGAGAAAGTGTTTCGTATAATATTCCTCCTCACAAATTTGAAGCCGGCACACCAGCTATAATTCCAATGATAGGTTTAGGTGCTGCAATAGATTTTGTCGAAATGTTAGGGAGAGAAAATATCTTAGAATATGAAAGTGGATTGGTCGAATATACGAATATTAGGCTATCAGAACTTGATTTTCTAAATCTACAAGGAACTAACAGTGATAAAGGGGGAATCTTTTCTTTCATTATTAGAGGCAATAAACTGCATCCTCACGATATAGCAACCATAGTAGATCAGAAAGGTGTCGCAGTTCGGGCAGGACACCATTGTGCACAGCCCTTACTTGATTATCTTGGTTTTTCTGCTACTTGTCGGGCCTCACTAGCAATGTATAATACTGAAGAAGATATAGAGAAATTGGTGAAAGCCCTTAAATTTGCTATTGAGCTGGTTCGTTAATTTAGGGGTTTAAAATTCATCATACTTGAAGCATTAGTTTTTGACTTTGTATCATCTAGATAAATTTGATGGTATTCGTCTTTCTTCCAAAGTATTGAAAAATCATCATAATGTCTAGAAAACAAGTGTCCGCTTTGTCCAGTTGGCATAGACATAAAAGAATAATTTGGATTAGATAAATCAAAAATAATTCTCAATGTACTACCATATCTCACGTCATGGATATTACTCGAAGACCTTAGTGATCTAGCCATAGATAATGTGTTATCGCCACCGGGTGTTTCATAGACGATATTGGTTAAGTAAGAAATAATTGGATAGCCACCGATGATCTTCTCCTTGAAACGAGCTTTATGATAGTCTCCCCAACGCCATTCAGCTATATCTGACCTAATCAGCTTAACGTTGGTTACCAGGGCGTCATCAAGGGCCATCAGGGCTAATTCATCACAGGTTTCTATTTTTTGGGTTTGTATAATATCGCACCAGATTCCAGCTCCATCCACATTCCTTAAGACGCGTTCCAGGAAATCAGGTTTGATTGATTTAAACCAGTGCATTTTTGATCCGAGTTCATCCTGTAGAATCATTCTTTGAAACTGGCTTACCCAGCTATTGTAAATAAGCGGTTGGGAAAGATGAATTGACATCTCTCCATTCCATTCCCCCAGTAATTCTAGAGCCTTTTTTCTTAAACTAATCAAGTCGTTGTCCATAGTTAATGTTTGAGAATACCATAGATTTTTTGCTAATAATGGAAGTACAGTTCTAGCGCTAGAAGAAACAATATCTGAGTGAATTTCCTTAAAGCTTTGTAAACTATGAAACTGTCTCTTCTCAAAAAGATCTCGCATTCTTAGATTTCTTTGACTTCCTTCCCAATCATAACTAAAATGTTCAGGATAATCATTTTTCGTTAGCCTGTTGTTAGTATTAAATAAAGTATCATTCAATGTATCTGAAATTGATGGATTCTTATCAAACTCTAGATAACCATTCCACTCCATAGGATTTTTCCACCCCAGGGATGGGATTACACCAAAACTGTCACCTAATGTTTCAATCCTATTCGGAATTTTTCCGGCGCTCACTATTACAGCGCTTTTAGGATCAGCTAGCAAAACATTGTATGATGGGACCACTAGGTATTTGAATGCCTGTTTAGCAGCCAATATGTCCTTGGCGGCCATCGCCAATATCAGAGACTCAATTGACCTATCTTTCGGATCTAATCCAGTCCATTTTAATGCAACTGCTTGATTGGTAGATACTATAGTTTGAAGTCCATAGGCTTTTGGGGGAATGATGGGACCTCGTTCAGTTGATCTAATTGTATGAGTCAATCCCGGTTTGCCACGTATTTTAATGAGAACAGTTCTTTTTTTGAATTTCTTATATTCTCCAGTATCAAGATACTCTTCTGGGTTATTAGGATTAATATTTTCTATGATTAAATCCTGATTATCCAAATTAGAGCTTGCTATGCCCCAAGAGATAAATTTTGATCGACCTGTCAAAATAGCTGGAATTCCAGGAATAGTTGCTCCTATTACTGTATTTTTTTCATAGGTCAATTTTGCTATCATCCAGATTATTGGTACTTCAAATTTAGTGTGTAGGTTATATCCGACTAGAGTGCTTCCAGAAGCTGTTCTGGGAGGCAATGACACCCAAACATTGGAAGCATTGGCAGTTCCCAAATCACTATTTGTGAGAGGGTTTTTAAATAGTAAACTCTTATTGATGGTTTTATCCGGATCAGGGCTTGATTCCAGATCTGATAGCATGTCGAGATTAGATAAAGTTTTGGAGTCAGAAATATCTGGGATGCCTGAAAATAGATCTGATAACCTTTTTGAAGAAACACCAGCCTTCAATAGGTTTAATCGAATGACCTCTTTTTGAGCACTTTCATTATTTTGTAAGGCTAAGAGTTTAAGTATTGCGATACTGTCTGTTGGTGTCCAGGGTGCTACTTTCGGTGGGAAGAGAAAGAGGTTGGGCGTGCCTCGTCCTAAACCTTCTCGCCGAATATCCATGAGTCTTTGGTTAACTCCGTTAGAGTAAGCTTTAATCAATTGAAGAATTTCTGGTGATACGTACCCAATGCTTTTGTGTGCTTTGTTGTATATGTCTAAAGTTCGCATGAAAATATCTGTATCTAGGGTCTCTGTTCCAAAATATTCTGAAAGTTTACCTTGTGCTGTTCTCCTTAGTAAAAGCATTTGCCACAATCTATCTTGAGCGTGAACATATCCTAGGGCAAAAAAAACATCCTCGTCTTCTTTTCCTTTGATATCAGGTATTGCATAGTCATCTCTAAAAACGACTATCTCTTGTTTTATAAATGAACTTTCGACCACTCTATTATAGTCAGGCAAAGATTTTTGTGCCAAAAAACTTATGAAAAGTGTTGTGCTAATTGCAAGTATAATTATCGCAATAAATAGTATCGCAAGTGATTTGAAAAATCTTGGCATTTGTAAAGTCCTACTTGACCACGAGTAATTTTAAATTAACCTAATGGTTATTCTTTTAATTTTGGGAGGAGAATATGTCAAAGGTTGCTTTTTTAGGACTCGGAGTAATGGGTTTTCCCATGGCTGGTCATCTTTCATCGAGTTATGATCTCACTGTATATAATCGTACTATTAAAAAAGCTGAAAATTGGATAAATCAGTACCGGGGGAATTTAGCTATGAGTCCTTCAGAGGCAGCAAAGGACGCAGATTTTGTATTTTGTTGTGTGGGAAATGATGATGATTTGAAATCGGTTTTGTTGGGAGATGTGGGTGCGCTTGGCTCAATGAAAGAGGGCTCATTATTGATAGATCATACTACTTGCTCTGCAAGAATAACTAAAGAGTTAGTAATTTACTCAGAAAAACGAGGCGTGGGTTTTGTTGATGCCCCAGTTTCTGGCGGCCAGGCTGGAGCTGAAAATGGTCAGTTAACTATAATGTGCGGAGGTAGGCAGGAACATTATGAAAAAGTCAAACCAATAATTTCAAACTATGCCAAGTTTTCGTCTTTAATGGGCCCATCAGGGTCAGGGCAACTAACAAAGATGGTGAATCAAATTTGCATAGCTGGCTTGTTGCAAGCATTGGCTGAAGGATTGAGTTTTTCTAAGAAAGCCAATTTAGATGGAAAAAAAGTGATTGATGTTATTTCAAAGGGAGCAGCTGGAAGTTGGCAGATGGAAAATAGAGGCACTACTATGCTTGATGATAAATTCGATTTTGGTTTTGCTGTTGATTGGATGAAAAAGGATCTCAATATTTGTTTGGAAGAGGCCAATCTTAATAAGGCCAAATTACCAATAACTGCCCTGATTAATCAATTTTATTCTGACATTCAAGATATGGGCGGTGGTAGATTTGATACTTCAAGCTTAATTAAGCGATTAACCTAAAAAACTATTTACCTTATTAATCTTGAGTATTTTGCTCCTTCTAAAGATGCTCCAGCAATGACTCCACGTTGGCCAAAAACTATTGCATAGATTGGTTTAGTTAGAGTGTTATTTGTTACTCCAACAGAAACGCCTCGCTTTCTAAAAAATACTTCTGCATCAGCCCCTATCTCCCAACCATCAGTCAATCTAAAAGTTCTTAGGGCGTCTTCGGTCATAAAGAAAATTACATGCCGATACTGAATTGCTCCTAGCTGATATCCAAATGACGCAGCAGCAACTGAATAAAAATCAACATGAGCTCCCCCAATCTTTAAAACACCTTCACCATAGGCCCCGCCGAAAACAAAGCTCGCTTTTGTGACTCGGGGCATGACAAGTGTTCCTGCAGATTTATTGTAGATGTCGCGAGACTCAGGAGCCACTTCAAATAACATTTCTAGAGATTCTTCAGCCTCGGTTAAAATGTCATTGCCGGCATATTCAGCATGTTTGGCATTACATCCCAGGATTATTCCTGATGATAATAAAGCAAAACCGCCGGTTAATAGTTTTCTGCGTTTTAGGAAATTCATGGATAAATACTCCTGTCTCCATTGGGTTAAATATTGAAATACAAGTCTAAAGAAATTCGAAGCCTTTTTTGGTCTTTTTGGTTGAACTCAGATACGTTTTTAAGCCTAGGTTGAACTCAGATACGTTTTTAAGCCTAGGTTGAATTGAGAATTTTGGCTAATTCTGGGGCAAAGTATGTTAGGACACCATCACATCCAGCTCGTTTGAAGCAAGAAATACTCTCAATAATTACTTGATTTTTATCAAAAAAACCTTTTTCAATACCAGACGCAATCATGGCATACTCTCCTGAAACTTGGTATGCAAAAGTTGGTATTTTGAATTTTTCCTTTATTTGCCTGCATAGGTCAAGATAGGGCATGCCAGGTTTAACCATTACCATGTCTGCTCCTTCTTTAATATCTGCAGCTACATCCCTTAAAGCTTCCTCTGAATTGCGGTAATCAAGTTGATATGTTTTTTTATCACCAACTAAATTTCCTGATGAGCCAATTGCAGATCTAAATGGACCGTAAAAAGAGGATGCAAATTTAGCTGAATAACTTAATATTAAAGTGTTTTGATAGGAATTTTTCTCTAAAGCTTCTCTAATTACTTTTACTCTCCCATCCATCATGTCTGAGGGTCCTAGAATGTCTGCGCCCGAGTCTGCTTGAACAAGAGCTTGCTTTCTTAATGCTTCCAGGGTTTCATCATTTAAGACTTGGCCATTCCTTACAAGACCATCATGGCCCAAAGAGTTATAAGGATCTAAAGCTACATCCAGCATAACACCCATTTCAGGTATCTTTCTCTTTATTGCTTGAGTTGTCTTGTTAACCAAATTTCCGGAATTCCAAGCCTCCTCACAAGTTTCATTTTTTAGATTACTAGGGGTGCATGGAAAAACTGCGATACATCGAATTCCTAAGTCTGACACTTTAATAACTTGCTCAACAAGTGTGTCTATACTATACCGGTTTATACCGGGTAATTCAGGCACGGGCTCTGTTGTGTTGGTTCCTTCTCTTACAAACACTGGCCATATCAAATCATTGATTGTGACATGGTTTTCTGCGACAAGATTTCTTATCCAAGGATTGCTTCTAAGTCTTCGTCCTCGACGTGAAGGAAAATCCGTAACATAAGTATTCATATAAAAAATCTCACATAATATAGACTAACAGAACATTAGAATGCTAAAGAGTTTCAATATCTATTTCAAGGAAAACATCATAAACTTAGATCAAACTCTATAATGGAAAGGACTTAGAATTTAAGAAATAAGAACTATGTTTTTAGCAGAAAAACTGGAAGATTCTTAAGATCAGTATAGGTTAATTTTAGAATTATGATTGGTAAAAAAATAGAAATATCTTGTTTTAATAAAACTAATGAACTCACGGTTTCCGGTGTTCCAGAGGGCTATGATGGGTTTTTGTTGAGCAACTTATTCAGTAGTAATCAATGTAACATTTTGCATGTAGCGCGTGATGATAGAAGGGCAACTCTACTTAAGGCTGCGATTAACTTTTTCTGTCCAAGTATTGAAACGCTTTATTTCCCAGCTTGGGACTGCCTTCCTTTTGATAGGTCGGGTCCGAGACTTTCTATTCAAGCAGAGCGTTTAGCCACTTTATCGTCACTTAGTAATTTCGATATGCAGAAGAGATTGGTGATAACAACTGTAAATGCTATTACGCAAAGGGTGTTACCAATATCACATGTTAAGAATCTTAAATATGAATTAAGAGTAGGCAAACACACAGATTTATCAAGATTAAAGGCATTTTTGAATTATGCAGGGTACCTGGAAACTGCAAAAGTATTGGATGTGGGAGAGTACTCAATTAGAGGGGGTATTATTGATGTTTTTCCTCCTCTCACTTTACATCCAATTAGATGTGATTTTTTTGGTGATTTATTAGAAAATGCACGTTTTTTTTCTGTCAATGATCAAAAGAGTGTAAGATCAATAACAGAATCCATTTTTCTCACTCCG
This sequence comes from Paracoccaceae bacterium, assembly GCA_014239455.1. GTDB lineage: Bacteria > Pseudomonadota > Alphaproteobacteria > Rhodobacterales > Rhodobacteraceae > CACIIZ01. The sequence continues at coordinate 4,139 of JAAZYV010000019.1, read as the reverse complement.
GTAAGGGAAGTATGTTTAGGCCCAGAGCATATTTCTTCATTCAAGAAAAAATATCTGAAGACTTTTGGTATTCCAAGTAAGTTAGACTATCTTTATCATTCAGTTCTTTCAGGACAAATTTTTCCAGGATATGAACACTGGATCCCCTATTTTTATGATGAAATGAATAGTTTATTTGATTTCATTGTAGACCCAATTGTTTCATTTGATTCAGATTCTAACCTGTTTTTACGACAAAGATCGGAGCTAATATCTGAGTACTTTGAGTTGAGAAAATCTAATAGTTCAAAACACACCAAGTTCACTTCGGTGTTTAATCCTATCAATCCTGTGGATTTATACATAAATGAGACAGAATGGGAGAAACTCACGACTGATTTCCGAAAGATTTATTTTTCACAGTTTAAAGAAAAAATGAGTGACCAAGTCTTAGATCTTGGAGGGCATATGGGCAAAGATTTTAGCATAGAAAGGCAAACGGAGGGTGTGGATCTATTTAAGAGCACTGCTGATCATTTGTTAAATATGGAAAAAGACGAGAATTTGATTGCAATAGCAGCCTATTCGATAGGTTCCTTGGAGCGATTGCAGAAATTGCTTAAAGATCAAAGTTTGAATGAGTTGGAAATTTTTGATTCCTGCACTTGGGATTCATCCTCTCAAATGTATGTTTTTTTGCATCAAAACCAGATTTCTCCTAAACGAATTGGCATTGGAATTTTACCTATTGAAAGTGGTTTTGTGGTCCCTGGTCTACTCGTCATTTCAGAGCAAGATATTTTGGGTAAAAGATTATTCCGAAAGAAACGTTACGAAAAAATAATAAATGACCCACTTCATGATTTATCTGAAATTGGTGTTGGTGAGTTAGTTGTTCATATAGATCATGGTGTTGGAAAGTACATAGGTTTCAAAACAATTTTGGCGGCTGGGGTTCCACACGATTGTTTGATCATTCAATATTTAGGCCAAGACAAGTTATTCCTGCCAGTTGAAAATCTTAACCTTCTTTCAAAATATGGACAAGAAGTTGGAGGTTTAGATAAATTAGGGAGTCTCGGTTGGCAGGACCGAAGGGCTAAAGCCAAAAAACGCATCAATGAACTAGCTAAAAACTTAATTGAAATTGCTGCTAAGCGCCTGATGAGCAAAGGGGTCATTCATACTCCTGATCCTTCTTCATGGGATAAGTTCTGTTCAGGCTTTCAGTTTGAGGAAACGGATGATCAAGATTCTGCTATTAGGGATGTTCTTCAGGATATTGGATCCGGTTCTCCCATGGATCGACTAATTTGCGGCGATGTAGGTTTTGGGAAGACAGAAATTGCTTTAAGAGCAGCACTAGTTGTAGCACTAGATGGATTTCAAGTGGCAGTGTTGGCTCCGACTACGTTGCTTGCGCGTCAGCATTATTATACGTTTCTTGATCGTTTTAAAGATATACCAATTAACATTGAAAGGCTAACGCGATTTGAAAGTGTTAAAGATAAATCAACGGTTTGTAATAAATTAAAGTCTGGTTTGGTAGATATAGTGATTGGGACACATGCTTTATTATCGGAAAACGTTAAATTTAATAAACTTGGCCTTTTAGTAGTAGATGAGGAACAACATTTTGGAGTTTCCCATAAGGAAGTTTTAAAAAAATTCAGGACAAACGTTCATGTTTTAACGTTAACTGCAACACCTATACCAAGAACATTGCAACTCTCATTGACAGGAGTGAGGGACCTTTCTTTGATTAGTACACCACCAGTAGATAGGCTGTTAGTCAGAACGTTTGTGACAGAGTTTGACAGCATAATATTAAGAGAGGCTTTGCTCCGTGAAAAAAGTAGAGGAGGTCAGAGTTTTTTTGTTGTGCCCAGGGTTTCTGATATCACTTTGATTGCAGATTTCCTAAACTCTGAAGTTTCTGATATCTCTTTTAATATTGCGCATGGAAAGCTTCCTGGTCGGAAATTAGATGAGGTTATCAATGATTTCTTGTCAAGGAAAATAGATTTGCTCTTGTCTACTTCCATAGTAGAGAGTGGGTTAGATTTCCCCAACGCAAATACGTTGATAGTTTATAGGGCTGATATGTTTGGGCTCTCACAATTATACCAGATACGGGGTAGAGTAGGTCGTTCCAAAACAAGAGCTTACTGTTACTTAACCTATGATCGTGAAAAAAAGATGACTCCCCAAGGCGAGAAAAGGTTAAAAATCTTGGCTAGTATTAATTCTTTAGGCCAAGGATTTTCTTTAGCCAGTCAAGATCTAGATATCCGTGGAGCAGGGAATCTTTTAGGAGAGGAGCAGTCAGGAGATATAAGGGAAGTGGGCTATGAATTGTACCAGAGTATGCTTAGGGGAGCAATTGAAAAGCTAAGAGCTGATGGAGTGCATTCTGATTATGAACATGAGACTTTAAGTCCCCAAATAGATTTAAATGTTCCGGTTTTAATTCCTGAAAATTATGTTACGGATTTAAGTGTTCGATTGACTCTCTATAGGGAATTGGCATTCTTAAAAAGTGATGATGAATTAGATGAATTCTGTGAGAGGCTCCGAGATAGGTTTGGACCAGTCCCAAGGGAAATAAATACCTTAATGGACGTTATGAGTATTAAGAACGCTTGTATTATGGCCGGTATTGATGTTTTGAAAGCTGGAGCTATAGGGTTGTCTTTGAGCTTTCATGAGAATAAGTTCTCTAATCCAGATGGATTAATGAAATTTATTGAAAGCAACAAGTCCAAGATAAAAATAAAGGAAAACAAGATAATTATCTCTGCAGCATGGGATGGCGATGATAGCAAGATACAACTTATCAAAAAGGTTGTTAAGAAGCTAGCTGTAATGGCACGCAAAAAAACGCCCTCAAAAGAGGGCGCTAGTTATTGAGGCAGGTTTCATACAGGCAAGAAACCTATCGAGCAGTACATAATGCATAACTTGAAATTATTGAAAAGTAAAGGAGATTTTTGTTTTTTTGGAGCGTGGAGTGCCGTCATACAAGATATATTATTAATTAAATCCTGATGCACATAATATTGATAACACAGTGTTTAAATTTTTATACAGGAATACAGCCTAAGGAAAGTGAGCAGCTCTCAATTGATTCTAATAGGCCTTAGTGCGACTAGTACAGTAAAGTTGCCAAAGTTTTATATGAGATCTGGATGGCAATTGCTATAGCATAGCTATTTGGAGCTAGGATGATCTGGAACCACGAGACCAGCTGATATTACTAACTTAGCCGCATCTTCAACAGACATTCTAAGCATGATCACATCATTTTTTGGTATGAAAAGGAGAAATCCAGAGGTTGGATTTGGTGTTGTTGGTACAAAAATCGTTAATAGATCCTTTTTGCCTATGGAGGTCTTAATTTCTCCTTTAGATTGTGTTGAGACGAACGCGACAACCCAAATGCCTTTTCTGGGATATTCGACTAAACAAGCACTTTGAAAAGTTTGATCAGATTTTGTGAAAACCGTTTCTGCTATTTGTTTGACTGCGTTGTAGATAGATCTAAATATCGGTGTTCGACCAACTAGAGTTTCCCAGAACTTAATTAATTGACGCCCTAAAAAACCCTTTGCAACCATGCCAACAAACGTTGTGAAAAGTAAGAATGTAAGCACACCTAAGCCAGGGAGGTCCTTGCCAATATAAGTTGATGGGTTATATTTAATTGGTAACCAGGGTACTACTTTTTCATCAATAAAATTGATAGTTCCCCATACAAGGTAAAGCGTTAATACAATAGGGGCAATTAATACTAGCCCAGTTAAAAAATTTGACCGGATGCGTTGAAAAATATTTGGTTTGAGTTTTAGGTTCTTTTTCACAATTTCTGCTTATTCCTCGCTTGAACTATTATTTTCAGTTTCCTATTTGCCTTAGTTAACACAATTTGTATATACACTTATTGCACTACTATAGATCAATTTTAATGTTCACTGAAAGTAATTTATTAAATAAAGAAGATGTAACTTGAAAGTTGACACTAAATGGGTTATCCCTCCCACAAAATCACAGATGAGACTTGAGGCGTTAGTTAATGTCTCCCGGTTGTTCAACAATGTCTCATTGAGGTAAAAACCGGAAAGGAAATAATTATGGCTTTACCAGACTATTCTTTAAAACAG
>JAAZYV010000007.1 GCA_014239455.1 Paracoccaceae bacterium | reverse complement strand
TAAATGGGTTATCCCTCCCACAAAATCACAGATGAGACTTGAGGCGTTAGTTAATGTCTCCCGGTTGTTCAACAATGTCTCATTGAGGTAAAAACCGGAAAGGAAATAATTATGGCTTTACCAGACTATTCTTTAAAACAGCTATTGGAGTCAGGTGTTCATTTTGGTCATCAGACCCATCGTTGGAATCCTTTAATGGAGGATTATATTTATGGTGTCAGAAATGGCATACACATAATTGATTTAACTCAAACTTTTTCATTACTCGATGCTGCCCTTAATGCGGTTCACAAGACTGTGTCAAAAGGAGGATCCGTTCTTTTTGTTGGAACTAAGCGTCAGGCTCAAAGGCCCATTGCAGAAGCAGCTGAACGAAGTGCTCAGTATTATATGAATCACAGATGGTTAGGTGGCACCTTAACAAATTGGAAGACTGTATCAAATTCAATATCCAGGTTGAAGAAATTGGATGAACAGTTGTCGGATGGGGCTACTGGATTGACCAAAAAGGAGAGGCTCAATCTTGAGAGAGAGCAGACTAAACTAAATGCATCGTTGGGTGGAATAAGAGAAATGGGGGGGTTGCCTGACCTACTTTTCGTAGTGGATTCTAATAGAGAGTCTTTGGCAATTCAAGAGGCAAAAAATCTTAAAATTCCAGTTATTGCTATACTTGATACAAATTCTGATCCAACAAATATAGATTTCCCAATTCCAGGTAATGATGATGCTGCAAGGTCAATTAGTTTTTATTGTGATCTTGTCGCGAAGGCTGCCTTAGAAGGCATGACTAATCAGTTGACAGAAGCTGGAGTGGATCTTGGAGAATCTGCAGAGGGAGCAATTGAGGAGACAATCTTAGGAGATTTAGAGCCTAGAGATAAAAAAAATGAAGAAAAACTATCTGGATTGCCTGTAATTATTAAAGATACTGGAGGAGATGGTATTCCAATATCAGAAAACAATAAGGAAGAAAGAACTAACGTAAATTTAGAAGATAACAGTGAAAAAGGTGGGTCAGGTAAGGTCGAGACTATAAAAATCCAAGACAATAAGAAAGAGGAAATTAAAGAAGATTTAAAAGAAGTTAAAACAAAAATAGATGATGATTCAACTCTTGAATCAGTAAAAAATAGTGCCAGAGAATCTGAAGAAAAAGATGATAAGAAAAAAGTTAACACCTCTAAACCAAAGGTTTCAGGAACCAAGGGTTTAAGTAAAGCTAAGGATTCCACCGAAGATCTAAATAAGTCGAAGGAGACAAAAAGTAAAAAAGCAGATCCGAAAGAGCCTACCAAGAGCACTACAAAAAAATCTCTAAAGAAGCCGATCTTAGCTAAAAAAACAGAAAATTCGGAAGATAAACCCAATAAGACCAATACAAAAGATGAATAAGTAATAGAGAATTTTTTTTTTGATGATAAAGACTATGGAGAATAATACAGATATGACAGTAACCGCAAAAATGGTAAAAGACCTGAGAGACGCCACTGGAGCGGGAATGATGGATGCAAAAAGGGCCCTCGTAGAAACTACTGGTGATTTTGAAGCAGCATCTGACTGGCTAAAGCAAAAAGGTTTAGCTAAGGCTCAAAAAAAATCTGGGAGAATTGCTGCTGAAGGTTTAGTAGGTGTAAAAATTGATAAAAACAGTGCTTCAATTATTGAAGCAAATTGTGAGACTGATTTTGTCGCTAAGAATGATGAATTCCAAAACATGGTAACCTCTATTCTGATTGCTAGCAAGAACCTTGATACTTTGGACAAAGTTTTGACCACTGAAATTCAGGGTAGAAGAGTAGAAGAAATCTTAACTGAGAAAGTTGCTTCGATTGGAGAAAAGATAAGCCTCAGACGTTATCAGAAAATAGATTCTGATTTCATTAGTTCATATGTGCATAATAGTGTCACTGAAAATTTGGGTAAAATTGGTGTACTTGTCGCACTTTCAGCTAAAAATGATGAATTAGGAAAACAGATAGCCATGCATATTGCGGCGTGCAACCCTTTTGGTTTAAATGAAGGGGATCTACCTTCCAGTATAGTGGAAAGGGAGAAAAAGGTCTTTTTAGAACAGGCTAAAGATAGTGGAAAACCACCCGGAATTATCGAAAATATGGTAAAAGGAAAACTAAAGAAATTCGTAGCCGACGTAACCTTGCTTAACCAGAATTTTGTCTTAGAACCGGACAACAAAATTTCAGAGGTAATAAAAAAGAATGGTGTTGAAATCTTAGATTATGTTAGGTTTGAAGTAGGCGAGGGCATTGATAAACCGATCGAGGATTTTGCGGAAGAGGTTAAGAAGACTGCTTTGAGTTAGTACCTGGCATAATGCCGAGCCAGTAAAAAAGGACTTTGCTTGTTAGGAGATTAAAATTAATACTATAGAAGACAAATATTCTAGAGTGCTTATAAAGATTTCTGGCGAAGCATTAATGGGAGAATCTCAATTTGGCTTAGATCCTCCTACAGTGGAACGAGTTGCTCAAGAAATAATAGGAGTTCACAAACTAGGAGTAGAGGTTTGTCTAGTTATTGGGGGGGGGAATATTTTTAGAGGCCTTCAAGGTAGTGCTAAGGGGATGGAAAGAACAACAGCAGATTATATGGGCATGTTGGCAACTATTATGAATGCATTGGCCATGCAATCTTCATTGGAAAGGCATGGGGTGTATACAAGGGTAATGTCCGCTATCTCGGTTGATCAGATTTGTGAACCTTACATTAGGAGACGAGCAGTAAGGCATCTCGAAAAAAAACGAGTGTGTATTTTTGCTGCTGGAACAGGTAATCCTTATTTTACAACTGATACTGCTGCTACTCTCAGGGCTACAGAAATGGAGTGTCAAGCCATATTTAAAGGAACACAAGTAGATGGAATTTATGATAAAGATCCTAATAAACATGAGAATGCTGTTAGATATGATAATGTATCATATGATTTAATTTTGCAAAAAAATTTAAAGGTAATGGATGCATCTGCTATTGCTTTGGCTAGAGACAACAAGATACCCATTGTTGTTTTTTCGCTAAAGAAGGTGGGGGGAATGAAAGAGGTAGTTCAAGGTGTGGGCAAATTTACATTGGTTGAACCTTCCCCAAATCAGTGAGGTCTAAATGAGTGAATCGGAATTTGACATAGCTAATATAAGAAAACGGATGGGTGGAGCTTTAGAATCTGTTCGGGGAGATTTTCAAACCCTTCGCACGGGCAGGGCATCCGCGTCAATTTTGGACAATATATATCTAGACGTTTATGGATCAAAAATGCCGGTCAATCAATGTGCAACAATCAATGTTCCTGAACCTAGATTACTTACTATCAATGTTTGGGATAAGGGTAATGTCGAAGCGGTGGAAAAAGCTATAATGACATCTGGTCTTGGGATAAATCCTGTCACGGAAGGTACACTAATGAGGTTGCCAATCCCTGAATTAAATGAGGAGAGAAGAAAAGAATTGTCAAAGTTAGCAGCTCAATATGCAGAACAAGGTAAAGTAGCTATAAGAAATGTTCGAAAAGATGGTATGGATAAGATTAAAAAGCTTAAGCAAGATGGCATATCGGAAGATGATGAAAAATTCTGGGCTGATGAAGTTCAAGAACTTACAGACACATTTATCACCCAAATCGATGAACTATTGAGACAAAAGCAGGAAGACATATTGAAAGTATAGCAAGATTGTCAAATTTTTCTCTGAGATTAATTTCTGCGTCTATTTTAATATTAATTGTGTTTTTAGCTTTCTATATTGGCCCTAAAGCAGTTTCTCTTCTTTCGGGTCTAGTCACTTTATTGCTTTATTTAGAGGCTTTAAAGGGAGTTGGGGGACATAGAAATAACAAAACCCTGTTGGCTTTGCCATTAATTGGGTTAGTCTGTCCTTTTTTCTTGGATAACGAGGTAGCAACTATATTGTTATTAGCCGTAGTATCGATTATTAGTCTTCATCCTAAGGAACTTAGATGGTTTCGACTGATAGCAGTTTCTTATATTTTTGTGTCTCAATATCTTTTCCTAAAAATCATATGTGAGATTCCAGAGGGTTTAAATATTCATCAACCCGCTTTTCTTTTAATGGTAGTTATTGCTTCAGATACTGGTGGTTATATTTTTGGGAAGATTTTTGGTAGGAATAAACTAGCTCCTAAATTTTCACCTAATAAAACTTTGGAAGGCTCTTTAGGTGCATTTATTTTGGCAACATTTGGTTGGTTTTTATTTTTTAGAGGGTTTTCTGAAAATTTGATTCTAGAGCTGATATTAGTTATAATGATATGCGCTTGTGCTCAAATAGGTGATTTATTAGAAAGTTATGGTAAGCGAAGGTTAGCTATGAATGATAGTGGCAGACTTATCCCAGGTCATGGAGGAGTATTCGATAGATTAGACTCCATTTTAGGAGCGACTTTCGGCTATAGTTTTATGATTGCTCTTGGTTTTGGAATTTAGGTTAGATAGTTAGCAAAGTTTATGGACATAATCATTTTTGGAGCAACCGGCTCCATAGGACAGAATGCCTTAGAGGTAATAAGGTGCCAAAGGGAAAGCCATTCTTTACGAGTTAAAGCAATCACAGGAAACGATAATATTGATCAGTTATGTAAGGATGCTATCGAGTTCAAAGTTGAACGAGTTGTGGCAACCAACCACAAACACATGCCTGAATTAAAGGATAGACTTTCATCTCATGGGATTGAAGCTTGTGCGGGGACAGAAGCAATATTGGAAACGGCTCAGATGAAAGCTGATTGGGTTTTATCGGCCATTATAGGCTTTCATGGTGTTCCCCCTACCTTAGAGGCTATTAAATATTGTAAGACAGTTGCCATAGCAAATAAGGAGTCACTAGTATGTGCAGGAAAAATTGCAAATGATTCAGCCAAGATGTATGGGACGACTTTACTCCCCGTTGATAGCGAGCATAATGCCATATTTCAATGTTTGCAGGGTGAAGATATTAATACGGTCAGAAAAGTAATTTTAACCGCCAGTGGTGGTCCTTTCCTAAATAGCTCATTAAGAGAAATGGAAAATGCAACTTTAGATCAAGCGTTGGCACATCCTACTTGGAGTATGGGAAAGAGAATTTCTATTGATAGCGCTACTATGTTTAATAAAGCCTTAGAACTTATTGAAGCTAAATATTTTTTTAATTTAAGTGATAGCCAGCTAGACGTTATTATTCACCCAGAATCAATTATTCATTCAATGGTTTCCTTTCATGACAATTCTATTTTAGCTCAGCTTGGCCCCCATGATATGAAATGTGCTATTGCTTATACTATGAATTATCCTGATAGAAACCCACTGCCTTTAAAGGAAATTGACTTTGCAGCTCAAGCGAAACTAACATTTGAAGCAGCAGATCATAATAGATTTCCTGCATTAAGGTTGGCAAGGTGGATATTAAAGTCTGATGGCAGTTTAGGAGCAGTTTTTAATGCAGCCAAGGAAGTAGCCCTGGATCGTTTCATTTCTGGCGAAATAAGGTTTTTAGACATGAGCAGGTTGGTAGAAACAGTCTTGATGTTACCAGATATAACCAAGTTAGAACATAAAATTCCAGAATCTCTGGATGAGGTCAAGAGCATAAATGGCTGGGTCAGGCGGATAACGAAAGAAATAAAGTTAAATGACAATTAAGGAGGACAATTCTGTTTGAATTTTTAGGATTTTCATTGATTAGCACACTGTCTGTTGTGGGCGCTTTTTCATTAGTCATTTTCGTACATGAATTTGGACATTTTTATATAGGCAAAAAATGTGGAATAGGAGTTAAAGAGTTTAGTATAGGTTTTGGGCCCAAAATAATTTGGTTTCAAGACCGGTCCGGTGTGATTTGGAAACTGTGTGCCATTCCTTTAGGAGGGTTTGTTAAATTTGCAGGCGATGCTGATCCTGGCTCCATGAGAAAGATTCCTAATAAGGAAGATTCGTCAGCGAAGCAATTCTATAATGCATCAATTAAAGCAAGAGCACTAACAGTTTTGGCAGGACCTTTTACCAACATAATTTTTTCAATACTAGTTTTTTCAATACTGGTCTATTTTAGTGGCATAATAAATGATCAGCCTGTCATAGGTGATGTGAAAACTACGCCTGACCAAAATTTGAATATAAAGAAGGGAGATGTGATCTTAACTGTGAATGGAGTCCCAACAAATAGTTTTTCGGATATTTTACTCCAGTATGGAGAAAAGAGTGCTGGTGAAGGTTTTGTAGTGCAGCTCAAAAGAGGTGAAAGGAATTTAACAGTTACGGCTTTAAATCTTTTTCCACCAATAGTTAAAGATATAGAAATGTTATCGCCATCTTCTCAAGCTGGTATTGAGATTGGAGATTTAATTTTAAGAATTAATAAAACTAGAATTTCTTCATTTTCTGAAATCAAAGCCTTTGTGCAAAACTCATCAGGAGAGCCGCTGATTTTGGATATCTGGAGAGATGGAATTGAAATTCAAAAAACGCTTACCCCTCAAAATCGACCTATAGAAATGGAAGATGGTAGTTTGAGAGAAACAGTTAGGATTGGGATCATTGGTGGATTTGCGTTAGAACCAGAACGAATTACACCAGATATAGTTACGTCTTTAAAATGGGGGTTATTTACTACTTGGAGAGTGATTTATGGTTCTATAAAGGGTTTAATTGAAATGATAAAGGGCTCAATAAGTGTGGCAAATCTTACCGGCCCTGTCGGTATAGCGCATGCGATTACAGATGTATCAAAAAACGGTCTTGTCCCATTCTTTAGCCTTGTTGCTTTAATCTCTACTGGAATTGCTGTTATTAACCTATTTCCTTTACCCATTTTGGACGGAGGGCATCTAATTCTTCTCATTTATGAAAAGCTGTCCGGCTCCGCTCCTTCAGAGGGATTTATGCAAGTATTCATGATGTTTGGACTAGCCTTATTGTTGAGTTTAATGTTATTTGCAACATACAATGATTTAATGCGTATAATTTTATGACAATTGTTAGTATACTTATTTTAATCGATTAATTTTGAGGGATATTGAAAATGAGCAGGCCTTCATTCTATTATTATAAACGAAGAATCTTTTTTGTTATTGCTTTCTGTTTGATTTTTGCTGGAAACGCATTCGGTCAATTTAAGATTAATCAAATAGTGATATCAGGTAATTCAGAAATTTCAGCAGACACTATTGAAGCTCTTTCCGGACTTTCTACAAGAAAAACTCTTTCGGCTCGGGACATAAATGACGGGTTTAGGCGATTAAGTGATTCAGGATTGTTTCAAGATGTTCAGATCAATCCAGTTGGTAATCGCTTGGTAATTACTGTTTTAGAGAACCCATTTCTTGATGAAGTTGCCTTTGAAGGAAACAATATATTTAAAACATCATTCCTAAGTCAGATAGTAAAAAGCAAGGCTCGTAGTACCTATAGTGCGGGAATAGTTGATGAAGATGTCAGACAATTACTCCAGCTATATAGAGAAAAGGGCAGATTTAATGCTAAAGTTTCTCCAAAAAAAGTTCTTCTAGAAGGAGAAGGACTCGGTTTATTATTCGAGATTGATGAAGGACCAAGGACAGAAATCAAGTCAATAAACTTTATAGGTAACAATTATTTTACTGATGCTAGATTGAAGTCAGTGATAGCTTCATCACAGAAGAATTTATTTTCATTTATATCTACTTCGGACGATTATTCTGAAAGTAGGCAGGAGGAAGACAGAAGGGCTATAGAAGAATTTTATCGTGATAGGGGCTTTGCTAACGCTAAGGTAACCAGTTCAGTTGGTTCCCTTTCAAATGATTGGAAGAACTTTAATTTAACTTATAGTATTTTTGAAGGAAGTAGAGTTACCATTTCTGGCTTTGATATAATTAGCAACATAGCCGGCCTAGACCCCAAGCATTTTTACCCACTAATATCTATAAAGGAAGGGGATCTTTATGTTGGCTCCAAAATAGAGCGAATATCAAAAAGATTAGAAAAGAAAGCCAATGATCAGGGGTTTTCTTTTGCTCAAGCTACTATCGACAGGAAAAAAACAGAAGATCCAACTTCTTTAAATATTGTATTCGTGATTAAAAATGGTCCCAGCTTATTTGTCGAAAGGATTGACATTAAAGGTAATAATCAAACATTAGATCGGGTGATCAGAAGAGAGTTTTCAATTTCCGAAGGTGATGCTTTCAATCCAGTCTTAATACGAAAGACTGAGGAAAAACTAAGGGCTCTGGGATTTTTTAAAGAGCTAGAATTCTCTGTTTCTCCGGGAAGCAGTTCAGAAAAGGCGATCGTAACCGTCGAAGTTGAGGAAGCTCCAACAGGATCTTTAAATTTTGGTGCTGGGTATTCCACAGATACGGAAGTGTCTGGCACTATCTCATTGTCTGAAAGAAACTTTCTTGGTAAAGGACAGCGACTTTTGTTCGAAGTTTTAACCTCGCCAAGTAATAGGCGTGTAAAATTTGGTTTTACAGAACCAGCAGTTTTAAACCGAGATTTATCCGCTAGTATCGATTTTATGTATTTAGATGTTGAACCTAGGCAGTCTTCTTATACCGCCAACGAGAGTTCCGTTAAGACAGGATTTGGCTTTAGTCTTGGGCCAGATAGTCGGTTGACAACTTCTTTCAAGTTGTCAGAAGAGAAGATTTTGGTGCCAGGTGATACCACCTCATTAATTTTGAAAGATGATGCTGGAACTCTCTCAAATGCTGTAATTTCCCTAAATTATATTAATGATAGGAGAAATTCGATTATTAAACCATCTAGTGGATATTTATTTATGTCTGATTTGTCACTTTCTGGTTTGGGGGGGGGACATACATTTGTAAAAGGATCTGCAAGAGGAAAGTTTTATAACTCCTTCTTGAATGATAAATTAACTATCACTGGTGAGTTAGAAGGTGGGCTAATTCAGATGCAAAAGGGCTTTTCTAGAACTATCGATAGATTTTCATTAGGTGGGCAGCGACTTAGAGGTTTCCAATATGGTGAAATAGGCCCAAGAGAAGGGACTGAACCACTTGGGGGAGAGAAATATGCGGTTAGCCGTCTTGAGGCAAATTTTCCAATTGGTTTACCTGAGGAATTGGGATTTTATGGTGGTTTATTTGCGGAGGCTGGTTCTTTATGGGGTTTAAATTATGATGAAAAAAAACTAGTGATAGATGAATCCGATCTAAAGAGTATGGATAGCCATATTAGGAGCTCCATTGGTTTTACTCTATATTGGTCCACACCTATAGGCCCATTACAATTTAATTGGGCCAAACCCCAACAGTACTTGTCAGGTATAGACAAAACAGAGAGCTTCAGTTTTAATCTTGCATCGCAGTTTTAGGTCTGAAAGTGAGTTCATTTCTTAAGATTATTTTGCTTGTGCTGACTTGTTTCTCTATTTTAGTCTTGGGATCAGAGAACATTTTAGCACAGACCAAGACTGTTCCGGTTGAAAGTAATAACTTTCAAGAAAACTTAAGACGAAGTATCCTGGTAATCTCACACGACAAAATATTAAATTCAACTGAATTGGGTAAAGCTCTAATTAAAAAACTGCAAGAGAGTGAGGAGATATTACGAATAAAAGCAGATGAAGTTGAAAGTTATTTTGTTGAGGAAGAACAAAAGCTTACAAAAGACCGTTTGAGTATATCATCCGGAGATTTTATTAAATTATCGGATGATTTTGATAGGAGAGTAGAAATAGAGCGTCTTAATCAAAGACAAAAGGAACAGATAATTAAACAGAGATTCAATAAATGGAAAAGAGATTTTTATAACATTTATATGATTCCGGTTGTAGAAAAATTTATGCAGGTTTATGGAGCTTCCATCGTAATTGATATTGATAGCCAAGCCTTTCGATCTGTTATTTTTGACTCTAGAATAAATATTACGGAGAGAGTGATTTCTAAGATGAATACTTCTTACTACAATGTTGAAGAATTATTGGACAATATTACTTTACAATAGTCCTTTGAAAGGAAAATGAATGGTAGCTAGTGATGATAGGAGTGACGCGATTGTTAATATCAATGATATTAAGCGAATGATCCCGCATAGGTATCCTTTTCTCATGATCGATAAGGTCATTAATTTGACTGAGGGTGTAACCGCAACTGGGATTAAGAATGTTACGTGCAATGAACCTCATTTCCCTGGACACTTTCCTGAGCAACCAATAATGCCAGGAGTTCTGATTGTTGAAGCCATGGCTCAAACTGCAGCGGTCCTGGTAGCAAAGTCCCTAGGGTTGGTTGATCATAATTTTTTAGTATATTTTTTAACTATAGATCGAGCAAAATTTAGAAAACCTGTTGAACCTGGTGATGTATTAAATTTGGTCGTGAATGTAGTTCGGAATAGAGGTGCGACTTGGAAGTTCTCCAGTATAGCAATGGTTGGTACGAATTTAGTTACGGAATCAGACTTTACAGCAATGATTGTTAAACAATAAAGAAGAAATTATATGGTTATTCATATTAGTAGTAAAATTCATCCTAGTTCAGAAGTCGATGAAGGGGTTAGGATTGGTCAAAACTGTATAATAGGTCCATTTTGCTCAATTTCATCAAATGTCCAACTTGAGGATGAGGTCGAATTATTGAGTCATGTTTCTCTTGCCGGAAGTACTTCAATTGGGAAAAAAACTAAAATCTGGCCATTTGCATCTATTGGCCATCAACCTCAAGATCTAAAATTTTCAGGTGAACACAGCGAAGTTATCATAGGAACAGAAAATAAGATAAGGGAAAGCGTTTCCATAAACCCAGGTACAAGCGGAGGAGGTGGGGTAACTAAGATTGGAAATGAATGTTTGTTTATGCTTGGAAGCCATGTAGGGCATGACTGCAATCTAGGAAACAAAATTGTTTTGGCAAATAACGCCGCTTTGGCTGGACATGTCATTATAGGAGACGGAGTTCATATAGGCGGGTTGTCTGGAATACATCAATTTGTGAGAATAGGGGAAGGTGCATTTGTTGGAGCTCTATCTATGGTGAACAAGGATGTCATTCCTTATGGAATGGTCTATGGAGAAAGAGCAAGACTCATGGGACTTAATCTGGTGGGGTTGAGGCGAACAGGTTTTAAAGCTGAAATGATCAAAGATTTAAAAACGGTTTATTCAGAAATCTTTTCAAATTCAGGGACGCTGCAATCAAGATTGGAGATTATAGAAGATACAGGAAATCCATTGGTTGACAAATTGTTGACTTTTGTCGGTGGAGAGAATAATCGCTCATTACTTTGTCCGTGAAGGCTAATAATGTCAGAACCCAGTAAACTTAAGAATAAGTCATTACGTATGAATGATCTCGCGGTTATTGCAGGTAATGGAGAATTGCCGAATCTCATTTATACAGAAATGAACAAGCTTAGTGTAAGACCTTGGGCTTTTCATCCAGCTAATATTAAAGTAAAGAATCCTAAAAACATCAATCAAGTGTCGTTTGATCCTTTTGATTTAGAAGGATTATTTTTAGAATTAAAAAAGCGAAATATTAAGAATGTAGTTTTTGCTGGTAAAATTACAAGAGAAACTGTCAAGTATGCTAAATCTAGAAATTTAGATAACCTCTTTTACAATGAGATTTATCCAATACTGCAACAAACAGATGATCAGATTTTACGAAGAATTGGTGAAATTTTTGAGTCTCATGGATTTAATGTTATGGGGGTCATAGAGTTGCTACCCAGGGCCCTAGCTTCAAAAGGGAATTTGACCAGGAAGATGCCTTCACTGCAAGACAAAAGCGATATTATGAAGGCAATAGAATATCACAACATTTTATCTAAATCAGATATTGGCCAGTCTTTAATTGTGTCTGATGGCTTGTGCTTAGCCATTGAAACATTGCCGGGCACAGATGCAATGTTAGATTTTGCTAATCATATAAAATCCAAAAATTTCCCACAAGATGTAGAAAACGGAATTTTTTATAAGGCGCCTAAGACTTCCCAGGATACGAGATTTGATATACCCGTAATCGGGGAAATTACAATAGTAAAGGTAAAGGAAGCCAAATTAAAGGGAATTGCTTTAAAGAAAAATGCTGTAATTTTATTGAACAAAGAAAAAATCATTCGATTAGCCGATGAGCTGCGTTTGTTTATTGTGATGGTTTAGTGATGATTCTGAGGTAAAAATGGTTAAAGTGTTGATCATCGCTGGTGAATCCTCTGGAGATAATCTTGGTGCTGACTTAATTAAAGAAATGGTTTTTCAACATTCATTAAAGTGTTCCTCTAGGGTGGATCAGGATGAGTCTGGTTTTGTTGGAAAGAAAATACTATTTCAGGGAATAGGAGGACCTTTAATGAAGCAACAGGGCCTCATAAGCTTATTTAGGATAGAAGACCTTGCGGTAATGGGTTTGACTGAGGTTTTACCAAGTTTACCAAAGATTTTTTCAATTATGAGAGGGGTTGTGCGGTATGTTAATATCTGGAAACCTGACTTGATCATTACAATTGATAGTCCTGATTTTTCCATAAAGTTAGTTAAGCGACTGAGAATGATCGACAAATTCGTACCTATCATCCATTATGTTGCACCCTCAGTGTGGGCATGGAGACCTTCAAGAGCCAAAAAGATGGCAAGGTATTATGACCATATTCTTGCCTTATTGCCGTTTGAAGCAGATTTCTTTGAAAAACATGGTATAAATTGTGACTTTGTTGGTCATCCAATTTCTAGGTTGAAATTACCTAATCAGAATCAAGTGAATTCCTTTATATCAAGAATGAATTTGGACATATCCAAGAGGATTATAGTGGTTCTACCTGGCTCAAGAAAATCAGAAATTCTTTTTATGTTGCCAATTTTTATTTCAGTCATTCGCAAGTTAAGAATGAAATTTGATGATTTAGAAATCGTGATTCCAGCCCCTACCCATGTTTCCAAATTAATAGAGAACCAGATTACTAGAGAAAAAGTAAATGTTAAGGTCTTAGCTGAAGAAAAGTTCACCACCGAAGAGTTTAAAGCATTTAAATTTTCACTGTTTGGATTATCTTCTGTCGCTCTAGCGACGTCCGGTAGTGTGACATTAGAACTTGCTCGGGCAGGGACACCGATGGTTACAGCCTATCGCTGCGGTTGGATATTTGAAATGATTCTCAAGCGGTTTGTAAATGTGAAAAGTGCAAACCTAATAAATATTATTTTAGGCCAGAATTTAGTTCCTGAGTTTCTTTTTGAAAAATGTAATGTTGGCAACTTATTTGTTTCTATTTCCCAGTTGCTTACAGATTCAAATTTGCTCCTTGAACAGAAAAGTTATCAATCAGAGGTTATAAAAGCTTTGGTGGGAGGACAAGGAAGGTCAAGCGAGGTTGCAGCCAGGTCTGTCCTGCAGTTCATTAATTATGAAGAAATTGATATTCCCAAATAAATGAGAAGTCAGCGTTCATCTATTTTTGTATATGAGTTATAGGATGGACCTGTATAGAGTTGACGCGGTCTTCCTATTTTTTGATTAGGGTCCGAATGCATTTCCATCCAGTGAGAAATCCAGCCAACAGTTCTGGCTAAAGCAAATATTGGAGTAAACATTGAAGTTGGAAACCCCATAGCTTCAAGAATAATTCCGGAGTAAAAATCAACATTTGGATAAAGTTTCTTTTCAATAAAATAGTCATCCTCTAGAGCAATTCTTTCTAATTCTTTTGCCACCTTTAGGATTGAATTATGCTCGACTCCGAGTAGGTTGAGGACCTCATCAGCACTCTCTTTCATGACTTTAGATCTTGGGTCAAAACTTTTATAAACGCGGTGCCCAAAGCCCATCAGCCTGAAGGGATCATTCTTATTTTTAGCACGATTTATGTATTCAGGAATGTTATCTACGGTGCCTATTTCCTTTAACATGTCTAGGCAAGCTTCATTTGCTCCCCCATGGGCTGGCCCCCACAAGCAAGCTATACCGGCCGCAATACATGCAAAAGGATTAGCGCCTGATGATCCTGCCAGCCGTACAGTTGAGGTGGAAGCATTTTGCTCATGGTCAGCATGCAGTAAAAATATTCTATCCATTGCTTTAGTTAGGATAGAATTTGATACATATTTCTCTGCAGGAACTGAGAAGCACATGTATAAAAAATTTTCAGCATAATCCAGTGAATTGTCTGGATAAACAAAAGGTTGACCAGTGGAGTATTTGTGAGCATAGGCTACTATAGTTGGTAGTTTTGCTATCATCCTGATAGATGCTACTTCTCTTTGCCAGGGATCATTAATATCTAAACTATCGTGATAAAAGGATGACATGGCTCCTTGTACCCCACAAATGATTGCCATAGGGTGGGCGTCTCGACGGAAACCTCGGAAAAAATAGATCATCTGTTCGTGCAACATGGTATGCCGGGTCACTCTTTGAGTGAAATTTAGTAGCTCATGTTTTTTTGGTAATACTCCATATAAAAGTAAATAACATACTTCTAGGTAATTAGATTCCTGTGCTAACTCCTCAATGCTATAACCTCTGTAAAGGAGAGTGCCTTTGTCCCCATCTATGAACGTGATTGCGCTTTCACATGAGGCAGTGGAAGTGAAGCCTGGATCAAAAGTGAATAGGCTGCTGTCGTTGTATAACTTTCTGATATCAATGACATCAGGGCCAATCGATCCTGATAACCTTGGGAGTTCAATACTTTTGGAGCCGAGATCAATTAAAACATTTTTTTTTGATTTAGCTGAGATCATTCTTTTTGTCACACAAGTTATTAAATCTATTAATAATTTCAGGTCTTCCTAATGCTAGCATCATATCAACAATGCCCGGTGAGTTTAATTTACCTACTATTGCTATTCGCACCATCTGAGCAACTTCTTTATAGGCAATCTGGTATTCTTTTGCCAATAATTTGATGGTTTCGTTTATTATTTCTCGTTCCCAAATAACGTTGTTCAACCTATTAGTCAATTCTCTTAACAAAGATAATGATGTTTTAGTAATCAATTCCAAACAATCTGCATTAATTTTGAACAGTTTTCCTATTATTAAAAAACTTGCTTGGACATACAATTCATTGAAATTTTTTATCCTTGGTTTGAGAAATGGTAGAGATTTACTTAAAATGGTTTTTTCAGATTTAGTGAGGGTCCTTATTCCGGCCATTTTTAGAAAGACATCGAACTCTTTTATTATTGTATCATTGCTAGCGTTCCGAATAAGTTTGCTGCATATATCATTAAGCTTAATTGGATCAAACCTAGCTGGACTTTTCACAATCTTTTCTAACTTAAAATTTTGAATTGATTCCTCAATCGAAATTAGATCATTGCTTCCAGGGTGCCATCCTAATTGAGAAAGGTACCTTATCATTGCTGAAGCTATCATACCTTGCTTTTGATAATGATCAAGACCAACCGCTCCATGTCTTTTAGAAAGCTTCTTTCCATCAAACCCATGAATAAGAGGTATATGAGAAAAAGTTGGCACATCCCAATCCAATGCTTTATAGATTAGGTATTGCTTGGCTGCGTTTGTTAAGTGGTCATCTCCCCTAATGATATCGGTAACATTAGTGTCAAAATCATCTACTACTACCGCTAGATTATATGTTACTGTTCCATCTGAGCGTACAAGGATTAAATCATCCAGGTTCTCATTATTCCAGACGATTTCTCCTTGCACACGGTCTATGATTGTTGTCTTACCAGATTCTGGGACCCGCAAACGTACCACATATTCCTTTGAGGGGGAGCAGGCAGGCTGTTGATTTCTCCAAGGAGAAATAAATTTGGTCGATTTCCCTAATTTTAATGCTTTTTCTTTAAAAACAGTAATTTCATTTTTAGTGGAGTAACATTTGTAGGCAAAGTTTTTTTGGAGTAAAAGTTTTGCAATTTCTAAATGTCTTTCTTTTCTATCAAATTGATAAATTATATCATCGTCCCAGGTCAATCTTAGCCATTTTAAACCCTTAAAAATAGCTAATTCTGCTTTGGGGTTAGATCGGGTTTGGTCAGTATTTTCAATTCTAAGTAAGAACTTACCAGAATTTTTTCTTGCATACATCCAATTAAATAGTGCTGTCCTAGCTCCACCAAGATGTAGATATCCTGTAGGAGAGGGAGCAAATCTGGTTACAACATTTCGATCAGGCTTATTATTCATCGTGTTGATTAGCAATCATAACAACTGAAGTTGCTTTGATAGCTTAATTAGGAGTGGTGGCACAAGAACAAATAAATAAATTATTAATATTTCCTCATTATTCCGGATAAAATGCCTTGAATCCTTACTTGTGTACCCTTTTCGTAAACTTGAGGAGAATAATTTCTATTTTCTGGTTCTAAGATAATTTTTCCTTTGACCTTTTTTAATCTTTTGAGGGTTGCTTCAGTTTCATTAATCAGTGCAACCACAAGATCACCATTTTTTGCATCATCTTTCTGTTCAACAATGGCAATATCGCCTTCATTAATCCCAACTTCGGTCATGGAATCACCAACAACATTTAGAGCAAAATAGTTACCAAGACCTAAAAGTGTTTCTGGAACAGAAATCATTTCAGACGATTCCTTCACTGCTTCAATTGGTGATCCAGCGGCTATCTGTCCTATCATTGGTATCGATCGAATCTCGTTAGATCTTAGGTCAGGAAATTGATTTTCAGTTGGTAAGGATCCTTTTTCTTTGGGTTTGAATCCAATAAGTGAAGAGGGCGATCTTAGTATTTCAATCGACCTAGCCCTATGAGCCAATTTTCTTAAAAAGCCTCTTTCTTCAAGTGCACAGATTAGTCGGTGGATTCCAGACTTTGATCTTAAACCTAAGGCAAATTTCATTTCCTCAAAGGATGGAGACACTCCAGTTGAGCTAATTTTTTTTTCTAAAAATTTTAGAAGTTCTAATTGTTTTTTTGTTAACATGAAATCGCCCGAATTTGTTCTACTATTGTTCTGGTTTCTTGTCAATGATTTTCAATTCACAGTTAGATTAATTCGATAATATCAACTAAATCGTCTATATTTTTAATGTTGTCATTTGGAGGACGAACAATAAGACAATTTGATTCTTGGAGTGTTTTAACTAGAGAACTGTCTTGTTTATCTTTTGGTGATACAATTCGTATCCCGCCATCATTTACTATATTAGCTCTCACAAAATTTTGTCTAGAGCCATTAGGGTTCATTTTAGCATTCAATTTTGCACTAGATATGATTGGGCAATCAATTTTGCATCCAATTATTTTCATTATTAATGGGAGTAAAAATAACTGGGCGCATACATAGGAAGATACCGGGTTTCCAGGAAGACCTATTAATGGTACGTTCCTCAAATATCCAGCGAATGTTGGTTTTCCTGGCCTTATATTCACCTTTTCGAAACAAAGGTGCAAACCTAATTGTTTGGCTGCTGTCTTAACCAAGTCATAGGTTCCAACCGAAGCTCCCCCAGTAGTTACAATTATGTCGGAATTTTGGCTAGCTTTGTCCAAGCTTTTTTTTATTGATTCCAAGTTATCTCGGGCTATTGGGAAAATTACAGGTTCACAAGATAATTTCCTTAATAGAGAACTAATTCCATAAGCATTGGATGAATAGATTTGGTTTTTTTTGTGGAGGTTACCTGGTTTAGTTAATTCATTACCTATCGAAATAATAGAAATCAGCGGTTTTTGTTTCACAAGTAATTTCTCGTGGCCCATTGCAGCAAAAAGCATAATTTCTTTAGGGGTTATGATTTTACCTGGTTTTACTGTAGTGCCTTCGATGAAATCTGTACCCTTTCTTCTGACATTTTCATTTGGTGAAACCTTTTCTGGGTTATTAATAGAAATTTCACTTTTTTTTATTAATGTCACTTCTTCTTGAACAATTACTGAATTTGATCCTTGTGGCAATTTAGCACCAGTAAAAATCCTTACAGCGCTCCCAGGACTAACTTGTGCTCTTGCAGGGGTTCCTGCAGCAGATACATCTACCACTCTTAAAATTCCATTTAATTTGTCATCAAATGAATTTATTGCATAGCCGTCCATTGATGAGATATCGGCAGGTGGATTGTCTATTAAAGCTTTAACTTCACCGCGGAGAACTCTACCTAAACTGTTTTCCAAAGTTATAGTTTCATCATTAAGAGTTACAAATTTGTGTAAACCAAAAAGTAGTTCCAGCGCGTTATTATAGCTTATGAGATGATGATTTTTCCCTGATGAATGTCCCAGATCTACCTCCATCTTTGAAATTCAATACTATGTCTGTGATTCTGATATTCTTATCAACTGCCTTTAGCATGTCATAAACTGTTAAACTAGCTATAGAAGTCGCCACTAAAGACTCCATTTCTACCCCAGTTTTATCAGTGGTTGCAGTGCTCGCGCTAACAACTATGGATTGGTCGCTCTTAGAAAGTTTGAAATCTATGGCTACATTCGAAAGATTGATTTGATGACAAAGCGGTATTAATTCAGCAGTTTTTTTCGCGGCCATTATTCCAGCTATTCGTGCAACTTCTAGAACATTACCTTTTTTGGCTTTATTATTTTGGACTATGTCATACGAAGTAGCATTCAATAGTATTGTGCAACTTGCTTCTGCCCTTCGGGAAGTGGCGTGCTTTTTGGTAACGTCTACCATGGTTGCACTACCAGTTTCATCAAGGTGACTTAGATTTTTTTGTTTAGACATCTGATGTCATCGTCCCAATAGTCTTTTGAATTCATCATTTATATTATTAGATCTCATAAACATTTCTCCTATCAAAAATGAATTGATACCATTTTTACACATTTTTTTAATATCTTCCCTACTTGACAGGCCACTTTCAGAAATTACGTGGTATCCATCAGGTATGAATTCACTCAAATTGATAGTAGTATCCAAATCTGTTTCAAAGGTATTTAGATTCCGGTTGTTTATGCCTATCAATTTTGATTTGAGATCTAGAGCTCTATCAAGCTCTTTCTTGTTGTGCACTTCTAAGATCACGTTCATTTTCAAATCAAAAGCTAGCGTTTCTATTCTTTTAGCTTCTGAATTAGATAATGCAGCCATAATAATTAAAATGCAATCAGCACCCATCGATCGGCTTTCAAACACTTGCACTTCATCAAAAATAAAATCCTTACGCAAAATAGGGATGTTTGAGTTTTCTTTGGCAATTTCTAGATCTTCTGCTTTTCCGTGAAAACTAGGAGAATCTGTTAGTACGGAGATGCATGAGGCTCCAGATTCTTGATAAATCTGAGCTATGACTGCTGGATCAAAGTTCTTTTTAATGATGCCTTTAGAAGGGGAGGCTTTTTTGATTTCGGCTATGATGTTCACTTTGGGAATTGTTACCTTAGTTAGCTTATCTAAAAACCCTCTAGGAGGTATTGCAGTTAACGCATTTTTTTCCAATAACCCTAAACCAATGTTCTTTTTAAGAGTATCAATCTCTTCTAATTTATAATGTTTAATTTGCTCAAGAATGGAGGGTGACATCATCTTCCTTTGGAAGAAGACATCTTCCTTAGTTCAGTCAATTTGTTTAAGGCCTTTCCTTCATCGATTGATTTTGTAGCTAAGAAAATTCCTTCATTCAGATCTTTCACCACACCTGCTATGTAAAGAGCTGCTGCCGAGTTTAGTAAAACTGAATCCCTATAGACTCCTGTTTTCCCTTCTAGCAAAGTCTTTAATTGCGTAGCATTATAATCTGGACTACCTCCAATTAATCCTTCAAAGCAATGTAACTTGAATCCATAATCCACAGGATTAAGAGTGAATTTTCTAATTGCACGATCTTTGAGCTCTACCACATTGGTTAAGTCAGATATCGCAATCTCATCTGTCCCGTCATTGCCGTGCACGAGCCAAGCAGTTTCAGTTTCAAGGGCTAATAATGTACGTGCCATTGGTTCCAAGAGCTCTTTACTGAAGGCTCCAGTGAGTTGCTTTTTTACTTCAGCAGGATTTGTCATTGGCCCTAAGACATTAAAAATAGTTCTAATTCCTAATTCATTACGTACTGGCATCACATTCTTCATAGCTGGATGGAAAACAGGTGCCATCATGAAGCATATTCCAATCTCATCAAGACATCTTTGGGCCACCTCAGGTTTCATCATGACATCAATACCTAGGGATTCTAAAATATTAGCAGCTCCTGAACGGGAAGATATATTTCTGTTTCCATGCTTTGCCACCCTTACACCAGACCCAGAGACCACAATTGCGCTTGCTGTTGATATATTTAGAGTTCCTTTCCCGTCGCCACCGGTCCCTACAATGTCAATAACATCCTTCCCTCCAACAATTTTTGTGCTGTGTTCTCTCATAGCTTTAGTTGCACCAATGAGCTCCTCAATTGTTTCCCCTCTTGAACTCATTGAAGCCAGAATTGCACTAAGATGGATGTCAGAAAAAGATCCATCCATTATTTTATTGAAGAGAATTTCAGATTCTTCTTTGGTCAGATTCCTCGTAAGTGAATCCTTTAGTATACTTCTCAAATTTTCATCCATTTGCATTCTTCACGACATTTATAAAGTTTTTCAAAATCTTATGCCCAAATTCACTTGATATAGACTCCGGATGAAATTGCACTCCATAGATGGGTAAATTTCTATGCTTTAAAGCCATTATTTCGCCACATTTCGCCTCAGCGGTAATTTTCAATTTCAAGGGAAAGTTTTTTCTCATAACAGAAAGTGAGTGATATCTGGTTGCTCGAAATGGAGAGGGGATTCCATCAAATAAGTCAATTTTATCATGATAAATTTTATCCGTTTTCCCATGCAGTACTTCTTTAGCTGACGATACTTCTCCTCCGAAGGCTTGTCCAATAGTTTGATGTCCAAGACACACTCCCAAAAGAGGCAACTGATACTGTGCTGCCTTTTTTGTGAGATCTAATGATATACCAGCCTTTATGGGATTACACGGTCCAGGTGAAATAATAATTCCCGAAGGATTTTCAGCCAAAATACTCTCTGGGTCTTTTTCGTCATTTCTGTATACTTTTACGGGAGATCCCAGTTCGCCAAAATAGTGAACTAAATTAAATGTGAAACTATCATAATTATCTAGTAATATTAACATTTTTAACTAGTTCTCATTGTATGCATCAATGCTATAAAAAAATACTTAAGAGTAAAATAGATATTTAGAAAGATTGAGATGAAAAACATAAATAAACCAGATGGAAGTGTAGCTAAAGGTATCTTTTTTGGGGTAATTTTTTGGGTTTTTTTATTGATAATAATTATTTTTATGGATTTAAATTTGAATTCTCTCCGTATCTTTGTGGAAAACTAAATATCGAAACTTTGTTTACGTTGGCAGTCAATTCCTAAACTGATTCTCTGCAATTTCCACAGCTGCAAAAAGGGCCTTAGCTTTATTGATCGTTTCCATATATTCATTTTCTGGAATACTGTCATAAACGATACCGGCCCCTGCCTGAATATATATGTGCTTCTCTTTGATTACTGCAGTTCTTAGTGCAATACAGATGTCCATTTCCCCAGAAGCTCCAAAATAACCGACCCCGCCTGCATAGACACCTCTTTTTTCTTTCTCAAGTTCGCTTATAATTTCCATAGCTCGAATTTTTGGTGCACCTGATACAGTTCCAGCAGGTAATCCAGAAAACAAGGCTGAGACATTGTCTTTGTCAGATCTTAAGATACCTTCTACATTAGAAACAATATGCATAACATGGCTGTATTTTTCGACCACGAACTTTTCGGTTGGTTTTACAGTTCCTATCTCACTAACTTTACCAACGTCATTTCTACCTAGATCCAACAACATTAGATGTTCAGCTTGCTCTTTGGGATCCGCCAGCAAATCTTTTTCCAAAAACAAATCTTCGGCCAAATCTTTACCTCGCGGCCTAGTTCCTGCTATTGGTCTTATGGTTACTTTACCTTCTGCAACTTTTACTAAAATTTCAGGACTTGCCCCAATAACTTGAAAATTTTCAAAATTGAAAAAAAACATATATGGAGAAGGATTTGTCTTTCTCAAAGCTCGGTAAAAGGAAAATGGATCAATGTCAAATTTCATTTTCCACCTCTGACTCAGAACCACTTGTAGTATGTCACCTGACTTAACATAGTTAATGGCTTTTTTAACTTTCTTTAAGAATTCACTTTTTGTTACATTACTTTGTGGTTTTCTATAGAGTGTATTTGGTTTATCTGACTTTGTTGGGAATTTATAAGGACTGGAATGCGAAGAAATAATTCTTAAGATCGAGCTAAGAGAATTAGTAGCATTGTCATAACATTCCCTTGGTGAGCAAGAAGTAACAGCATAGGATTCACACCATATTGGTGTAACGACTGTAACTTCTCCTTTAACATTGTCCATTATAATGATTATTGAGGGTCTAAAAAAAATTGACTCCGGTAAATTTAAGGGATTAGCTTGGGCCGCAGGGATTTTCTCGGTCAACTGTATCATTTCATATCCTAGATACCCAAATAACCCTGCACACATGGTGGGAAGATTATCTGGTATGTCGATAGTACTTTCCTTTATTATCTCCCGCAACGAAGAAAGTACTGAAGTACCGGCTTTTCTAAATGAATTTTCCTTGTGAAGTGCTTGTCGGTTGATTTCAGGAAAATCTCCAGAATATCTCCATATTAGATCTGGTTTAATTCCTATGATTGAAAAACGTCCCTTTATTTTTCCACCAGTGACAGATTCAAGAAGAAAGGAATTGCTCTGCTGGCTATCTAACTTAATCATCAGAGATACGGGGGTATCAAGATCAGCAGAGAATTTGGTGTGAATGATTTGATTTTTCTTTAGGTTAATATTTTCTTCAAATCTTTTGAAAGGAGGAAAAAACTCCATGGTCGTCACTGTAGGTTTGAGATAATTTTATCGAGCATTTTGACATTAACTGTGGGTTTATATGTCTCTTTAAGACTGTTTATCATAGAAAATATTAAATCATTGTTTACCTCTTCAGTCATTTGATCTTGAACCGCTATTTTAAATTTGCTGTATTGTCCAGCATTTTGTGATGCAGGGATTATTTTTTCTATCTTAATTAAGAGCATGTAAGGAATTGATCCTTTGCTTACTGGTTTCACAATCAAATCCCCAGTTTTTGCTTGAAAAATTTCTTTCAAGGTATCTGGTTCCATATACTCTAAACTACTTTGTCTAGTTAGTTTTTCCTCTAGAAGAAGATCAAAATATTTTGTTTCTAAAGGAGCAGCAGGGTCATTATTGGTCAAAACAAAAGTTACCTTTTCTGTTAAAGCCTCTATTCTTTTCGTTTTGTATAGATCAGTAGACACTTGGTCTAAAATATCTTCTAATTTTGGTATTTGGGGAGGGATTTCTTCATCTAATCGCATAGTTACAAGAATGCCGGATTCCAATTCTATTAGATCAGAGGTTTCTGTTGTGACTGTATTTACTAACCTACCAAATTCTTTACTAGTAAATGGTTCCGGTGCCTTAGTTCCTGCTGACCAAACAAAAGTTTCAATTTGTATGGAAAACTGCTTTGAAATTGTTTCCAGACTTTCACCCGCAGCTATCATGTCTTCTATTTCTGGAGCTGTAGCTGATAAGGTATCCCGTGCTTTAATTTGGGCTAATTCTGTGTGGAGCAAATGTCTTATCTCTGTAAAATTTAATTCTTCAGACGGAAGGACGTCAGTAATTTCAAAAATTTCATAACCTAATTCACCTAAGATAGGCCCAACCACATCACCGAGTTGAAAATCATTTGAAAAAATTAAGTCACTGGCAGTTTTTGGTAATTGGTTTTTTGAAAAAGTTCCATATATTACTTCTTCAGGACTCAGACCTCTAGTATTTGCAATCTCATCAAATGTTTGATTACCATTCGCTATTTGTCTAAATACAAATTCAGCGTTTTTCTTATTGGAAAAAACAATTCTATTCAGTGTCTTTCTGGCAGGTTTTAGATAATCTTCTTTTCGTAATTTGAAAGCTTCCATCAACTCTCCATCAGGAATTTCTATTTGCTCAGCCATTTTTATGGGATCCAATCTTAAAAAGGATACCTTCTTAATATTGGCTGATCGGTAAACTTCCTTATTAAGGTTAAAAAATTCTTCCTGATCCTTATGATTTGAATTTCTTTCGACATGAACTAACGCGTCATTGGCCTTATATATAGAGACCATTCGTTCTTCTCCAGCATGGTCTACTATCAATTTACTTATATTAGTATTTGCAGGAAATTTCCCACCAATTATCTGCAAAATAAAATCTCGGGTCATATCTTTCCTTAGAATATTTTCAAAGTCATTTTCGGAAAGATTTACTCGGTCTAGATAAAGCTTATAATTTTGTCTACTAAATTTTCCAGAAGGATTTTGGAAATTTTGATCACGTTTAAGCTTTTTGATTAAGACTGTATCCCCTGTTGATAAATGCATGTCATTAAGAATTTGATCTAACAGTGATTTATTTAGAAGTCTCTCAAGTGCTCTAAGATGAAGTCCCATTGATTTTGATTCTTCAATTGTGATTTGTTTGCCCAGAATCTTTGAAACGTAATTCAATTCCTGAATAAATCCTCTCCTAAAATCTTCAGTAGATATTGTTGTCCCACCAACACTGGCTACTCGTGAGGTTCCCCATCTAGATATAACATCCTGCAAACCAAATCCGGCCAGGCCTATGACCAATAAAAAAACCACTAACCAAGCAAAGAATTTATTTATTTTAGACTTCATTTCGGTTACCAAAGCCAACTTTCAAATACATTAGGCCCCAGGAGTTAATACATTATTAACAAGACTATTCAAGTCAAAATAGACGAGATGGTAACATACTTATTCTGGTGTTTTGATCGTATTTTTTTGGGATGCAAGTTTTTTTAGATAGCAGCCGGATCTACAAATGCTGCATTATTTATGATGTAGTCAAATCTAGGTTCAGGATTCTTGCCCATGAGGTTCATCACTAGATTTGTCGTAGCTTCTAAATCATCCGCTGGAGCTATAACTTTTATTAGTTTTCTAGTGGTTGGATTCATTGTTGTTTCTTTTAATTGACTGGGATTCATTTCTCCTAAGCCTTTAAACCTGCTAACTTCAAATTTTTTGCTCCTAAGGTTTCTTGTCTCTATTATTTGGTCTCTTTCTTGCTCAGTATTGGCATACATCACTTTGTTACCTGACGAAATTTTGAAAAGGGGAGGCATAGCTAGAAATAAATGACCATTAATTACTAGTTCAGGCATTTGCATGAAAAAAAATGTGATTAGTAGGGATGAAATATGAGCTCCATCGACATCAGCATCAGTCATTACAATAATCTTTTCATATCGCAGGGATTCTATTTGGAATTTATTTCCAACTTCCACCCCAAGGCATTTGCAGAGATCCAAAATTTCCTGGTTTTGCAGCATTTTTTCATGAGTTGAAGTCATAACATTTAAAATTTTTCCCCTGAGGGGTAATATCGCTTGGTTATTTCGGTTACGTGCCTGTTTTGCGCTACCGCCAGCGCTATCTCCTTCTACAAGGAATAGTTCGGTATCGGCTTTTACGTTAGTAATACAGTCAGCTAACTTTCCCGGCAATCTCAATTTCTTAATTGAGGATTTCCTTAAGGTTTCTTTTTCATTTTTCTTTCTTATCCTTTCATCGGATCTTTTTAATAATTCTTCGATAATCAGGTTAGATACCTTAGGATCTTCTGCTAACCAATTTTCAAAAAGGCCTTTTAACGAGCTTTCTACGAGTTTAACAACTTCTGGAGTGGTAAGTTTTTCCTTGGTTTGGCCAGAAAATGTGGGTTTATTAATGAAAACAGAAATTATACCACAAAGGCCAGGTACAAGATCTTCCTTAGTCAATTGGTTGATTTTTTTATTGCCCGTTAACTCACCATAAGATTTGATTCCTTTAATCATAGAGGACCAAAAACCAATTTCATGGGTTCCCCCTTCTGGAGTTGGGATCAAATTACAAAAAGATTCCAGAAAGCCACAATTTTCATGCGTCCAATTGCAACCCCATTCCATAGAGCCACTGAGTTCAGTATTGGATTTAGTATTAAAATCAATGGACCCTTTAAAAGGGCTATCATTTAATAGGGTAATATCCTTAAGTTTGTGTTCTAAAAAATCTATAATACCGTTTGGATAGCAAAAAGTTGCCGAACTGTTACGGGTGTTGGGGGCAATTAATTTCTGGTTGCATTTCCACTCTATAACAATTCCTGACAGTAAATAGGCTTTCGATTCACATTCCTTGATCAAGTTGTTAGCAGAAAATGAAATATCATCTCCAAATATTTCAGTATCCGGTTTGAAAAATACCGCTGTTCCTTTCTTATTTCCACAGGGACCTAAAGACTCTAGTTTTGTTGCAGCTTTTCCCTTTGAAAAAGTTTGACGATACAACTTTTTTTCTCTTACCACGTCAATTCTTAAGAATTTAGAAAGGGCGTTAACTACGGAAATTCCTACACCATGCAATCCTCCCGAAGTTCTGTATGCCCCATCGGAAAACTTGCCCCCTGCATGCAGGGTTCCTACAATTATTTCAAGTGCAGATTTCCCAGGAAACTTAGGGTGTTCATCTACGGGAATACCTCTCCCATCATCATGGATGCTCAGGTAATTCTTATCAATAAGCTCAACGGTTATTTTTTTTGCATACCCTGAAATTGCTTCATCCATGGCATTATCAATTATTTCGACAGCAAGATGATGTAGCGCCTTATCATCTATTCCTCCGATGTACATGCCAGGTCTTTTTCGTACAGGTTCAAGGCCTTCAAGAACCTCAATGTCTCTAGCATCGTATGTTTGGTTATCTGATTTCAATGTAAATAATCCAGCTATGGAATTGGGTTTACCTGTTATTTTCTATATGTTGTAACCTAAATCTCTAAAAAAACAATATATGGAAAAGTAAATTGTCCCTTTTTTGATCAGGCTCTTAACTGCAATTAGTTAGTTGAGTACCAGAAAATCATCATAACATTTGATATCATTGTGACAACTTGAATTTCAATTCATATAGCCAATACTAAGATTAGACTTCGATGTAACTGAGGGTAAACATCAAATCTCGGTAGAATTATTTTAAATCCCATGTAAAGTGTACTATTTACGACCCATGGTTGCTTTTAACGGCATGAATATTTGGGTGTAGTGTGTTAATTTAATTAAAGTTGGGCAATCTGATGAGATTAATTTGCCAGAAGAGTTTACCTCTGTCACCTTGGGATAGAGTAGTCACAGCTAGGTTACCAGGTGTTCAACCACTAAGAACAGATGAATTATTCCTGCAAGATGATGCTTTCGATAGGCAAATGGAATATCGTGATGAATTAATTTTGAAAAATAGAGAAAAAGTTTTTCAGTTGAATGAAGAAGCTAAAGATGCTGCCAAAGAATTGTTGAATTTGGTTTTAGTTAAATTGAACCGTGACCGCAATTATGATGTAACAGGTTCAAAAGTAACTCGGCCTGATGGAAAAAAAATTTTATTAGAGTGTGATAACCCATTAGTCATCGCTGGTAGATTGGTGCAAGAAGATTTACTGATTTTGCAGTGGAATGCAGAAATGAAAGAACACATACTCAATGGTGGAATCTTATGCTTTCCGGCTTTGTGGACATTGGGAGAGAAAATGAGCAAACCCATGAGTAGGATTCACAAACCTGTGCCACATTATACGGATAAAATTTCTAATCTTGTGCAAAGAATGTTCAATAATTTGAAGGTTGAGACTCCAATATGGCGAGCCAATTGGTATTTATATGATAACCCCGAATTGTTCTCTCCTCAAAAAGAAGAGCTGTCTCAGCCAACTCGTAAGTCATTTTTTGAAGGTGACTTTTGGGTGAGGGTCGAAAAACAGAGCCTCTTTAGGTTGCCCAAATCTGATGCCATAGTATTTGGCATTCATACTTTTGTCGTTGGCAGGTCTGCATTAACAAAAGCTCAAATCGACTCACTTAAGAAAGTTGAATCATAGAGCCTAAATAAGGATACCACTTTTTATTTTAGCAAGAGTAATAAAGTTTGTATTCAACAGGGTGCGGTGTATGCTCATATTCGTGTATTTCTTCCCATTTCAGTTCCATATATCCTTCTAACTGACCTTTTGTAAAAACATCACCAGATAGAAGAAAGTCATGATCCGATTCTAGTGATTTCAAAGCTTCACGCAAGCTTCCGCAAACAGTTGGAATGGATACTAATTCCTCTGCCGGTAAGTCATACAGGTCCTTGTCCGAGGGCTCGCCAGGATCAGTTTTTTTCTGTATCCCGTCCAGACCAGCCATCAATAAAGCCGAGAATGCCAAATATGGGTTGGCAGATGGGTCGGGAAAGCGTGCTTCTACTCTCTTACCATTTGGGCTTTCTGTCCAGGGGATTCGTACACAGCCAGAGCGATTTCTTGCTGAATATGCCCTTAGTACGGGAGCTTCAAAACCAGGGATTAATCTTTTGTAGGAATTTGTTGCCGGATTCGTGATCGCGTTTAATGCCTTGGCATGATCTAAAATTCCACCAATAAAGTAAAGAGCTTCATCAGACAAGTCAGCATACCTATTTCCTGCAAATAGAGGTTTTCCATTTTGCCAGATGGATATGTTAACGTGCATACCTGTACCATTATCTCCAGCAATTGGTTTAGGCATAAAAGTGGCAGTTTTACCATATGCGTGAGCAACATTGTGTATGACATATTTATATTTTTGTAGCTCATCGCCTTGTCTAGTTAATGAATCGAAAATTAATCCCAATTCGTGTTGGCTAGATGCAACTTCATGGTGATGTTTATCTACTTTCATTCCCATACGTTTCATTGTTGATAACATTTCGGAGCGAATGTCTTGACCTGAATCAACTGGATTTACCGGGAAATAACCCCCTTTCACACCTGGTCGATGTCCCATGTTACCCATTTCGAACTCAGTATCCGTATTCCATGATGAATCGATTGCGTCAACCTCGTAGGATACCTTGTTCATGGTAGTTGAATATCTTACGTCGTCAAAAAGGAAAAACTCTGCCTCGGGGCCAAAAAAGGAGGTTTCCCCAATACCAGATGATTTAAGATATGATTCAGCTTTAACTGCAGTTGACCTTGGGTCCCGGTCGTAAAGTTCACCAGTGTCAGGTTCAGCTACATTACAGTGCAGGCAGAGTGTCTTTTCAGCATAAAAAGGATCGATATAGGCTGATGAACAATCTGGTACTAGTTTCATGTCTGATTGATCAATTGATTTCCAACCTGCTATAGATGACCCGTCAAACATCCAGCCATCATCCAGCAGTTCTTGGTCAATCGTATCACCTAAGATCGAAACGTGCTGAAGTTTTCCCCTTGGATCAGTAAATCTTAGATCGACATA
This sequence comes from Paracoccaceae bacterium, assembly GCA_014239455.1. Classification (GTDB taxonomy): domain Bacteria; phylum Pseudomonadota; class Alphaproteobacteria; order Rhodobacterales; family Rhodobacteraceae; genus CACIIZ01. Next base: position 50,188 of record JAAZYV010000007.1, on the reverse strand, counting down.
ATCAATTTCTTCGGCCTTTAACTTTTCGATAATTTTACTTGAATTCATCTTATTTCCTCTTTATTTTTTGTAGGGTCGAGAGAATATTCATATAAATTAATGGTTTCTCAGTGTTATGACAGGTTCTTTAAATATGTCTTTTAAAGAGCGTCAGCTCCTTCTTCTTCAGTGCGGATGCGGATGGCTTGAGAGATTTCAGAAACAAAAATCTTTCCATCTCCAATTTTTCCAGTTTTAGCAGATTTTATTATAGCTTGGATGGCTTGTTCGATTTGAGAATCAGTTACTACCATCTCGATTTTTATTTTTGGAAGAAAGTCTACGATATATTCTGCTCCTCGGTAGAGCTCTGTGTGTCCCTTCTGCCGACCAAACCCTTTAACCTCTGTCACGCATAGACCTTGTATTCCAAGTTCTTGTAATGCTTCCTTAACTTCGTCCAGTTTGAAGGGCTTTATTATGGCCTCTATTTTTTTCATACAGCGATCCCTTGCGAATCTAAGATATAGTTTGTTTGATTATAGTTAAGGAAAAGCATGTAGGAATAAATGAAGCAAATGAAATCAAGCTTATACCTGATAAAAAAAGCGTCATATAGAGATATGCCTATTTATTAAGCAGAAATTAGTAGGATGACGGCTTTGACTTGAAAATGCAAAAAGATTGGACTTAGTGATTGAGATGTCAATAAAAAACTTTAACTCTTTACTTTGATTTCTTAAGTCATTATTTAGCCAATATATTGGCTACTAAATTGAAGATGAATCCAACTTGCTGGATTATGACTGTGCGGGTGTGGCGAAATTGGTAGACGCACCAGATTTAGGTTCTGGCGCCTTACGGCGTGGGGGTTCAAGTCCCTTCACCCGCACCATAATTGGGTTATCAATAAGAGGAACAAATGAATTTTAAAGAGATCGAAAGTAAAAAGTTATCAAGAGCTTACGAATTTGGCATAGCCAGAGATGATTTAAATGAAAAAGTCGATCAAAAATTGGAAATTGCTAGAACAAGCTTTCAGCTGAAGGGTTTTAGGAAAGGTCGAACCCCACTGTCAATGATGAAAAAAATGTTTGGTACCTCAACTAGGAGCGAAGTCATTCAGGAATTAGTCGACAGTAGCATCAGAGCTCATTTAGAAAAAAAAGATCATAAACCAGCTTCACGTCCGAGCGTCGATTTAAAAAGTGGTGATATCAACGAAGAAAATGATCTCATATTTACCTTCAAGTATGAAGTGTTGCCTGAAATTCCGCAATTCGATTACAAGAAATTATCTCTAAACAAATTTAAAGTCCAAATTGACGAAAAATCTGTGGATAAAGCATTGGATGAGCTGGCAAATTCAGCTAGCATTTTTCATCCTAAAACCAAGAAGGCTAAGGCTGAGCAGGGTGATCAAGTTATCATAGATTTTGTTGGTTCTATCGAGGGCAAAGAATTTGAGGGTGGATCCGCTCAAGATTACCCCTTGGTTCTAGGGTCAAATAGTTTTATTCCAGGATTTGAAGAGCAGCTCCTTGGATGCAAAGAAAGCGAGGAAGTTGCGGTTACGGTAAAATTTCCCAAAGATTATGGGAACAAAAATTTGGCTGGAAAAGATTCTATTTTTGCATGCAAAATAAAGACTGTTAATGCCCCCAAACCGGCCAAAATTGATGACGAATTGGCTAAGAAATTTTCATGTAAGAACCTTTCTGAACTGAAAAAAAATATTAAAGAGCGTTTGGGCAATGAATATACTGCCTTCTCAAGATCTTTAATGAAAAAAGATTTGATGGACGCACTTGAAAAAAATGTTGAATTTGAGTTACCACAATCTCTGGTTGATGCAGAGATTTCACAGATTATCACCGCTGAATCAGAAACTACTAGTAATAAGGGCACGAAGAATACAGGTAAAGAGATAAAAGCTTCTCCAGGTCAAAAAAAGCTGGCAAAAAGAAGAGTGACACTTGGATTATTTTTTGCTGAAGAGGGTAGTCGAAATGGTATTCAAGTATCTGAAAAGGAATATAAGGATGCAGTGCTACAAGAAGCATCTCAATATCCTGGTAAAGAAAATGATTTCTTTAAATTTTTGGATACAAACCCTAGTGCTAAAGAACAAATTCGTGCTCCAATATTTGAGGAAAAGGTTTTCGATTTTATGATCAAGCTAATCAACCCTAATGAAAAAGATATTTCATTTGATGAATTTAAGAAGAAATTTGACAAGACTATGGTTGACAAATAACTTTCATATCAAAACTAAACTAAACTAAACCAAACCAAACAAGATTGTATATGGTCTGTAAATACTCAATTCAGTGAACGACACTAAGGAAAGGGCTCAACATATGAACACGTTAGTACCAATGGTGGTAGAACAGTCAGCCAGAGGCGAACGGGCGTATGATATCTATTCTAGGCTGCTAAAAGAGAGAATCATATTTATTTCAGGTCCAATTAATGATTCAGTGGCCACATTAGTGGTAGCACAACTATTGTTTTTGGAGGCAGAAAATCCAAAAAAGGAAATTTCCATGTACATTAACAGTCCCGGTGGAGTTGTCACCTCAGGTCTATCTATTTACGATACTATGCAGTACATCAGACCAAATATAAGTACTCTTTGTATTGGGCAAGCGGCTTCAATGGGTTCTTTGTTGTTAGCTGCGGGTCACTCAGGTAAAAGGTTCTCATTACCAAATAGCCGAATAATGCTTCATCAGCCATCTGGAGGTTTTCAAGGCCAAGCGTCAGATATTGCTCTACATGCTGAAGAAATATTGAATTTGAAGAAGAGATTAAATGCTATTTATGTGAAACACTGCAAACAAAAACTCTCAAAGGTTGAGACAACTTTGGATAGAGATAATTTCCTAACAGCAGATGGAGCAAAAAACTGGGGAATAATTGACGAAATTGTTGAAAGTAGGAAGGACTTTGGTTCTAGTGACCAGGTAGACATTCCAAGTTAATCCAGGAATAAAATAGAATTTGGTTTGTTTTACTCTTGTATTTTCTTTCACGTGATGATTCAATGCTCAGTGGTTAATAAAAAAATCGTATATAAAAGGCGAGGCATTTATGAAAAGTCCGGATGGATCCGATAAGACGGAGCTGTATTGTTCTTTTTGTGGGAAAAGTCAGCATGAAGTAAAAAAGTTAATTGCTGGGCCCACGGTTTTTATTTGTGATGAGTGTGTAGAACTATGCATGGATATCATACGTGAAGAGACCAAGAATAATGTTGTAAAATCAAAGATTGGAGTGCCTCCACCAAGAGAAATATGTGATGTTCTTGATGATTATGTCATTGGACAAGCACTGGCCAAAAGGGTGCTTTCTGTTGCAGTTCACAATCATTACAAGCGATTAAACTATCCGACTAAATCAGGGGATGTTGAGTTACAAAAGTCCAATATCCTTTTAATCGGGCCCACTGGATGTGGAAAAACACTCCTAGCTCAAACCTTAGCTAGAATACTAGATGTTCCTTTTACTATGGCAGATGCTACTACCTTGACAGAAGCAGGATATGTTGGGGAGGATGTTGAAAACATAATTCTTAAACTATTGCAAGCAGCAGACTATAATGTTGAAAGGGCTCAGCGTGGAATTGTTTATATTGATGAAGTGGACAAAATAAGTCGTAAATCAGATAATCCTTCTATTACAAGAGATGTCTCTGGCGAGGGGGTGCAACAAGCTTTATTAAAAATAATGGAAGGAACCATTGCAAGTGTACCACCACAGGGAGGAAGAAAACATCCACAGCAAGAATTTCTTCAGGTAGACACAACTAATATTCTATTTATTTGTGGGGGAGCCTTTGCTGGTTTGGATAAAGTTATAAGTAGGAGAGGAAAAGGTTCTGCAGTAGGTTTTGGAGCAGATGTGAAAGACTTTGATGAAAGAAAAGTTGGAGAAATTTTTAAAGAAGTTGAACCAGAAGATCTTCTTAAATTTGGTTTAATTCCAGAATTTGTAGGACGGTTGCCAGTCATTGCAACTTTAGAAGATTTAGATGTAAAATCTTTGATTTCTATATTGACTTCGCCAAAGAATGCTCTGGTTAAGCAATACCAGAGGCTTTTTGAAATGGAAAACATAGAGTTGTCTTTTAGCAATGATGCGCTCAAAGTCATAGCTCAGAAAGCGATAGAAAGAAAGACTGGTGCAAGAGGATTACGATCAATTCTTGAAGGAATTCTCCTAGACTCAATGTTTGATTTGCCTGCTATGTTAGGAGTTTCTGAAATAGTAGTAAATGAGGAAGCGGTTTTAGGCAATGCTGCCCCTTTGCTTATCTATGAAGATTTAAAGGAAAAGCCTGCTTAAAGAAATACGAACGATATTTATTATGTGAATTTGGTTTATGCAATGAGGACGATTTTTGATAGTTTGTTTATCTGGTGGAGGGGTTACACTATAGGGACTTACATATTTACCTTGAGAAATGGAATTTATGTTGGATCCGACAATTGGGGAAATAAATATTTCAAATCTAAGAAAGATGAAAGACGCTGGGTTCTTTATCATAAAGACTGCGATGCTTCTTCTATCTCTCCAAATTGGCATGGGTGGATTCATGGCAAAGGAGAGGAGCTCCCTGTATCAGAAAATAGTGCCGTAGTGACAAGGTCAGATGGATTTTATCATAAGAATATGACAGGCACGATTGATGCCTATCATCCTAAAAAATATTCGTCTGCAAAAAATGTTGAGTATGTTCCTTGGGAACCTAAAAATTGAATTTTTTTTATTGTTGGTGAAAATGAAGGGGCAAGTATTAGAGACAATAATTGGTGCTTTTGTTCTCATAATAGCAGGATGGTTTGTATTTTCGGTTGTAAGTAAATCAGAAGATATTTTCCCCACACAAAATGAAACTACATATCATGCATCTTTTTCTAATATTTCTGGAATCAAAATTGGAAGTCATATTCGATTAGCGGGAATAAATATTGGGAAAGTTGTAGCTGTGTCTTTAGATGCTGACAAATATATGGCAGAAATGGTACTGGCAATAGACAATAAAGTTAAAATTCCTGAGGATTCAGAAATAATAATAACTTCAGAGGGTCTTCTGGGATCAAATTTTGTTTCCATTACACCAGGAGGATCAGAAGATTTTCTGGAACCTAATGACCAGTTTATCTATACACAAGGGGCTTTAGACTTGAATAATTTGATACAAAAATTTTCTGGAAATTAAGAATAGCTGACAGACAAGAATGTATACCAATTATAGGCTAATTCATCCACATCCATAGGTTAGAAAATCCTCCCATGTAGATAATTCTGGAGATCGATTAAAATTAGATTGTTGATTGATTGCTGAGGATAACATTTCAAGAAAACTCGGCTGGTTTACCGTGATTCCACCGAGGGCAGTTAAATGGGCAGATGGGAATTGTGTATCAAAAATCTTAAACCCGCCATAATGAATCCTAGCCATCATTGCAATCATAGCCATCTTGGAAGTATTAGAGACTTTTGAAAACATGCTCTCTGCAAAAAAAACTGCACCAAGTTCCAACCCGTATAAACCTCCAACCAGGGTATTGTTTTGTCTAATTTCAACAGAGTGAGCCAAGCCGTTTGAGTGCAAGATTAGGTATTGATCGAGAATCGTTTGATTTATCCAAGTTTCTTCACGGTTTGCACAATTAGCCATTACTTCAGCAAATGAAGTATCAAAGGAGACAACGAATTTGTTTTTATTAATTTCTTTTCGCAAACTCTTTGAACAACGAATGCTTCCAACAGGGATCAACCCTCTTTCAATAGGTGCTACCCATTCAATCTTGGAACTCATTTTATTTGTTCCCATTGGGAAAGATCCCTGTGAATAGGCTAGAATTATTTGTTGAGTAAGGGAAACATCCATTTGTTAGCGTGGCTATTTAGTTCTTTGCTGCTCAGATAAGAAATTCTCAAGCCAGGAAATATCATAAGTACCTTTTTCAAACTCTTTACTTACAAGAATTTTATCAAATATTTCTGCTGTCGTATCAATCCCGTCAACGATCAACTCTTTAAGAGCTCTTCTCAACTTTGAAATTGCTTCCTTTCTAGTTTCTCCATGCACTATAAGTTTGCAAATCAGACTATCATAGTAGGGGGGTACTTTATATCCTGCATAAATTGCACTATCTACCCTTACTCCAAGTCCTCCTGGAGCATGGTATGCAGTAATTAAGCCAGGAGAAGCCGAAAATTCAGGGATCTTTTCAGCATTTATCCTACATTCGATAGCATGGCCCCTAAAATGAATTTTTTCTTGTTGGAAGGACAGATTTTCTTTTGAAGCAACCCGTATCTGTTCCTTCACCAGATCCACTCCAAAAATTTGTTCAGTTATAGGATGTTCGACTTGAATCCTTGTATTCATCTCAATGAAATAAAATTCACCATTTGAATAAAGAAATTCTATTGTTCCAGCACCTGAATATTTTAGACTAGCAATTGCATTTGCACAAATTTCTCCAATATGCTGACGAATTTTGTGGGTAAGGACTGTTGATGGAGCCTCTTCTAGAATCTTCTGATGTCTTCTTTGAATAGAACAATCACGTTCTCCTAAATGCACTGCATTACCTAAACCGTCTCCAAAGATTTGAATTTCTATATGTTTTGGATTCAGTAAATACTTTTCAATATAAATAGCATCATTATTAAATGCTGCTGCTGATTCCTTTTTTGCTGCATGGAAAGCTTCTGGTAATTCATCGGAGTTCGTGACTAGTTTCATGCCTCTACCTCCGCCACCTGCAGAAGCTTTAATAAGCACTGGATAGCCAAGTTCTTTTGCAATTTCTTTTGCATTTGTCACAGTCTCAACTGCCTCAGTCGAACCAGGCACACAGGGAACCCCTAAGTCAGTCATAGTTTTTTTAGCAGTAATTTTATCTCCCATCAGCCTTATATGCTTAGCAGAGGGACCAATAAAAGTAATTTTATGGTCATCTAAAATTTCAGCAAAAGCAGGGTTTTCAGAAAGAAAGCCATATCCAGGGTGTACTGAGTCTGCACCAGCTATTTCACAAGCAGCTATTATGTTGGGTATGGTTAGATAACTTTCACTAGCCTTAGGTGGTCCGATACATACGCTTTCGTTAGCCAGTTTCACGTGCATAGAATCTGAGTCTGCAGTAGAATGTACTGCTACAGATGGAATATTCAATTCATGGCAAGCCCTTATGACCCTTAGGGCAATTTCCCCTCTATTAGCTATTAGAATTTTTTTTAACATTGGGTTTTATTCAATTATAACCAAGGGGCTTTCAAATTCTACAGGAGTCGCATCATCTATAAGTATGCGGGAAATCTTTCCAGACTTGGGCGATGGAATTTGGTTCATAGTTTTCATTGCTTCAATAATGAAAAGAGTATCACCGGTTTTAACTCTTTGACCTATTTCAATAAAAGGTTTTGTCCCAGGTTCTGGTGACAAATAAACGATGCCCACCATAGGAGAGGATACAATCCCAGGTTGGTCTTTAAAGTCAGGTACTTCCTCTAATTCTTCAATTCGGTTAGGTGGAATATCTATAGCTCTATTAACTTTGGTTGAAATATCTTGAGTTGAAGAGGCCTTCGATCCACTGTTTTTTGCTGAAACAATACGTATAAAATAGCCTGAATCTGCGCTAATGTTTTTTTCAAATTCAATTTCGGACAATTGATTCTTGTTTGCTACATCAGCAAGCATTTCAACAAGTTTTATCTCCTCATCAAGATTTTTATTTTTCATTTTTACCTCAGAATTATAACTGCTTTCATATGGTCAATATATTTATTTGACTATTTTGTTAAAGCTTTTTTCGTGTGAATTCAATTAATTCTTGCATTTGATTCTTAGAAAGAAAACCCCTAATTATTTGATCTTCAATAATGAATGTTGGTGTGCCTTCTATTCTTAATTCTTTTGCTAGGGAGGCATTTTTAGCTATTAGTAGGTTAACTTTTTCAGATTTCATAGTGGTCTCCAAATCAAGGATTTTGGATCCGGAATTTTCTGCAAAAGTTTTTAATGTTTTAGTATTTATGGATCCTGAGTATGCAATTAGCTGGTCTGAAAAACTTTTATAGGTATTATTTGAATCATATAACAATACTGATAATAAAGCCTGGGCTGCCATTATAGATTGGGATCCTAAGATTGGGAACTCTTTGACAATGTATTTAACATCAGAATTGTCCTTTATAATAGACCAGACTATTTTGTGATTTTTTTTGCAATAGCCACATTTGTAATCAATAAACTCCACTATTCTTATTTTTCCATCATTATTTCCTCCGACAAAGGAATAGTCATCTTGAAATAACTCTGCACTCTTATTTTTTAAAATCTGAAGTTCTTTAGTTGCTGCTTCCTTTTCTTTATTTTTTTGATAAAGTTGGATTGCCTCTATGATTATATCAGGATTTTCAAGGATAAAACGCTGGATCTCCATATGAAAAAATTCTTTTTGTTCTTTCGTTTCAAACAAAGAATTTTGGCCGGAAACGTCTTTAGAAAAGCTTGCTTGCCACGCAAATAGCGTAGAAATCAAAGTTATAGTTGCTACAAATAATTTCAATTTTTGACCCTAGTTTGCACGTATTAAGTTATTTGAATTGGCTTGTTAAAAAATAAACTTACTTATCTTCTCGTGATTTATGTCTGGACCACCAACCCGTTCTGGATCCTTTTTCATTATTAATTAGAAATTCTTTTGTGTTTTTTTTACCGTTTGGTTCTGATTGCAATTCATTCTCTTTTAGGACTTCTTTTACTGGTTTAGCAATTCTTTGCTTTGGCTTCGTTTTAACGGATTCTTCTACAGACGGTGATGTAGTAGCCAATTTTTTATCGGGTACTTTTTTTGGCTTTTCCTTAACCGTGTTTCTCGGAGTAGATCTTCTTCTGGGTTGTTTCATTAGTGTATCAGTAGAACCGTCTTTGGTTTGATCTTTATTTGCTTTTACTTCGCCAGTTTTCTTATCTTCTGAGACTTCCGGGATATCTGACTTGTGTTCTTTTTTTGACGAATTATTTTCGTTTAAAGGTTCCTTAATTTTACTAATTTTTTCCAGATTTTTTGAGTTATTTTGATTCAAACTTATGTCTGTAATTGAGGTCATCTCGGCATCGATTTGCTTGCTCTTATTATTTCGTCTTCGACGTCTCTTTTGCTTTCTTCCAACCTGTTCGGTTAGATTTCCTTGAATAGATTCAGTGTTGTTAGTTGGTTCATTTTCTTCTTGGGGGTCATTCTTTGCTCCATCTATTGTGATAACCTTTCCTGAATGTGGGTCATCAGGGATCTCAGGTAATTTATTTAATTCAAAAACAAAGTTTGGATTGTTGATATTGATATCCGCGTTGATCGTTATATTGATTCTTAACCGTTTTTCAATTATCTCAAGGTTACGTCTTTTTTGATTTAACAAGTAGTTAGCCACTTCTACTGGAGCCTTAACAACAGCCTCCATAGCGCCGTTATGTGGTTTCTTAGTCTCCAAAGATCTTAGGATTTCCAATGCCAGGTTTTCATTTGACCTTGTGAGTCCCGTGCCATGGCAATTTGAACAAGGTTTCGTAGTAGCTTCCACCATGCCATAGCGTAGCCGTTGGCGAGACATTTCTAATAACCCAAAAGACGATATTCTCCCTACTTGTATGCGGGCACGATCTAATTTTAGACTCTCTCTCATCTTTCGTTCTACAGAAATGTTATTCTTTTTCTCTTCCATATCAATAAAATCTATTACAATTAGACCAGCTAGATCTCTCATTCTCAATTGTCTGGCGATTTCATCAACAGCCTCTAAATTTGTTCTCAGGGCTGTAGCTTCAATGCCACTTTCTTTTGTAGATCTTCCTGAATTGATATCAATTGCCACTAGGGCTTCTGTAATTCCGATAACAATATATCCACCTGATTTTAGCTGAACGGTTGGATTAAACATTGCCGAAAGGTAGTTTTCTATCCCATAGTAAGAAAAAATTGGTTGAGTTTTTTCATAGTTTTTAATTTTTTTTGCATGCGATGGCATGAGCATTTTCATATAATCTTTGGCCTCTTTAAAACCTATTTCACCCTCCACAATGATTTCATTAATTTCTTTAGTATAAAGATCTCGTATAGATCTTTTGATGACGCTACCCTCCTCATAAATTGGACAAGGCGCAATCGATTTTAAGGTTAAATCACGAATCTGTTCCCACTGTCTTAGCAGGTATTCAAAATCTCTTTTTATTTCAGTTTTAGTTCTTTTAGCTCCAGCTGTTCTAATTATTAACCCCATCTTATCTGGTATCGAGAATTCACTGGCCGTTTCTTTCAGTTTTTTTCGGTCGCCTATGTTTGTTATCTTTCGTGATATCCCTCCGCCTCTAGCAGTATTTGGCATAAGCACACAATATCTTCCGGCTAAGGACATATAAGTCGTTAGAGCTGCCCCTTTGTTGCCTCTTTCGTCTTTAACCACTTGAATTAGAAGTACCTGTCTAACCTTTATTACTTCTTGAATCTTGTATCTGTTTTTTCTGAACCTCTTTTTTGGTTTGAGTGGCTTAGTATTTTTTTCTTTCGAATCCGAATCTAATGATTGATCAGTTTCTTCACCTCTTGCTAAGGTATCCCTATTTTCCAGGTTTTTTTCGAGTGGGACAATATTGGATTTTTTTGATCCCTTTTTCTTCTCAGGAGAAAAATTGTCTAAACCTAGATTGTTTTCTTCTATATCCAGTGGGTCTGACGTAACAAATTCACTTGGATCCTCTCTAAGCTCTGCATACGATGGTAATTTGTTATCGTTTACCTCATCGCCAATATCATTTTCTAAGTAATCTTCAGATTGATTCTCAATCTCCCTTTCTTCAGCAAGAAGGGCTTCTTTATCAGCTACGGGAATTTGATAATAATCTGGATGAATTTCAGAAAACGCAAGGAATCCATGCCTGTTTCCGCCATAATCTAAAAAAGCAGCTTGTAGAGAGGGCTCAACCCTTGTTACTTTAGCCAGAAAAATGTTGCCAGCTTGTTGCTTTTTCTGTCCGGATTCAAAATCAAATTCCTCTACTTGATCGCGATCCAGCAAAACAATTCTTGTTTCTTCTCGATGCGATGCATCTATCAGCAATTTTTTTTGCATAAAATACCACCTGTGAATGCTTCATGATTTATTCCTTGAGGTTGTCATCATTACTATTCACTTCCTGATTTGTGACTGAGATAGGAACCACAAAGTTAATCTTTTTAAACGCAGTTCTTGACAAATTTTAAATATTTATCGTCTTCAGTCTCAAAGTTGTTACAATTAAATCTGAGCTAAGCCAGATGAGATGAGTTGGTTAAAGTAATATCACTTTATCACTTTATAAATGCGGCAAATAACTTCTTGTTCCCGCTAGAATTCCTTTTCTTAGTATAAAATTATACTTATCTTACTTGTGTAATAAGTATCTTGCAATTTAAGTTACAGTACTTAATTATCAAATTATTTTGCAATGTCAAATTCCATATCAAGTTGTGGTCAAAAAAATAGGGTATGATCCGTTGAATCATGAGCGACTTGACTTTAAGTTTGAAGTGGTACGTCGATTAATCTTAAATCTCATACCAATTGCTGATTAAATGATAGATAAATTGAAGAAGATCATAATATATTTCTTATTATTTGGCTTTATAGCCTTTTTGTTTACTCGATCTTTAATTGAATTTTATAGCAATCAACTCCCAAGCGTTTCTGAGATCGTAGAATACAAGCCAAAAACTATCAGTAAAGTTTTGGATCGAAATGAACAGATCTTGGGGTTCTTTTATTCAGAGAAAAGAGAATTTGTTCCAATAAAGAAAATTCCAGAATTGGTGAAACATGCATTCATAAGTGCTGAAGATAAAAATTTTTATAAGCATTCTGGGTATGATGTTCTAGGTCTTCTAAAAGCCATCATTGATTTCTCCAAAGGAGCAAAGTTAAGGGGAGCTTCAACCATCACTCAACAGGTAACAAAAGGATTTCTTCTTTCAGGAGAAAGAAGTTTTGAAAGAAAAATTAGAGAACTAATCCTTGCTGTGCAATTGGAAAAAGTTCTAACCAAAAGTGAAATATTGGAAATTTACCTCAATGAGGTTTATTTGGGCGAGGGAGCTTATGGGGTTTCCGCAGCCGCAAAAACATATTTTGCCAAGAGTTTAGAGGATTTATTGCCACGTGAGGCAGCTTATTTGGCTGCCCTTCCTAAATCACCTCAGGCATATAATCCACTCAGTAATCCTGAAAATGCGATTCAGAGAAGAAATTTTGTTTTAGATGAGATGGTTGAAAATGGTTATCTCTCTACAGGTAAATTAAATTCTGAGAAAAGATCCAAACTGCAAACGGTTTTGACTGGAGAGATTTTAGATGGAATAAAACTAGAGTTATTTAGAGATTTTTTGGGTGAGGAAATTAGAGCGCAGGTAAATACTGAAATAGGAGAAAGGTATGTTAATCAGGGTGGATTATCGATTAGAACTTCTATCGATTCTAATTTGCAAAAAATTGCAAGAAATGCTTTGAAATTGGAAATTCAAACCTTAAATTTAGCAGTAAGAGAATATGGATTACCTGTAACTCATATTGAAGTTGATCACAGAAATAAGAAATTAAACTGGTTCGCAGAGCTTAAAAATGAGAATTTACCTCAGTCAAACTATGGATGGAATTTAGCAGTGGTAGTGGATATTCAGGGTGAAAACTCATTAGTTGTGACAGACCGTTCTCCAGAAATGGAAAAACTACATTTTATAGAGGGGTTGAAACCAAATTTAAAGATAGGAAGTGTCATATATGTTCAAGATAAAAGCGATTTAAAAGATTCAACACCAATTTGGTTTTACAAGCAGAGGCCATTATTTGATGGAGGTGTCATCATATCAGATTTAGGAACAGGAGATATTTTAGCTCTAGAGGGCGGTTATAGCTACCAATTGAGTAGTGTAAACAAAGTAACTGAAGTGAGAAGACCTAGATTAGAATTCTTAATGCCTATTTTTTTAACTGCTGCTTCTAAAACGCTTTTTGATGGCGGTGGTCCTGATTTAAATGTTCTAGTTAATGTTGAAGATATATTTGCATATTCAAACAGAGAGATTCCGAAAGATTTATTAGATGATGCTAGCATCAAAATTCTTATGAATTTTGGCTTCATTAAGGAAAATTTAGAATCACAAAAACACTTTAGAGTCGATAGCCAGGCTACTATTATTGATGTAATATCAGCTTATAATATGCTGCTAATAGGAAGTTTAAAAAAACAGGGACACGTTTTGCTCCAAATTTCTAAAGGAGAACAAAAGGTTTTTCCTAAGAAATTAAAAATAGAGAAATGTAGGCAGTGTGAAAAAGACAAGAAAGCACTTCTTCATCACATAAGTAATGAAATAGGCAGTCACTTTTTCGTGCGAAAAGTTAAGGAAAACGGTTTCGAATTTTTTCCACTAGTGTATTTTGATGTAATTGCAGAATCAGATGGGAATGGCAAAATAACACTAATTGGTAAACATCATACTGATAAAGAATTAAATTTCGATTCAGTCATAGGAATAGTTTCTGATAAGATTTTTGGCTGTCATATAGAGGCAAACAAATCAAATTTAAAGATTGATTCTGATATATTTTCTGGTTCATGCCTTTCTCTAATTCAACGAATTGTGAGTCAAGACAGGCATGAATCAAGATTTAAATAAGTGCTGTGGGAGGATTATGGTTTGATTAAATCCTTTAGAGAAACTATTTTTGGATAACAAAAGCCTATACGAGAGTATACTAAGAAATATTGTTATAAGTTTATTTATCAAAATCTGGAGTACCATTTTGAGAGCAGAAGTTCTGGAAACAATTGAAGAAATAAGAAAATCTTTAGATATCCTGGCGAAAAGGCGAAACCTGGTTCGTTCTATAGAAAGGCTTGATGAACTTCATGCTATTACAAGTGATAACAGCTTTTGGGAAGACCCTAAAAGTGCCCGTGCGTTAATGAAAGAGAGGCAGGGGTTAGAAGATTTTTTAGAACAATACTCCGAAATTGAAAAAAAATTAGATGAAAGTGTTACGTTAATTCAACTTGGGATTCAGGAAAAAGAGCAAGAAGTTGTGGTTGATGCTGAAAATGATCTGTTCCAATTAAGGCAAGATGTTTTTAATGTTGAAAGGTCAGCCTTAATGGATGGGGAAACAGACTCAAATGACACATTTTTAGAAATAAATGCTGGAGCTGGAGGTACAGAAAGTTGTGATTGGGCAATGATGATAGCTAGAATGTATGTTAGATGGGCAGAAAGGAAAGGGTTTCAGATCGAAATAATCTCACAAAACCCTGGAGATGAGGCTGGGTTCAAATCAATTTCCTACAAAATCAAAGGGACAAATGCTTATGGATGGTTGAAGGTGGAAAGCGGCGTCCATAGATTAGTCAGGATTTCTCCTTTTGATAGTTCCGCTCGTAGGCATACCTCTTTTTGTTCTGTTTGGGTTTATCCCGTAATTGACGATAACTTTGCTGTGGATTTAAACCCGTCAGAAATGAGAGTTGATACATTTCGATCCTCAGGGGCAGGTGGTCAACATGTAAATACTACAGATTCTGCTGTGAGGATAACCCATTTGCCAACAGGAATTGTTGTAACCAGTTCGGAGAAGTCTCAGCACCAAAATAGGGCGAATTGCATGGCAGCACTTAAATCAAGGTTATATGATTTGGAAATTAAAAAGATTAACAAGGATATCCAAGACGCACATGATTCAAAGGGTGAAGCTGGATGGGGCAATCAAATACGGTCGTACGTATTGCAACCATATCAATTGGTCAAAGATCTTAGAACTGAAGTTGAAACCTCTGATTCTCAGGGTGTGCTCGATGGGAAATTAGACGATTTCTTGCTAGGAGCTCTAGCTAAAAATATCAATGCATAGAAAACATTCTTTTTTTGACTGGCTGTTCTATGTTTGGTAAGGACTAACTTACAGCGTCAGCACCTTTTGAATTTGGTTTAGTTAAAGGATCTTCTGATTTTTCGATAGAGCCTTCAAAATGTGCGCCACTTTCAATTGCTATGCTATTATGGATGATATCACCATCTACCTTTGCTGATGCTGTTAAGTGCACCCTATTTCCTTTGATGGTGCCAGAGATTGACCCGTTAACAACTACTTCCTCAGCCATTATCTCGCCCTTGATTACTGCATTTTGTCCAACTGTCAGTAGATTAGCTTTAATGTTCCCTTCTACAGTTCCCTCTATTTGTATGTCACCTGCTGTATTTAAATTACCTTTTATAAATAGGTCAGTAGAAAGAAGTGAAGGCGGAGATTTTACTCGAGGTGGCATCATGATTTCATCATTTGAACCCTTTGTTTTCTCAAGAATAGTATTGAGCTTAGGTTCATTGGACGGAATCTTTTCAGATTGACTAGAGTTTTGTTTTTCAACTGATTGTTTTTGTTTAGCAAACATTAATTATTCCCCGCTTGTCATCAGTAAGAGTTATTAATTTATTTACGTCTCAAACTTCATTTTACTTAGAAAATCCTAAGATTTCATTCTTACTCACTTATTATCCTCTTTAATTAGGTTTTTGCAAGCTTTCAATACCTCTTCAGCGTGGCCAGTTACACGAACTTTCGTCCATATATGGGTGATCTGATTATTTTCGTTTAAAATAAAAGTTGTTCGTTCAGAACCCATACATTTCTTGCCATACATAGTTTTTTGAACCCAGGCACCTACCTGGGTAATCAGTTCAGCAGAAGGATCTGAAATGAGTTTTATTTTAAGGCTATACTTTTTGATAAATTTTTTATGACTCAGTATAGTGTCTTTGGACAGACCATATATGGAGATATTTAGTGTCTCAAAATCTTTAATAAGTCTTGAGAAATCAACACATTCCTTCGTACAACCACCAGTATTATTTTTCGGATAGATAAAAATAATTGTTTTCCGTTTTAAAAATGATTTTTCACTAATTCTTTTATCTCTATCAACTACCAAATTAAATTTTGGAAACTGTTTGCCGACAACTAACTTTTTTGACATTGTATCTCTGAACAGGGTAAATCCCTAATATACCTAAAAGAATGAATTATCATGGCAATTTTACTTGCTCAATAACTTTAACAATAATTGTGAAATTACACAGATGCGATTAACAAAATTTGATTTTTCCTTACCAAAAGAGCTAATTGCTACAAGACCAAAGGTTCCAAGGTCCAGTTCTAGGTTGCTTTATTACAATCAAAATACCCTAAGGGACCTTTCTTTTTTTGATTTACCAGAACAATTAAAAGCTGGTGATCTATTGGTTTTTAATAATACCAAGGTCATTCCTGCACTTCTCTACGGGGTTATTGAAGAAACTGATAAACCTAAAGAAAAATGGAATCGATTAGAGTTTTTATTAACTAAAAGATTGGCAGTGGATCACTGGCTTTGTTTATGTAAGCCAATCAAGAAACTTAAACTACATAAACATATCATATTTTCAAATGACTTGACTGGTAAGGCAGTTGATAGGTGCAAGGATGGGGTGGTTGTAAAGTTTAAATACTTTGGAGATTTTTTTTTACTGCTTGCAAAGACTGGGCAAATGCCTTTGCCACCGTATATCAGAAAATTTCGGCCGGCAGATTCACAGGATAAAGATGACTATCAAACTATTTTTTCAACTACAATAGGGTCCATTGCATCACCCACTGCTTCATTACATTTTGATAGTAATATGATGCAAAAAATTGAAGCAAAGGGTATTAAGACATGTTTTGTTACATTGCATGTCGGCATTGGTACATTTTTACCAATTCGAACTGAACACATTTCTGACCATAAAATGCATGAAGAGTTTGGCGAAATTGATCTAGCTACCACTGAAATTATCAATGATGCATTAACTTCAGGAAGAAGGGTAATCCCAGTTGGAACAACAAGCTTAAGAATACTTGAGTCATCTGCCTCAAAAAGTGGTCAGATAGCGAATTATAAAGGTTTTACGGATATTTACATTACGCCTGGATTCAATTTTAGGGTGACTTCAGCACTGATAACAAATTTTCATTTACCCAAATCTTCTCTTTTCATTTTGATTTCTTCTTTTATTGGCTTAGAGGCAGCAAAGCAACTTTATACTCATGCCATTAAAAATAAATATAGGTTTTATTCCTATGGTGATGCTTCCTTATTAATCCCTTAATTCCTTAATCCACGCTGAAAATTAATGGTAGTGAATGTTAGCGCTGTGGAGGCAAAGGTAATATAGTAGGAAAAGATTATCTGGAATTTTTCTTTTAGTTGAGATACCCATTAGTTACTTCTTAAGAAGTTAATAATTAGTTCTTTAACTAGAGGGTTGGTCCCAGATAGGCAGCAAATGTTGGAAAAAGATTTTAATGTGGCGATAATTGGCTCAGGACCAGGTGGATACGTTGCTGCCATTAGAGCGTCGCAGCTAGGTCTAAATGTGGTTGTAATAGAAAAGGCTGAAATTGGAGGCGTGTGTTTAAATTGGGGTTGCATCCCTACCAAGGCACTTTTACGATCTGCAGAAGTTTATGAATTAGTTAAGAGATCGCAAGACTTTGGCATTGAAACATCCGGCCAAACTCTAAATATTGATAATGTAGTGGCTCGGTCAAGAAAAGTGGCTGCAAAATTATCCAGTGGAGTAAAGTTTTTATTAGCCAAAAACAAAGTACAAATTATCAAAGGAACAGGGTCTTTATTAAGTAATACTGAGATCATTATTCAGAAAGATAATGGAGAGAAGCAGGAAATTAGTGCGCAAAATATTGTTATAGCTACTGGGGCTAAACCTAGAGAGATTTCTAACCTCGCAGTAGATGGAAGAGTTATTTGGGATTATCGACATGCCTTAAGACCAAAGGTAATTCCTAAGAAGTTAATAATTGTTGGATCTGGAGCTATTGGCATCGAATTTGCCAGTTTCTATAACTCGATGGGCTCAGATGTAACTGTATTAGAAATGCAGGACAGAATTCTGCCTACTGAAGACAAGGATGTTTCAAGCTTTGCGAGGAAAAGTTTCGAGCAGAGAGGGATTAGTTTTTTTGTGGATTCCTGCTTCGAAGTAGTTAAGCAAGAAAAATCTATGATTAGTTTAAGTATTGAAACTAAGGGAAAAAAAGAAAAAATTTCTGCTCATACTGTTCTTGTTGCCGCAGGAATAGTGGGAAATTGGGAGGGTTTAGGTTTAGAAAAGATAGGGATCAATACCAGAGCTGGTATGATTGTGACTAATGACTTTTGTAAGACAAATGTGGAGAATATTTTTGCAATAGGTGACATAACCTCACCGCCTTGGTTGGCTCACAAGGCCAGCCATGAAGGAGTAATGGTAGCTGAAATTATTGCTGGTCAAGGTAATGTTAGGCCACTTAAAACAGAACATATACCTGGTTGCACATATTCTAATCCTCAAATTGCATCTGTTGGTTTAACTGAAGACAAGGCTTTGGAATTTGGGTACGAAATAAAGATTGGTTCGTTCCCTTTCTTGGCTAATGGGAAAGCTTTGGCTATGGGAGAGGATGAGGGTTTTATCAAAACCATATTCGATAAGAATACTGGAGAACTGCTGGGAGCCCATATGGTGGGTTCTGAGGTGACAGAACTTATTGCAACTTTTTTGGTTGGAAAGCAACTAGAGACGACATCAGAAGAATTAATTAAGACCATATTCCCTCATCCAACAATGTCAGAGATGTTACATGAAAGTGTATTAAGCTCTGAAGATAAAGTAATTCATCTTTAGGTTAATTATTAAATGGAAATTGTATCGTCGGACAAAGCTGGGGAAGAATGAAAGCAACATCAAACAATAAAAACGAAATGAATTTTCTAAGTGCTCACAAGAAAAGACACCCGGAGAAGATAAATAATGCTGACTCTAGGGTCTTGCGAAAGCCTAGTTGGCTGAAGGTAAGGGCCCCAACCTCAGCAGGTTTTTTTGAAACCAAGCAAATTATTAAAGATAATCATGTCTTTACTGTTTGTGAAGAGGCGTCTTGTCCAAATATAGGCTCTTGTTGGTCAAAAAAACATGCTACTTTTATGATTATGGGTGAAATTTGTACCCGAGCTTGTGCTTTTTGCAATGTGACTACAGGAAAACCAGTTGAGTTAGACTTGTTTGAACCTGCTCGGGTAGCTAATGCTGTTCTAAGATTAGGCCTTAAGCATGTTGTGATCACGTCCGTTGATAGAGATGATTTAGAGGATGGGGGGGCCAACCATTTTTCAAAGACGGTTTCCCTCATTCATATGAAATGTCCAGGCACTTCCGTTGAAATTCTCACTCCAGATTTTTTACGGGCAAACAACGACGCATTACGAGTTGTTCTTGATTCTAAACCTGATGTATTTAATCATAATTTGGAAACTGTACCCAGATTATATCAAGAGGTGCGACCTGGTTCGCGCTACTATGCGTCATTAAAGCTTTTGGATAGAGTTAAAGAACTTGAGCCAGGTACATTTACCAAATCTGGGTTAATGGTTGGTCTTGGAGAACAGCATAAAGAAATCTTGCAAGTAATGGACGATCTTAGAACTGCAAATGTTGATTTTTTAACTATCGGTCAATATCTCCAACCTACAAAAAAGCATTATCCTATCGATAGATTCTTTTCGTTGGAAGAGTTCGAGAAACTAAAAAGGATAGCCTATGGCAAAGGTTTCCTGATGGTTTCTTCTAGTCCATTTACTAGATCTTCCTTTCATGCTGATGAAGATTACCAAAAGTTACTTGAAAATCAAAAAGTTAAGACATTGACTGAAATTGCCGATAGGTAATAATCAAACTGACTAAAATAGACTCAAATGAAGTTTTTTTATGAAAAGGCACGTTGAAAGTTGCATAATTCATTCAGAAATCAAAGAGGTTTTTGATTTAGTTGCCGACATAGAGTCATATCCAAGATTCTTACCTTGGTGTGCTGGTGCAACTATAACAGACACAATTTGTGTCCAAGAGGGCAAACGACTTAAAGCAGATCTAACTATTGCATTTGGTACTTTTAGAGAAAAATTTCCTTCCAATATTATGATTGACGAACGGAATTTTACGATAGAAATATTTTCATCAGATCGTCCCTTTAAAATTCTGCATGGAAACTGGAATTTTCTTCAAATCGATGAGGGTTGTCGAGTAAGTTTTGAAATCAGATTTGAGTTTAGGTCGATAATTTTAGATAAATTAATAGGACTGGTTTTTTATCAAGCAATTAAAAAAGTGGTAACAGCTTTTAAGAAAAGAATGATGACTATAAAAGAATGACTAAGGATTTTCCAATAGCTTTAACAACAACTTAAGCGCCTCTACGGAACTCTTTTGTCTAACATAATCTCTACCAAGTGGATCTATTCTTAGCATTGAAGTGTTTATCATCCTGCCTTTTAGCCCATAAGCTATCCAAATTAACCCTTCTGGTTTTTGGGAATTTAAATTACCTGGCCCTGGCCCTGCAACTCCTGATATAGACAAAGCTATATTAGCCTGAGATATTCGAAACAAGCCACTCACCATTTCTGTTACTACTTCTTTACTAACAGCGCCCTGATTTTTTAGTGTACTTTCCTGTACTCCTAGCAAGTCAATTTTTGCTCTATTTGAGTATGTAACTAAGCCTTGATCAAAAACTTTGGAGGATCCTGGGATTGACGTGATTATAGAAGAAATTATGCCTCCAGTACAACTTTCGCCAATGACAAGCATTCTATTTTGTTTAAGAGCTTTTCGGACAAGTAGTTCTCCTAATTCTTTTTGCTTAGCTATAAAAGATAAAGCCACGATATATATCCTGCAACAAAAATTGATGAAAAAAATCCAGCCACAACATCGTCAAAAAGAACACTAAAAGAATTATCTTGTTGATCAATAATACTTATAGGCCAAGGCTTAACAATGTCAAAAAACCTAAAAAACAAAAAAGATAGAAACATCAAGACAATAGTTTCTGTAATTGAAACAGTGTAAAGAATATAATCCAAATAAAGAATAGGAATCAAACTTATCCATTGCCCAATTAGTTCATCAATAATGACCTCAGATGGATCATGTCCTCCCCCTTTTTTTTGTTTGATATAATTTTCGGTCATGATCCAACTAAAAAAAAATAGGAATACGATAGAGAAGAGCATAGTCCAAGGGGATAAAACTTCTCTTATAACAAGCCATAACAGTATCCCACCTAGGCTTCCCAATGTCCCAGATGCAAAGGGAACGAAACCTAATCCTAGGAGTGTTACGTACATTTTCACCATTGTTATGTTTTAATAAGAAGAACAGAGGTTAAGACGGCAATTCCTTCTTTTCTACCAGTAAAACCTAAACCTTCTGAAGTCGTAGCTTTTATATTGATCCGTTCTACTGACATATCACATAATTTGGCTATATTGTTCACGATTTTTTCATTATAAATACCTATTTTTGGTTCTTCACAAATAAATGTTAAATCTACATTCATGATATTGAAGGCTTTTTCTCTCATAAAGCATAAAGCTTTTTCGAGAAAGATTTTTGAATTGACATTTTTCCATACTGGTTCACTGGGAGGAAACCAACGTCCCAAGTCGCCTTTTCCTAATGCTCCTAGAATTGCATCTGTCAAAGAATGTAACCCTACATCTGCATCAGAATGTCCAACCAACTGTTTGTTATGTTTAATTTTAATCCCGCACAAAATTATTTCATTCCCAGTCATTAGTCTATGCACATCGAATCCATTTCCAATGCGCATTTCTTTCATGATATTAATCTTTCAGCTCTAATTAAATCTGCATCAGTAGTAATTTTTAAATTGTTTTCACACCCCATAACTTGCTGAATTCGTAACCCGATTTTATTTGCAAGAAATATATCGTCATATGCCCAGAATTCATCATTTTCTTGATGGGCCTTAAAGATAGGGGAGAACTTAAATCCCTGAGGAGTTTGTGCACGAATTAGCGATTGTCTGTCTTTGATTAGTTTGTATACATTTTCCTTAACTTTCCAAACTGTGTCAACCATTGGTAAAGTTGGGAAAACAGCTTCAAAATTTGAAAGATTATTGAGTACGGCATCGATAATTTCTTTAGATACCAATGGTCTGGCTGCATCATGAATTAATACTTGCTCTGGGTTGTCGTTCAGATGGGATAGTGCGATTAATCCAGACTTGACAGAAAGACTACGTTCTTTTCCGCCAAAGCATGGTGGGAGGATCTTCTTGAATTTTTGTAATTTAGTTAGAGAGGTCAAGGATTCCTGGTAGAGGTCAATATGTTCGGGATTAATTACCGGTTGGACTAGCTGTATTACAGGATGATTTATGAATTTTTTTAGCGAATAGGTTAAGATAGGTAAACTTTTTAGAAGAAGAAATTGTTTGGGAGTTTTACTCCCAAATCGGATTCCTTTTCCGGCTGCAACTATAATTACTGCTGTTTTGGTAGGCATAAATGCTTTTCTTGTTGAAAAATGTTAAATTTTAGGCAAAAAAGGTACAGTTTGTTATTTGGTCATTGTTATATGTTATGAATTTCAGGAATATTCCAGCTGCAATAATACGCTCAAAACCCTATATGTTTATAGAGGGTGAGTCAAAAAGGCAAAGAATATTTGTTTGTCATGTCATTAGTTAAAGATTTGGGCGACTTTTATTTAGGAATATGGAATTCCTTACCTCATCCCGGTTTCATAGTTAAATCTAATTTTGAAATAGTTACGGCTAACAGTGCTTCAGAGACATATTGCTCTGTCAGTAGGGCTAGAATATCGGGTAGGATGATATCTAGTTTTTTGAATGAAAGCTCATATATCCTAAAAGTCATTAGACAAACGGAAAAACAGCAAACACCTATTGCTGCTCATAGTGTTGACATATATTGGGTGGGCAAGAATGTTGAGATATGTAATCTTTATTGCTCTCCTTTAGAAGGTTCAGATGATTCCATTCTGCTATTAATTCAACCAACAACAAAAGTTAGCAAGATGAACAGAAATTTATTGCACCAGAATGCTGCAAGATCTATTTCAGGTTTAGCTGCGATGTTAGGGCATGAAATTAGAAACCCACTAGCTGGAATTTCCGGTGCGGCTCAATTACTAGCCCAAAATGCGAACAATGAAGATTTAAAATTCACAGATTTAATACGATCAGAGAGCAAGAGGATCGGTGATTTAGTTTCCAGGTTTGAAATTTTTGGAGATATTGCTCCAGTAATAAGAAGTTCTTTGAATATCCACGATGTTTTGGAAAAAACCAAAGATTTAGCAAAGGCTAGTTTTGCCCTACACGTAAGATTCTTTGAGGATTATGATCCATCTTTGCCGTACATTAATGGCAATTTTGATCAGTTAACTCAGGTCTTTCTTAATCTTCTAAAAAATGCTTCTGAGGCAGTCCCAGCAACTGGCGGTAACATTAAAATTTGTACTTCGTATCGGAGTGGCCTTAAGCTTCTATCTATGAATAAGAGGACCGAAAACCTACCCATAACCATAGAAATCATCGATAACGGAAAGGGCATTCCTTCCGATATGTCGGACAGCATATTTGAACCGTTCATAGGAACAAAGAAAGCAGGTTCAGGCTTGGGTCTAGCCTTAGTTTCTAAGGTGATTGCAGATCATGGTGGATCGATAGAATGTTGGTCTAGAGAAGGAAAGACAGTTTTCAATATTAGTCTCCCAATAGAAGAGCAGAATGAGGATGAACTAAGTGATTACAGCATTCATTCCCGATTGCTAAGTCAAGACGGTGATTTTTAAGGAGTTAGATGTGGAAGGAACGGTAATAATTGCTGACGATGATATCTCTATAAGGACGGTCTTAACACAGGCCGTAAGTCGAGCTGGATGCAGAGTGAAAGCGACTGGCGCTTTATCAACTTTGTGGCGGTGGATTGAAGACGGCGAGGGAGATGCATTAATCTTAGATGTAATACTTCCTGATGGTGACGCTTTGGATATGTTGCCAGCAATAGGAAAAAAGAGACCTGAGTTACCGGTAATAGTGATTTCTGCAAATAATACGATGCTCACAACCATAAGGGCAAACAAATCTGGAGCATATGAGTATTTTCCTAAACCATTTGAAATCAGGGATATATTAGGAGTCCTAAGTAAAGCACTCTCATCGCGAGCTCAAAAAATGCATTCTCTTAGCACTGATATTAGGAACGAAAGAGTAGGTGACAATAGTTCTGGTTTGCCACTTGTTGGGAGAAGTCAATCCATGCAAGAAATTTATAGAGTTATTGCAAGACTCGTAAATACTGACTTAACCGTAATGCTAATAGGGGCTTCTGGTACTGGTAAGCAGCTAGTTGCTAGGGCTTTACACGACTTTGGTAACAGGAAGGAACAGGCTTTTATCTCAATTAATTTAGCAGCTATTCCGGATGAACAAATAGAAATCGAATTATTTGGATCACGCAATATTAAAAATGGGAAAAATTATGAAGGAAAGTTTGAATTAGCGGAAGGGGGAACACTATTTCTTGACGAGGTGGGAGAAATGCCTTTTTCGGTCCAAACGAGATTACTAAGAGTACTGCAGGTACAGGATGGAGAATATTCAAAGAGCGGAATTCAAGGAGAAATGTCTTCTAATGTCAGAATTATTTCATCAACTCAAAGTGACTTAAAGACAGCGATTGGAAGTGGAAAGTTTAGGGAAGATCTTTTTTTTAGGTTGAATGTAATCCCAGTTGTGTTGCCTTTATTAAACGAACGAACTGAAGATATCCCAGAACTATGCAACTTTTTTTTCCAACAATGTGTAGCAGATGGGTTGCCAGAAAAATCTTTAACATCCAAATCCATGGATTTGTTAAAGGAGCAGATATGGCGAGGTAATGTTAGAGAATTGAGGAATTTTGTGCAACGGCTTGTAGTTTTAAGTCCAGATGAAGTTATCGCAGATGATTTGGTCAAGGAGCAATTGAATTTATTTTCGGAAAAAAGGGGAGGAGAAGAATTAGAGGCAGTAGAAGGCTTGTCAGCGTCTGTTGAAAAACATCTTATCAGATACTTTGAACTTCATGGAAATTTACTTCCTCCGAATGGTTTGTATAATAGAATTCTCAAGGAAATAGAGTACCCTCTAATTTCTTTAGCTCTGAATGCTGCTAAAGGAAATCAATTGAAGGCAGCAAAGCTGTTAGGAATAAACCGAAACACTCTCCGGAAAAAGGTGAGTGAACTTCACATAAATGTATCCCAATTAAAAAAAATGATGTAATGTTACAACATATCTGGCATTTATCGTAGATTTGTAATAATTGTGCAACATAATATTTTAACATCATTTTATCTAGTGCTTGAAAATAGTGCTAAGAAAAAAGAACTACGAAATATTTTCACAGTTCTTTTTGTTATTCTTGGCCTGGTATTGGCGGTTAGTACATTAGTTTCGGCTGATGTTTTTCAGGGAACTATAAGCCATACCGTGTTGAGAAACTTGCTTTTGCTAGATTTAGTCTATGTTCTTGTAGTTGCAGGATTAGTTGCTATTAGGATTACTAAGTTGATTTTTTCTAGAAGATCTAGAACCTCTGGATCCAGATTGCATTCTAGGATGGCCAGAGTATTCACCTTGACGGCATTGTTCCCAACGATCGTTGTTGCTGCTTTTGCAACTATATCGATAAATTTTGGTATGGAGGGATGGTTTTCATCTAATGTTCAGCAGGTAGTGGAAAATTCCATGCAGGCTGCTGAAGCTTATGAGGGCGAGCATCAAAATAGTTTAGTTAAGGATATCAATTATTTATCAAGAATTTTAAATGAAAAAAAATCTACCCATTTTTTTTTGAGTGAGGGAAATGTTCGAGAAGTTTTGAGTCAATTTCAACCAAAAAATATCTCAGAGGCCTTTATAATAGACTTTTCTGGAGATATTAGGTTACGTGGGGATCGTAGTTACTTATTTGATTTTGAACCTATTAGCGACGATGATTTATTATCAGCTATTGGGGGAAATACTGTAATAATTACGGATTGGCCTAATAATGAGTTTCGAGCATTGAAAATTCTAGAGGCTTTTAATAATCGGTTGTTATATGTGACCCGCGAAGTTGATGGTAGTGTTCTTAAATTATTAGATGAAACCCAGGAAACCGTTTTGTTATATAGGAGCATAGAGAATGAAAGATATGGGCTATTGTTCAAGTTTGGACTACTCTATGTAGCCTTTTCAGTAGTTGTGATACTAATAGCAGTTTGGATTGCTTTGTGGTTTGCTGAAAGGCTTTCTAAGCCCGTAGGGAGGCTTGCAGAAGCTGCCAAACGAGTAGGTTTAGGTGATTTTGATACTCAGGTAACTGAAGAAAAAACCGGTGATGAAATAGCATTTCTTGGTAAGGTTTTCAACCAAATGACGAGAAAAGTCAAGCAGCAACGGGATAAGCTATTGCGAATTAATAAAGAGACAGAAGAGCAAAGCAGGTTTCTCGAAGCTGTTATTGGCGGGGTTACAGGTGGTATAATTAGTATAGATATGAAAGGGCGTATTGAAATAATCAATAGTGG
Source organism: Paracoccaceae bacterium (assembly GCA_014239455.1). Classification (GTDB taxonomy): domain Bacteria; phylum Pseudomonadota; class Alphaproteobacteria; order Rhodobacterales; family Rhodobacteraceae; genus CACIIZ01. The sequence continues at coordinate 23,636 of JAAZYV010000007.1, read as the reverse complement.
AGCAAAGACTATCCTTAATGTAAGGACTTCAAGCTTAACTGGTAAAAAGATAGATAAGGTGGTTAAAGAATTTGCCCCAGCAATAAATAGAGCAACAAATTTGCGCAAAGATTTAGTTGCGGAAGAACTTATCTTAACTCGTGGAAACAAATCTTCGCACATTCTTTTAAAGGTTTCTGCTAGGCAGTCTGGTGGAAATAATTTGATGGGGTTTATTCTAACTTTTGATGATATAACCAATCTTGTAGCCGCCCAACGTGATGCAGCTTGGGGTGATGTTGCCAGAAGAATTGCTCATGAAATAAAGAATCCGCTTACTCCAATTAAGTTGTCTGCGGAAAGGTTGAAAAAAAAGTTTCTGCCTTCGACAAATGCTATGAATATCGATTTGGAAGAATATGCTGACATGATCATTAGACAAACGGAGGTTCTCCAGAGAATAGTGGATGAGTTTTCAAGATTTGCCAGAATGCCTGAACCTCGAAAGAGAAATGTGGATATAGGTAATTTAGTGGAAAGTGCTGTTTTATTGCAAAAGTCGGTTTTCCCCAACATAGAATTTAGGATAACGAGTGCAGTTAATCATTGTGAGATATTAGCGGACTCAGATATGATTACCCAGGCTTTAACAAATTTATTAAAAAACGCAGCGGAGTCAGTTATTTCTGCTGAAAAAGGATCTGGTAAAAGTTTCTTAATAGGTATTATTGATGTTGAATTAACAGGATTTGGGGCGAGTTTTGTAATTACTATACGTGATACTGGACTAGGTCTGAACACAAAAAAGAATAACTATTTTGAGCCATATGTTACCACTAAGAAAACTGGTACAGGTTTAGGTTTAGCCATTGCAAGAAAGATCATTGAACAACATGATGGTACCCTCGAACTTTATAATGGTGAAACCATTGTGCACTCTGAATACAATAAAGGTGCTATAGCTCATATCAGTATTCCAGTTGCTGAACATCAAAAATCTCCTATTGAGCGCAGTGGAATAAGGTCAAAAAATCAAGGTAATAAAATGACGGAGTCTGAAAATGTTTGAGTTCATTTGTTGGAATTTATTTAAAGAGAGGCTAACTGCATGGGGTATATTTTAGTAGTAGATGATGAAAAGGATATACGGCAATTACTAGGGCAAATACTATCGGATGAGGGTTATAAAGTTTGCCTTGCAAGTAATTCTGAGTCCGCAATGAGTGAGATAAATGGAAATGCCCCTGATCTAATAATTCTTGATATATGGCTTAAGGATAGTCATATGGACGGAATTGAAATTCTTAAAACTGTCCGCAGTAATGATCATAATATACCTGTGGTAGTTATATCAGGGCATGGCAATATAGAAATTGCCGTTGCAGCAGTTAAGCAGGGAGCTTACGATTTCCTTGAAAAGCCTTTCAATAGCGATCAACTTTTAGTTGTTATACGAAGAGCCTTAGAGGCATCTAGGTTGAGGCGTGAAATTACCAATCTCCGCAAAAATGAATTGGTTGCTTCTAACATGGTTGGCGATTCAGCCTCATTTAAGACTTTGAAGGCTCAATTAGATAAGGTCACGCGTTCAAATGGTCGAGTAATGCTTTCTGGTCCAGCTGGTTCTGGAAAGGAAATTGCAGCCAGGTATATCCACATAAACTCTCATAGAGCTAAAGCACCTTTTGTATCGGTATCTTGTGCAAGTATTGAACCAAATAAGATGGAGGAAGTTTTATTTGGAACAGAATTTGATGGAATTATTAAGCCCGGATTTTTGGAGAAATCTAACGGGGGTATCTTATTTTTTGATGAAGTTGCTGACATGCCTCTTGGGACTCAATCTAAGATCCTCCGGGTCTTGGTGGAACAGACTTTTAGCAGGGTAGGTGGTAATGATTTAGTTAGGGTGGATTTAAGGGTTATTTCATCAACTAGTAAAAACTTGGTGGCCAAAATTGCTGCGGGAGACTTTCGAGAAGAATTATTTCATAGATTAAATGTTGTCCCTATTAAAGTACCATCTTTAGAAAGCAGAAGAGAAGATATTCCAATTTTGACTAAACATTTTACCGAACAATTGAGGCAAACAGAAGGTTTGCCTTATCGGTTGTTTTCGGAAAGTGCACTTACTAAGATGCAAACTATGCCTTGGCCAGGTAATATTCGACAACTCAGAAATGCAGTGGAGCAGGTTTTGATATTAGGGCCAGAAAATATGCCTGTTGAAGCCTTAGAATTGCCGGAACCTAGGCAGTCAGATAAAGTTAACGCTGTCAACAATGTTTTCGAAGAGAATTTAATTAATTTATCTCTAAGAGATGCTAGAGAGGTATTTGAGCGAGAATATTTAATGACTCAAATAAATCGTTTTGGTGGAAATATTTCAAAAACCGCCATTTTTGTTGGGATGGAACGGTCTGCTTTACATAGAAAAATGAAAACTCTCTCAATAGTATCTGAAAACAAATCTTCTAAAATAGTAGATTAGAATTAAATAACTAGCTGATATGAAAAGAGGAAAAGAGGTAAGTAATGAAAGTCATTATTTGTGGAGCTGGCCAGGTGGGAGAGCAAATAGCAAGGCATCTATCGTATGAAAGAAATGATATTACTGTCATTGATCACAATCCAGATCTTATTTCTCATTTGTCAAATACTCTTGATATTTCGGGGGTAACAGGATGTGCTTCACATCCGGATATTCTCGATGCGGCTGGAGCCAGAGATAGCGACATGATTATTGCTACTACAAGATCTGACGAGGTAAATATGGTGATTTGCCAAGTTTCACATTCAGTATTTTCTATTCCAAGAAAAATTGCAAGAATAAGATCCCCATCTTATTTAGAGATAAATTATAGTGATTTGTATAGGGCAGAACATTTACCGATTGATGTAATAATTTCACCAGAGAGAGAAGTAGCTGAAGCAGCAGTAAGCAGGTTGGAAACTCCTTCTGCATTTGAAATAGAAACATTTCTCGGGGGAAAGGCACAGTTAATTGGTATCAGTCTAGACAACAATTGTCCGGTAATTAATACGCCTTTGAGGCAATTATCAGAACTTTTTTCAAATCTGAATGCTATAGTGTTGGGTGTCAGAAGGGATCGAAATCTTTTTATTCCCAAATCGGAAGATCAATTATTTGCAGGTGACCAAGTCTATGTATTTACTACAGTTACAGATAGACAACGGACATTAGAAATTTTTGGCAAAGATATGAAACGAGGAAATAGAATTGTAATAGTGGGTGGCGGAAACGTGGGGCTAAATGTGGCCAAAACTTTAGAACAAAAGAATAGGGATAAGGTCCATTGCAAACTAATAGAAAAGGATAGAGGGCGAGCCGAACTAGTAGCCGATTCTTTAGAAAGAACCGTAATTTTAAATGGTGATGGTTTAGATCTAAGTTTGTTAGAGGAGGCTAATATTGAACAAGCCGATGCTATGTTGGCTGTTACAGATGATGACAAAACTAATTTACTTACTTGTACCAGGGCAAAATCCTCGGGTTGTCCACTTGCTATTTCGTTAGTCAATGATTCATCATTAAATTCTTTACTCCAACCCATGGGGATAGATGCATATATAAATCCTAGGGCAACCACTGTTTCTTCTATACTAAGGCATATACGACACGGTCGAGTGAGAGCGGTTTATTCCGTTGGCGATGCGGAAGCCGAAATGATTGAAGCTCAAGTGTTAGGAACTTCTCCTTTAGCTGGAAAAATTCTCAAGGATATAAGCTGGCCTGAAGGAGTCTTGGTAGGCGCCGTCATGAAGGAAAATAAAATACTGATACCTAGGAGTGACACAGTTTTTTTAGAAGGGGACATAATAACTGTTTTTTATAGGACAAAAGACATTGAAAAAGTAGAAAGATTATTAGAGGTTGGTATTAATTTTTTCTAACACTAAAATTCAAAAGATAATTATACATTTAATCAAGTTTTACCTATGTAAAAAAATAATTTTTGGTTATAAGAAATAGTACTTGAAATTTCATTAGAATTTAGGGTTGTAAATATGGCAGGTGAAAAACAAAGTCTTCAAGATTCTTTCTTGAATGGAGTTCGTAAAGATAAGAACCCAGTAACAGTTTTTTTGGTTAATGGAGTAAAATTGCAAGGTGTGATCACGTGGTTTGATAATTTTTCTGTTCTTTTACGCAGAGATGGAGCTTCTCAATTGGTTTACAAACACGCCATCTCTACTATCATGCCAGCAGAACCCTTAAGTTTTTTCGAAGATGAGGAAATTTAATTTGGTGAGATGATTTTATGCTCACTGGTGTTATTAGGCCCGTAATTGTTTCTAAATCTAGGCCAATTAGTACAGAAACGCAGTCAGAAGAAAGTCTTCTTGAAGCAGTAAGATTAGCTAAAGCTCTACCAGATGTTATAGTAAAAATTAGATCAATTATTAAATTAAGGAAGCCAAATGCCAGCAAATTTTTTGGGGCCGGAAATGTAAAAAAACTTAAAAAAGATATTGCCGAAAAAAAAATCATTTTAGTTGTTGTAGATGGAATTTTATCAGCTATTCAGCAGAGAAATCTTGAAAAAGAATGGAAAACTAAAGTCCTTGATAGGACAGGGCTCATTTTGGAGATTTTTGGCGCAAGAGCAATGAGTAGGGAAGGGGTTTTGCAGGTTGAGTTAGCACATCTCACCTACCAAAGATCACGGTTAGTTAGAAGCTGGACCCACCTAGAGAGGCAAAGGGGTGGAATGGGATTTCTTGGAGGACCAGGGGAGACACAAATTGAGGCAGACAAGAGAGCAATAAATGCTAGAATAAATCAGATTAAAAAAGCTCTGGTAAAAGTTGTGAAAACCAGAGAATTACACAGGAGTAAAAGAAAAAAAATCCCATATCCTTCCATTGCACTTGTTGGCTATACAAATGCGGGTAAATCTAGTATTTTCAATAAGCTAACAGGAGAAAATGCCTTAGTAAAGGACATGCTTTTTGCCACTTTGGATCCAAAAATGAAGGGTTTAAAGCTGCCTTGTGGTCAGGAGTTAATAGTTTCTGATACAGTTGGATTTATTTCTGACTTGCCAACCTTATTGGTAGCTGCTTTTAAAGCAACTTTAGAAGAAGTTACTACTGCAGATCTGATCTTGCATGTAAGAGATATATCTAGCTTCAGCTTTGAAGAGCAAGGCCAAGCAGTAGAGTCTGTTTTAAAAAGCTTGGGCATAGAGAAACATAAAAAAACCGTCATTGAAGTATGGAATAAAGCAGATAAAGTTAGAGATTGTGAATGTGAGACCTTGAATTTGGAGGCAATAACTAATGAAAAACAAAAGGTTGTTGTCTCTGCAAGAACGGGTAAAGGCATTAAAAATTTGTTAGAACTGTTAGAAATGTTTCTTAAAGAAGAAAAAAGTCAGGAGGAAATATTTGTTTCTTTCAAGGAAAACAAATCCAGATCCTGGTTATTTCAAAATAATTTAATAATAAGGGAAGAAATAGCTTTAGGAGGATTCAAGATACTTGTGTCTTGGACTGAAATTCAAAGAAATCGTTTTTTTTCAAGTTCTGTGTAATTGGTAAAATCGCACTTATTTATATCTTAGCTTTTGGGGTGAAATTTTCTTATAGAAGGAGGGCTTCATCAGGCAATGGTTTGACGTGACTTTCCTAAAAAATAATCGCATAATATATATTATGTTATTTTTTATATTATTGCCATTAATACATACTTATCAATGTCTTGTCTGGTTTTATTAAAATGAACCATTACCTAATACGACAAAGTTTACCTGATTATGATAAAATGTAGTTTAAAATTAATGATTAATCAAAACAATTGCCTTAAATCTGTATTTAAGATCTTACAAATGCGCATAGTAGTTTTGCAGTTCTCTTTATTTTTTGGAAAATTAGAGTTAACAAAAAAACATAGATTTCAATTTTACTAAATTTAACTATAACAACCCATTCTAAGTAAAGTCTTCTTAAATAAATGATTACATATGAAAGTCATTATATAGAGCAAATGGTAACCATTCTTCTAAACCTTAATAAATTATTATGAAACGTGCAATTTGCATAACTGGTTGTACGGCGAGTGGAAAGTCTAGAATTGCAGCTAAGCTAGCTAATATAGCGCCTTCTGTAATAATAAATGCTGACTCTATCCAAGTTTATGAATGCATGAGAATTATTTCATCCCGGCCAACTAAAGAGGATTTTGGAGAACTAGAAAATAAACTATACGGACACATCGAATGTGGCAGTGACTATAGCGTGGGTAAATGGCTAGAAGATGCCAGAATTGCTATAAATGATGCCCTTAGAGAGAAAAAAATACCTATCATAGTTGGCGGTACTGGTCTTTATTTTTCTGCTCTTATAAATGGGCTAGCATTTATCCCATCTATATCCAAAGAAACAAAGAAAAAATCTGATTACTTTAGAAAAAACTCTCCCGAGATTTTTCTTCATGATCTAAAAACCAAGGACAGTGTGACCTTTGAAAATATCGATAAGCATAACTTTGCTAGGATACAAAGAGCCTGGGAAGTTTTAATAGATACTGGATATGGAATTTCCTATTGGCAGCAAACTAAAGGGATTCCTTTGTTAAATAAGCATGAGTTTCATAGCTTCATTATTTCATGTGATCAGTCAATATTACGAGACAATATTTTATATCGATCGCGTAAAATGTTTGAACAAGGAATTGATAATGAGGTAAAGCGCATACTTAATTCTAATTTTAATTCCGACCCTTTCCACCCTGCTCATAAGGCGATTGGTTTTTCTGAGGTCAGTAAATATATAGAGGGTAATATGACACTAGTACAGGCTATTGATACAATTAATGTGAAAACAAGACAGTATGCGAAAAAACAACGTACTTGGTTTAGAAATCAAATGTCTAGCTGGCAGGTTCTTGAAATTACCAAAAATTTTAACCTCACAAAAGTTGTTGAACATATTGACAGAAATGCCTTATCTTAGTTTTCGACAGGTCGGATAAATAGATATTTGTTGTTTCAACTTAATTGAATTCAGAAGATTATAACTAGTGACAGATGCCGTATTCGTCTTGAAAATGGTAATAAATACGAATTGGTTGATTGAGATCAAATTAGGATGTATGGGTAATCGTACTACTTTAAAATGAAAAGAGGAAAATAGGTGGTTCCACGTTACTCTAGGCCTGAAATGGTTGAAATTTGGTCTCAACAGAACAAGTTTAAGATTTGGTTTGAAATTGAGGCATATGCATGCGAGGCTATGGCCGAACTTGACATTATCCCCAAAGAAGCTTCTAAATCTATTTGGAAAGCAAAAGATGTAATCTTTGATGTTGAAAAAATTAATGAAATTGAGAAAAAAACTAAGCACGACATCATAGCCTTTTTAACTTTTCTTGGCCAACATATTGGTGAAAATTCAAGGTTTGTACACCAAGGGATGACCTCTTCAGATGTTTTAGATACTTGTTTTAATATCCAGTTAGTTCGGGCTTCAGACATTTTAATTAGTGAACTTAAGTTTCTTCTTGCTTCACTCAAGAAAAGAGCCAATGAATTTAAATATGCTGTATGCATGGGGCGAAGTCATGGAGTGCATGCTGAACCTACTACTTTTGGTTTAAAATTGGCTCAAGCATATTCAGAAATGAATCGTAACCTAAAAAGATTATTGTTGGCTCAAGATGAAATACGGACTGGCGCAATTTCTGGAGCCGTTGGAAACTTTGCTACCATCGATCCCTTCGTAGAGCGATACGTTTGTAATGCACTTAATCTTGTTCCAGAGCCCGTATCTAGTCAAATAATTCCTAGAGACCGCCATGCTGCTTTTTTCAGTGCTCTAGCAATTATTGCAAGTTCAATTGAAAGGATATCTATTGAAATCAGACATTTACAAAGAACTGAGGTTTTGGAGGTCGAAGAATTCTTTTCAGAGGGGCAGAAAGGGTCCAGTGCCATGCCCCATAAAAGAAACCCTATTTTATCAGAAAATCTGTCCGGTTTATCAAGGTTGGTTAGGATGTCCGTTATTCCATCACTTGAAAATATAGCGCTATGGCATGAAAGAGATATTTCACACAGCTCAGTGGAACGGGCAATCGGTCCCGATACCACTATAACATTAGATTTTGCAATTAGTCGCCTAACTAATGTAATTGAAAAGTTAATAGTATACCCAGAAAATATGACCAAAAATTTTAATAGATTTAAGGGGTTATTTAAGTCTCAAACAGTATTGCTTGAATTGACCCAAAAAGGGCTTTCGAGAGAAAAAGCATACGAGATTGTACAAAGAAATGCAATGAAAACATGGGAACAAGGCACTGAATTTATTAATGAAATAAAGTCTGATAGTGAACTTATTGGCGTAATTTCAGATAAAGAAATTGAAGACATTTTTTCGAAAAAACCTCACTTGGACCACATCGATTATATTTTTGAGAGAGTTTTCGATTGATTTTTTAATTTTCTTTAAAAATAGAATTTCTAAACTGGCTGCCTTTATCGAGGTAGCAACTTACTTATACTTTTGTTCAAAGAGTGAATTAGCAATGACCCCGTTTAAAATCTAGGAGATGATAATTTGTTAGTGAAACAAAAGATCTATGAAGGGAAAGCAAAAATCATATTTACAGGACCACAACAGGGCACTTTAATTCAGTACTTTAAGGATGACGCAACAGCCTTTAACGCAAAGAAATTTGATGTATTAGATGGGAAAGGGGAAATTAATAATCTTATTTCTGAGTTTATAATGAATAAAATAAAGGAAAAAGGGATTCCAACCCATTTCTTAGAAAGAATAAATAGTAGGGAACAACTGATTTTAGATTGTAAAATAATTCCTCTAGAAGTTGTCATAAGAAATATTGCTGCAGGATCAATTTGTTCTAGGCTCGGAGTAAAGTCTGGTTTGAAATTTAAAGAGCCACTCATTGAATTTTACTACAAAAACGATAATCTTGGAGACCCAATAGTTAATGATTCCCATATTAGCTTACTTGAGTGGTCTACCCATACGGAATTAAAACAAGTAAAGGTTTTTGCACTTGAGGTGAACAATATTCTTTCTAGGTACTTTCTTAAAGTTGGAATTACTTTAATTGATTTAAAATTAGAATTTGGTCGAGTAAAAGTAGATAATCGTTTAGTGGTAGCAGATGAAATCAGTCCCGATAGTTGCAGACTTTGTGATGCGATTAGTCAAGAAAAATTTGACAAAGATATATTTAGGTTTGATACAGGAGACTTAGTGTCTTCATATCGAAAATTGGCAAAAAGGCTTGGTGTTATTCTATGATATGCGAGTTAAAAACGTGTTTGGAAGGAATCTTATGAAGGTAAGAGTAAGTATTGTTTTGAAGCAGACTGTTCTTGATCCCCAAGGACAAGCAATAGCCATGTCCCTGAAAAATCAAGGATTTTCTCAAGTTGAAAATGTAAGGCAAGGTAAAATAATCGATCTAGAGTTAAATGAAAAATCAAGTAAAACCTCAAAAAAAACTATTAAAAGAATATGTGAAGATCTTCTGATCAACCCTCAAATCGAAACTTATTCCATACAAGAAGTTTAAAAATAATAAAAATGAATATTGGTGTTGTTATATTTCCAGGGTCAAATTGTGATCAAGATCTTTATCGGGCATTTAAAAAGTTCAAACCCAATAAGGTGAAGCTTTTGTGGCACAAAGATTCCAAATTACCAAAGGGGTTAGACGTCTGTGCTATACCTGGAGGATTTTCGTTTGGAGATTACTTGCGGACTGGTGCTATAGCATCTAGATCCCCAATAATTAGAGCTATAGTCGAGTTTGCAAATTCAGGAGGTTTTGTTTTAGGAATTTGTAATGGATTTCAAATTTTGTGTGAGTGTGGATTGTTACCGGGAGTACTAATACGTAATCAATCCACAAGATTTATTTGCAAAGATCAAGAATTAATGATCTGCAATCAAGATCCTTTGTTCACGAGTTTATATAAAAAGGATGCAAAGGTCTCTTTTCCAATTGCACACCATGATGGTAATTACCTTGTAGACCCTAGCACTCATCAAATACTTCTAGACAATAATCAAATTGCTTTTAAGTATCTTAAGGAAAATCCAAATGGCTCAGTAGGAGATATAGCTGGAGTATATTCAAAAAACTATAGAGTTTTAGGATTAATGCCTCATCCAGAAAGAAGAGTTGACAGTAAGATCGGTGGCTGCGATGGAGAACTCTTGTTTAAAAACATTTGCCAAGGTCCTTCTAGTTGATATTACCTAAATAAGCTATTCCCCAAATTTTGAAACTTGTTATATAACCCTGCCACCTGTGGTCCATAGCCATTATAAATCTCGGTGTTTCTACTGTTACCACCTAGTACTCTTTCTATTTTTTGTGACCAACGCGGATGGGGCACTTCTGGATTCACATTAGCCCAAAAACCATATTCATTATCTGCTAAGGTCTCCCAGAAACTTACTGGTCGCACAGAAGTAAAGTTTATTTCTACTATAGATTTAATGGATTTAAAGCCATACTTCCAAGGAAGATGTAACCTAATTGGAGCACCAAACTGTTTGTGAAGTGTTTTTCCGTAAGCCCCAACAACCAGAAATGCTAATTCATTAGTAGCTTCTTCTATTGTTAGTCCTTCTGTGTAAGGCCATGGATACCATCTAGCACGTTGTTCAGTAGCTTCTTTTGGTGAGAAAAATGTTTTAAACTCAAGATATTTGGCTGAGGACAAAGGTTGTGCATAAGCAACTAGCTTTGATAGTTCAAACCCCGTCCAAGGCACTACCATCGACCAGGCCTCTACGCATCTATGCCTATAGATTCTTTCCTCTAAAGAGAACTTTGAAATCAAGCTATCGGTATCTATCTTAAAAGGCTTTTCAACTAATCCTGAAATATTGACAGCCCATTCCTCGGTGCTAAGATTCTGAGCTTCTTTCCATATGTTCTTAGTAGATCCAAATTCAAAAAAATTGTTATATTTACTCGACAACTTTTCAGGAGTAATTTTCGCATCTATGCTTAACTTATTGTTTTTAAATGCACTATTAAAATTTTGTAGGTTTTGATTTGCCCAAACGGCATTTCCCAAAAGACTCCCATTTATTGCACTTCCAACTGTTATGGTAGCTAGGGAGTTCAAGAATTTTCGCCTATTGGTTGCTAGACTTTCATCTGTGACATAGTTTTCTTTAATTCCCCAACTTGGTTTCTTTATAACATGCATAGAGTTAATTACCCGTAAGAGGATTTTGTTTCAAATCTAAAAAAACTATCTGGTTAACTTATTATGCTTCTTTGAAATTAATTCTTTAGCTGTTTCTACAGCCATTGCAGCATCTCGACAGTAGGCGTCTGCACCTATGGCTTTACTAAATTCTTCATTCAAAGGAGCTCCACCTACTAATATGATGTACTCGTCCCTAATGCCCTTCTCAACTAGACAATCAATTACTACCTTCATATACGGCATCGTTGTTGTCAAAAGTGCCGACATTCCCAGTACATCAGGCTTTTCGTTCTCAAGTGCAGTAAGGTAATTTTCTACTGGGTTATTTATTCCTAGATCTATTACTTCAAATCCAGCACCTTCCATCATCATAGAGACCAGATTTTTCCCAATGTCATGAATGTCGCCTTTGACTGTACCAATAACCATTTTACCTAATCTCGGTGCTCCGGTTTCTATTAACAAAGGCTTTAAGATTGACATTCCGCCTTTCATAGCATTTGCAGAAAGAAGTACTTCAGGTACAAAGAGTATACCATCCCTAAAATCTATACCAACTATCCTCATACCTTCCACAAGGACCTTGGTGAGGATATCATAAGGAGTCCAATTTCTCTTAAGAAAGATATGCACGCCCTCTTCAATTTCTTCTTTTAAACCATCATATAGGTCATCGTGCATCTGGAGTACGAGTTCTTCATCCTCGAGTTCGTCAAGAATAATCTCATCGGTTTCATCATTTTCACTCATGCAGTTCACCAAAAAAAATCACTGTAATAAAAAACAGTTAATCATCTTAATTTGACTTTCCTGTAATATAAGCGACCTATTTAATAGAAAAAACGACTTTATATATTCGAACTTCAGACTATTTATTGCAACTGTATACTTTAATTGCGGAAACATTTAGTGATTTTCATTGAAATCAAGAATTCTCTTTTATAATTTCCTGAATCTTAGAGATCATTGATTTAAGACCATTTGATCTTTGAGAAGACAAATGATCTTGTAACCCAAGCATTTTGATTTTTTCAAAAGGGTCTGTATCTTGAAGGTTAGACACCAGGTTATCACTATATATTATCGTAAGAATTTTAATAAGACCTCGAACAATTACTGCATCGGAATCACCCTTAAAACTAAACATCTTTTTATCTTCTACTTTTGAAATGATTGGGTAAAACCACACCTGACTCGCACAGCCCAAAACTCTGTAATTCTCTATTTTAAATTCGCTAGGATATGGGTCTAATTCATTGCCAAGATCCATAATGTATCTATACTTGTCTTCCCAAGTTTCCAAAAGATTGAAGTCTTCCAATAAGTTCTCATAATCAAGATGAGTCATAAAACACTCCGTGTTCGTATTATAGTTACGTTATAGATTGACGATCTTTATGCCATGCCCTTTTACTGAAAGAGCAATCTTTCCTTCTTTTAATTTAAGAGCTTCCAGACCAAATATTTGCCTTCTCCATCCCTTCAGGGCAGGTACGTCGGGGTCTTTTTCACTGGCTATAGTTTCTAAATCCCTAGTTGTCGCTATTAGCTTTGTTGCAACCCTCAATTCACCACTTTTTATTTTCAGTAGAATTTTTAGCAAGTTAACTACATTCATGTTGTAATCACTGGGTTTCTGGCTAGTTGGTAGTTTGATAGGGGTTTTTGGAAGTAATCTTTGATCGTTACATATATTCAAAATCTTAGGGTAGTATGTAGTTACATTTATTTTGGATGAAAAAATTTTTAGCTCTTTCAACTCTTCTATATTTTTTGGGAGATTTCTTGCTAGTTTTAATATTAAGGAATCTCTAATCACGTGATTTCGAGGTAAATTTAGTTCTTGTGCTATCAGTTCTCTTAAATCTACTAAAGTCGCTACTAAATTCTTGAAATGAATATTACCATTAACATTTTTTATTTTTTTTAGAGAAGAAGTTTCTTTAGATGTATAACTATCTCGATTTGTAAGCTTTTCTATTTCTTCAGTTACCCAGTCACTGCGCCCAAGGTCTGACAATTTATTCTTCAAGATTTCAAAAATATCGCACAAAAATGATACATCCTCTGAAGCATACTTTAATTGTTCAGCAGACAGAGGTCTTTTACTCCAGTTGGTGAATTGATACTGCTTATCTAATTGTTTACCCAGCAGCTTCTTAACAAGACTCTCATAACTTTCTTGTTCTCCCATCCCACAAACCATTGCAGCTACTTGAGTATCGAATAATGGAACTGGTAAGAAATCGAACAAGTGTAAAAATATTTCGAGATCCTGCCTGCCCGCGTGAATGATTTTTGTTATTTTTTTATTCTCTAACAAGCTTTTTAGTGGTGTCAGGTTTAGTTCTGTTTCTAATGGGTCTATTAATATGACAGTCTTTGTGCCTTCTGTTTTAAATCCTAGTTGAATAAGACATAGTTTGGCGTAATAGGTATTTTTTCGAACGAATTCAGTATCAATTGTTACATATTCAGACATTTTCAAAACTTCGGAGCAAAACTTGTCCAACTCGTCAGTAGAAGAAACTAATGTCATATTTTTTACCTTATACTAAAGATCTATTTAGGCTTTCAGGATAGAATTTTGAGATTGGTTAGTTATGGCTTTCTTCTTGTAAAATTTGCTCATATGTAAGAGCGAGTTGTTCTATTATTTGATTTTGATTAAAATCGAGACCTTTTTCTTTAAAAACATGTTCAAAAAATTCAAGAATATCATCATCGCCGGGTCTTTCCAAATTAGCTTTAATTGCTGCATCAACAAAATCAGAAGTGTCTTCTTCGCTCATAGAAAAAAAATTGTCAGCAATCCATTTACTCACAATGCTGTCTCTTTTTACAATTGCTTGGAATAAGAGTTCTTCTCCAACAGCAAATTTAGCCTCAGCTGCTTTTTTTCGTTTGTCTAGTTCTGATACCATTTCTTCCCCTTCATTACTATATTGCAACTTCTTTGTCTTTGATAAATAATTGTAAATGCAGTGGATTCAATAACTTGTGATTATTTTAATGATTCTAGTAAGACATTCTTAACATTTTCTGGATCTACATCTTTTACTAGAATGCCTTCTCCTATCTTGTTAAGTAGTACCAAATTTAATTGGTTGGACGTGACCTTTTTGTCTTGATATATTAAATTCATTAATAAATTCAAATCAATATTTTCTCCGGGCAATTGCTTTATTTTTGTTTTAAAACCACTTGAGACGAAATGTTTTTCTATTCTTAATATCTGTTCTTGATCGATCAAATTTAGTTTGTTGCTGAGATTTAGTGCTAGGCAGGAACCTAGTGCTACTGCTTCCCCATGCAGTAATCTATCAGAATAACCCGTTGCTGCTTCTAAGGCGTGTCCAAATGTGTGACCAAAATTTAAAAGAGCTCTAATCCCCTGCTCTGTTTCATCTTTTTCGACTATCATTGATTTAATTTGGCTTGAAACTTCTACGATATAGGTCAATTTCTCTTCATTCCTTTGGAGGTTTGAAAAATCTTGTTTCTCAAGCCAATCAAAGAAATTCGCATCTTTAATAAGGGCATATTTAACCACCTCACCATAGCCTGACCGAAAGTCACGCTTGCGTAATGTTCTTAACATTGAGACGTCTGATAAAACAAAGGCAGGTTGATGGAATGTTCCTATAAGATTTTTTCCATGAATGGAATTAATACTGGTCTTCCCCCCAATAGCGCTATCTACTTGTGCTAGAAGGCTGGTGGGCACATGGATTACTCTTATACCGCGTAGAGCTATCGAAGCAGAGAATCCAACTAAATCACCAATGACACCACCGCCTAAGCCAATTATAAAATCACGTCGTTCAACTTTTTTGCTTATCAGCCATTCAGTAACCTTTTTAATATTGCTCCAACTTTTTGCACTTTCACCTGGTCTTATTACTAAGATATTGGGGCTGAGTTTATTTTGTTTCAAGATTTTAAGAAGATTAGTTAGATGGTATTTAGCAACTCGGTCTTCAGTAACTATGCTTATAGATTTGATCCCATTGTGCTGATTAAGAAATAAAGATATATGTTCCAAGATATTTCTTCCAATCAGTATCTCATATGAGCATGTTTTAGTAGCGACTTTGATATTTTTCATTTTGCCATCATTTGTATTTACTCTCATTGAATTCTAATAAATGATATGTTTTTTCTTTAATTCATGTAATATTTTCCTAACCATAGTAGCGTGAGAAATATGTTCTGTGCTTTGTATAGTTATGTCAGCTTCATTGTAGACAGGATATCTTGTCTCAATTAGCTGTTCTAACGCCAACTTTGGGTTTAATTCATTCAATAATGGCCTGTTACTATTCCCAGATACCCTTTCCCAAAGAGTTTCTAGATCCGCTTTTAACCAAATGGATACACCATGTAAGTTTATTATATCACGTATTTCTTGAGAGAGAAATGCCCCCCCCCCTGTGGCTAAGATCTGAGGTTCTAACTTAATTAATCTCTTGATTACCTTACATTCCCCTTTCCGGAAGTAGTTTTCACCAAATTTATCAAAAATTTCAACAATGCTCATACCAGCTGCTAATTCTATTTCATGGTCAGCATCGAGGAATCCTACCTTTAAACTTTCCGCAAGTTTTTTTCCAATAGAAGTTTTACCTGCACCCATGAGGCCAACTAGCACTAACATTTTTTTTATTTTGTACACGGGTTAATTATAAACTCTTAATTGATATAGTTGTACATTTTATGCCTATCGAAAACTAGGGGTTGTTTTTGATCTGAATCATCTGATAAAATCATATTTACTTCTATGGGTATTGCCCGATAAAAGACTTATGTGTATTTAGGTTATCCTTAAATTTAGTTCAGTATAAACAATAAAAACTTAAAAATGTGGAAATTATTTAAATTTTTTTCTCTAATTCTGGTAATTGTGGCAATTATCTTAACAACTCATGCACTCATCTTTGAGGTGGAGCCGGTAACAGAAATTTCTATCATACCAGTCCCAATAGAATATGATCAATAATGTTATTTTTTATATTTTTTTCGGACTAATTCTAGGGTTTCCTGTGTCCGTGAGTGCTTCCAATACTGAGCCTATGACAGCTATTGATTGGCTGGCCGACAAAATTAATGACCCACCTGAATTTTTTACTTTGTCAAATGAGAAAAGTGGAGATTATCAGGATAAAAACCCTGAAATATCATTAAATCATTTGCCAGGGGTTAGTAAGAACTCTATTGGACTGTTTGGAGGAGAGAGATTAGGGTTGTCAATCAACATCTGGAGTGGCGAGAACGAAACACAGATAGCTGATGCAGTACAACAGATACCTAGATCAGAGCTATTTTATTTAAACCGTCTTTTAAAAAGAGTACTCTTAGTCGAAGCTGATCCGCCAATAACTGACACTAAATCTGATTTTTCTGGACAAGCATTTTTGAGGGCGCGTATTTTGAAATTAATTACGATGGGAGCTCTAGATGAAGCTGAAGAATTGATAGAAAGTGCTAATCCTATTTCGGATACGAAACTTTTGGATCTCTGGTCCAATATTGCTTTTTTGACAAAACGGGTGGATGAATTTTGTAATATGATATTAGAGAGACCTAGTGAGAAAGAGTTTCTAACACACAAGATTATTTGTCTTGCTAGAAGTGGAGATTGGAATGCAGCTGCTTTGGCATTAGCAACTTATTCGAGCATTGGTGATATCGATGAGAACCTTGAGCGTTTGCTCATCAATTATCTTGATCACGAAGCAGAATTAGAAATAAAGAGTGAAGAAATTTGTTTAGAGGGATTGCCGGTTGTAGTTTATCTTTGTGATTTTTCCGGGATTCGACCCCCAGATAATGAATTACCGCTTGGTTTCCTATACACTAATTTAAGTCGTAGCAAGAGTTTACGCACAAGAATTAGCGCTTCAGAAGAATTTGTTAAATCAGGCGCTTTAAATCCTACTATTCTTTTTTCCAATTATAAAATTAAACGCCCCTCTACTTCCGGTGGTGTATGGGCACGTGTGAAGCTAGTTCAAGAATTAGATCAAGAATTTAGCATGGAAGAATCGGAACAGTTGGAGTTGTTGAGAAATTTGTCACTTGCTGTTCAAGAGTTTATGCAAGTTCATTTGTTAGCTCAATTTGCAAAAGTATATGGGAAAAAGATCCAAAATATTGAACTAAATCGAGGTTCTTGGAAGTATGAGGAGATGATTGCAGCCCTAGTTTTACTATCTGGAGAGGACTTATTTAATGTCAGAACGGACGTTATCAAGAACTCCAACGTTAAAACTGCATTTTATCTAGCAAGTGAAAAAATTGGTTGGGAAGAAAATGAAGAAAAATCTAATAAACTTTTTTTACAGCATTTTGATAACATTGAAGAATATGAACTGACCCTCTTAGATAGAGTTGTTTTAGAGGCAAGTATTGGCAGATTCCCTAATGATAGAATTTTGTCTGAACAAATGAAAAGTTCATTAGCGTTGCATAGAAATGGTGCTTTATTGTTTAAAGCTTTGTCTCTTATTTCATCGGGACAACAGTCTAATATGTTAGATTTGCAAACCGGATTGGCATTTTTGGTTAGGATGGGTCTGTTAGAGGATTTTAGAATTATAGCGACAGAAATATTGATAATGGAATATTTTCGTAATGCGGTACATTATTATTGATGCTTATAAATAAGCAAATATCGATTTTTCTCGAGGCACTTTTGGCAGAAAGAAACCTTACTCCAAATACATTGGTGGCGTATAAGCATGACCTGATCAATTTTTTTGAGTTCATGAGTGTTGATAAAATGGAAGACATTCACGAAGAACATTTTCAGGATTATATGCAAGTTTTAAGTGAATCTAAGATGTCAAATAGATCGGTGGCAAGAAAGTTGTCTAGCCTCAAACATCTTTTCCGGTTTGCTTTCCGTGAGAATTGGATTTCTAAAAATCCAAGTTCTAAAATCAAACAACCAAAGTTTGTTCAAAATTTACCTGAGACATTATCCATTGAACAAGTTAATTGTTTGATTGAATCAGCTAAGAAAGCAGAAAATTCTTTAGCTAAGAATGTTAGAAATACGGCATTAATTGAGCTCCTATATGCGACTGGTATACGTGTAACTGAGTTAGTGTCCTTACCATTGAATGCTGTGACGGGTAATTCTGATTTAATTTTCGTTAAGGGTAAAGGGAGAAAAGAAAGACTTGTACCATTGTCTAATTCGGCAAAAGTAGCAGTCAAGAATTGGTTGTCATTTAGGAAAGAAATGAAAATATCTAATAATTCAAAAAATTTCTTATTTCCCGCAAAGACGAGAAAAGGATTCTTAAATAGAGAACAATTTTTTTGTATCATAAAACGTATAGCCAAACATGCAGGACTTGATAATGTGAAGGTATCTCCCCATGTCATAAGACATGCATTTGCTACCCATTTGCTGGCCAATGGTGCTGACCTTAGGGTTATTCAAAGCCTTTTAGGCCATTCTGATATTTCAAGTACACAAATTTACACGCATGTTTTAGAAGATCAAAAAAAGGCATTGGTAATGAATAATCATCCTCTAGCAAAGAATGAAAATAAGATCTAAATTTTAATTTTAATTTTAATTTTAAGGAAAAAAAATGCTTATTGCAAATTGGGAAACAAATTACATTTTTTCTGGCTGGGGTGGGTTAATTGGAATATTTTTTCTTCTAATTTTATCTGCTTTCTTTTCAGGATCAGAAACTGCACTTACTGCTTCTAGCAGAGCAAGATTAAGAAATATGACCGATAGGGGATCTAAGGGTGCAAAAAAAGCCTTAGAAATTACAACGGATAATGAAAGCTTAATTGGTACAATCTTACTTGGAAATAATGTTGTAAACATATTTGCAACCTCTTTGGCAACGACAATATTTGTTTCAATTTTTGGTGAAAAAGGAATAGCATATGCTACCATAATAATGACTATGTTAATATTAATTTTTGCAGAGCTTTTGCCTAAAACCTATGCTATCAATAACCCTGAGTCAGCTGCCAGGAGAGTAGCGCCATTAATTGCTTTTTTTATTTATTTCTTTTCGCCGGTCATACATTTTGTAAGGAAAATAGTACAAATAATTTTAAGTTTAACAGGCCTGAAGATTGATCCAAACAAGCAGGTGTTAGCTCTAGAAGAAATTGCCGGAGCCATAGCTCTTCACCATTCTGAAGGAGCTGTGAAAAAGGACGCTCGTGACAGGTTACTAGGAGTTTTGGACCTTCCTGATCGGGCCGTGGAAGAAATTATGCTTCATAGAAGTCAAATTGAAATGGTTGATGCGGATGATAACCCAAAGAAAATTTTGCAGAAATGTTTGAAATCCCCATACACAAGAATTCCAATATTTAAAAATAATCAAGAAAATGTAGTTGGAGTCCTACATGCAAAAGATTTACTTCGTAAAACTAGCACTATTTCTTCTACTGGCCGAAAGAAGCTTGATATTGATACATTTGACATAATGAAAGTGGCTATGAAACCTTATTTCATTCCAGAAACCACCACGCTAGATCTTCAAATGAGGCAATTTCTAAAACGAAAAGCTCATTTTGCTCTTGTGGTTGATGAATACGGTGATTTGCGTGGCCTAATAACATTAGAAGACATAATTGAGGAGATCATTGGCGAGATTACAGATGAACATGATGTGGATATAGACCAAATGGTTGGAACCTCAGATGGAAATGTCATTGTTGATGGTGGAATGAGTATACGAGATTTAAATAGAGCTTATGATTGGTCCCTTCCTGATAATGAAGCAAATACCATCGCTGGTTTAGTAATACATGAAGCACAATTAATACCTGTAGTGGGGCAAGTATTCAATTTCTATGGTTTCAGATTCGAAATATTAGAAAAAGAGAAAAATAAAATTGTTAAGATAAAACTAGTCCAACTTGACTGAAAAGTTTATATATACAGCTAACCATTAGATTAATTGAGGTGATATTAATATGAATAATATCTGGCATAGGTTTGGGATCTTTTTTTTTCTTCTGATAAATTCATTAATTCTTAACCTTCCTTTGGCCACCGCCCAGGAACAACTGCAAGACTTATCCACAAATTCAAATGAAGAAATTAGAAAAGAGTTTGGTAATTGGTTGCAGGTTTGTAAGAAAGATGTTGATCACTGCGTTGCCGTCCAATTTGCTCTAGATGTTCAAGGAAGGAAAGCAGCAAGATTTATCTTAGAACGGCTCATAAATACTGCTGAAAATCCTGCAGATTCATTAATTACCTTTTTTATACCTTTTGAATCAAGTGTTCCACTTCTACTTGGTGGGTTATCTTTTGCAGTCGATTCTAATGAACCGTTTACAGAACAGTTTTTATATTGTGATCAACTAGGATGCACTTCTCAATTTGGAATGACTGATAAAGGTATAGACTTGCTGAAACAGGGAGCTAATCTTACTATACAAATCATTGACATAAGGGAGCCAAATTCAATATATATTGTCGATTTAGATCTAGATCAGTTTGTTCGGATCTATGAAGAATTAAAGCCAAAGGGTTCAAGTTAACTTTTTAAGTGCTAACACCGCATTTAGTCCACCAAAAGCAAAAGAATTTGATAGAGTTAAGTCAACTGAATGATCTCGAGCAATATTAGGAACTACATCTAGATCACAATCTGGATCTCTTTGTTTATAGTTGATTGTTGGTGGAATAATACTTTCATTTATAGCAAGTATGCAAGATACTAACTCTAAAGCGCCCGTACCTCCAATCAAATGACCGTGCATGGATTTTGTTGAAGATATCATGACGTTTTTAGCATGAGCTTTAAAAGCATGTCGTATGGCAGCACATTCTGTTTTATCATTAGCGATGGTGCCGGTGCCATGTGCATTTATATAGTCTATATCTTCAGGGTTTAACTTAGCATCAGTTAAAGCACCTGCTATGGCGCGTGCTGCACCTTCCTTGCTAGGGTTAACGATATCCATTGCATCGGAAGACATAGAAAAACCTATTACTTCTGCAAAAATAGTAGCACCACGACTCTTTGCATGCTCGTATTCTTCAAAAATAAAAATTGCGGCTCCTTCCCCTTGTACCATGCCATCTCTAGTGGCACAAAATGGGCGGCAAGATTCTTTGGACATAATTCTGAGACCTTCCCATGCTTTTATTCCACCAAAACATAACATGCTCTCTGAACCACCGGTTATGGCAGTTTTTATATCACCTTTTCTAATTAAGTTCAGTGCTTGGCCCATGGCATGATTTGAGGAAGAACAAGCTGAAGCGATGGTGAAGCATGGGCCTTGGGCGTTATATTTAATAGATACATGACTAGCAGCGGCATTATTCATCAATTTGGGTACGATCAAAGGATGGACTCGATTTTTACCTGATTCATAAACTTCGCGATAATTTTCATCTTGTGTTTGAAGACCACCACCTGCAGTCCCAAGGATTACACCCACATCGCTAGTATTCTTTTCAGTTATTTCGATCCCGCAAGAAGAAATTGCCTGTTGAGCGGCAATTAAAGCAAATTGAGTAAACTTGTCATATAGGGCAGTTTCTTGTTTGGAAAAGTATTTCTCTGGTTTGTAGTTATGTATTTGCCCACCTATCTGAACAGAAAGTCTTTCAGAATTAAGAAATTTTAGTGGCCCTATACCGCATCGACCTTCTTTCAAAGAGTCAAAAATTTCTTCAATGTTTAGTCCGAGAGAGCTTATTGCCCCAAGCCCCGTGATGACGACGCGGTTCATGCGTTATTTCTTTTAGCTGATTCATCAATTATATGCTCGACTGCTTTTACGATAGATTCGACGCTACTAATATCGAAGGAAGTATTGTTAGGGTCATTAGCATTGAATGGAATTGTGATATTAAAAGCCTCCTCTATGGAAAAGATAATTTCTACAAGTCCTAACGAGTCAATCCCCATAGACTCTAGGCTTGAATTCTCAGAAACATCTTTAGGAGTAAGAAGCGCCTGCTCTGCCAGAATCTTTATGATCATTTCTTTTACATTTCTTGCCATGAGTTTTATTAACCTAGTCCCATAGTATTTGCTAGTTCATTTACTTCTCAATTGTAATAAGATTTTGTTAACTAATTCGGTCAGATTGGTTACTTTTTTTTGCAACCTAGGAAGACGCCGTAATGCCTTATAGGATTGCACATTTTTAGCCATTTCCATGGCGGGATTTCCCATCATAAACTTATTGGGTGAAACGTTAACTGACACCCCGGTTTTTCCAGCTAAGATGCTACTGTGTCCTATAACTAAATTGTCGGCTACTCCAACCTGCCCTCCCATGATAACATCGTCACCTACTATGGTGCTTCCAGCTATTCCTACTTGTCCACAGATCAAGCAATTTTTGCCTACAATTACGTTATGAGCGATGTGAACCAAGTTATCAAGTTTGGATCCAGAGCCTATTACTGTATTTTTGAGGGTTCCTTTATCGACACATGTATTTGCCCCAATCTCTACGTCATTTCCTATTAGAACACCACCGACCGAAGCCACCCTTTGGAACCCTTTGTTAATTAAATTTTTTTTGTGATTTTTATTAAGACGGTCAAAGATACTTTCTCCGCCATGGGGTGCGAATGAGAAGCCATCTGATCCCAGTACGACATTTTGATGGCAGATAAAACTATTCCCTATCCAAACATTTTTCTCGATTATGCTTCCAGATCTTATAAAACAATTGTTTCCGATCGTTACATTTGATCCTATGGAGACACTATTTTCAATAGTTGCATTGTCCCCAATTTTTACGTTTTCAGCAATGGTGACATAGGAACCGATAGAAGGATTTAATCCTATTAAAGCATCGTCTGAAATAATGGAATCAGTGTTAATAACTCGATTTTTCTTCTCAAGATTGTTGAATAGGTCATTAATTCTTGCCAGAACAAGTTTTGAATTTTCAGCTATGATTACTCCTTCAAGTCCCCTGGAATGCCAGTCTATATTCTTACCAATAATAGCAACCTTTGCTTTGGTGTTAAAAAGTTGCTCCATATATTTATTGTCAATTGCGAGAGCTAATTGATCGGCTTTTGCAGTTTCTGGTTCAGATGGGGATGAGCATATGAGATCGCCATTACCATGAAATTTGCAATCTAATGCTTCAGCTATCTTAGCTAAAGAAATCATATTTACCTCACATTTTGTGTTTTTTCAGACAACAATTTCAAACATCGATATTAAGACCAGAAGAAATTAATGACATATATAACAAGGCATCGCGGCCATAGATATCTGGACGATAATTAATTGATCCAAAATCGTCAATAATAACAGTACGATAAATTAGATATACGGGGACAGATTTTGGGAGATTTAATTGAGTTTCTTCACCATTGTTTAAAGCCGAATAAAATTGAGAATTTTCTATATTTTCATCATTTGACAAGAGAGCATTAGCAAATTTAAATGG
>JAAZYV010000010.1 GCA_014239455.1 Paracoccaceae bacterium | reverse complement strand
TGAAGTGTCGACCATGGCAAAGTTATCTAAACTAAAAAATATCATTGGAGTTAAAGACGCCACTGGAGATGTAACTAGGGTCTCAGATACAAGACAAAGCTGTGGTAATGAATTTATTCAAGTTTCAGGGGAAGATGCTTCGGCTTTGGGATTTAACGCGCATGGTGGAACAGGATGCATTTCTGTTATTGCTAACGTAGCACCCAGACTTTCTGCAGACTTTCAAAATGCTATGCTAAAGGGCGACTACAATAAAGCTCTCAGCTTGCAAGACAAACTATTGCCTCTTCATAGAGCAACGTTTTTGGAACCTAGTCCATGTCCAATAAAATATGCCTTAAGCAAATTAAAAAAATGCGAAAATGAAGTTCGCGCACCTTTAGTACCTATAAGTCAAGGAACTCGCAGCATAATGGATAAAGCTCTAACATATGCTAATCTAATCAGCTGATTTGATGAACAAAAAAAACACCTTAGAACGTAATCTCAAGTTAATAGCTGAGAATAGAAAAGCCCGTTACAATTACTTCATAGAAGAAGAACTTGAATGTGGTATTGCCCTTGAAGGTTCAGAGGTTAAAAGTATGCGGGCGGGAAAAACAAGCGTCGTAGAAAGTTATGCATCTATTGAAGAAAACCAGCTTTGGTTAATCAATTGTTATATACCTAACTATAAAAATGCTAAAACGTTTACTCATGATGAGAGAAGACGGAGAAAACTACTAGTAAAAAAAAGGGAGCTTCTGAAACTGATCAAGAATAAAGGGAGATTGGGTATGACTCTTATTCCACTAAAGCTTTATTTTAACGAGGCAGGTATAGCAAAAGTCCTATTGGGAGTAGGTAAGGGTAAAAAGCTTGTTGATAAAAGACAAACTGAGAAGAAACGAGATTGGGAAAAACAGCAAGGTCGTCTCCTAAGAGAAAAACATTGAAACAGCTTATTAACTATTGGCCCTCAAGTATTTGGAAATTATAAGAATCCGAAAAGGTACAAGAGAAAAAATTATTAAGGCCATTTTTAACAAAAAATCGGCCAGAGCTAGAGAAATCCATAAAGGGGCTAAACCAAACAAGCCTAAAATAGGAATTTTTTGTAAGGCCCATGAGATGTCATTGGATGGTTCGAGAAAAGCTAAACTTGCTGAAAAAGCAATGAAGAAGAAAATAGTGGTATCTATTGCAGATCCCAAAAAAGAAGAAATTAAGGGCGCCTTCCACCACTTTTTGTTTCTTAGTGCATTAAAAATTGAGATATCCAATAACTGCGCTACTAGAAACCCTATGGCAGAACCAATGGCAATCCTAAAAGTGACTAAAGGACCAAACTCTCCAATTATTTGTGTTCCCATGAATGAACAAAAAACTCCTATAACAAATCCGCACAAAACTACCTTTGCCGCTGCATTCTTCCCATAAAATCTATTAGTCAAATCTGTAATTAAGAATGCAAAGGGATAGGTTAAAGCACCCCAAGTTAACCAACTTCCTAGTAAGAATTGTACTAGAATGTTAGAGATGAGCACAACCAAAGCCATTGCTACTATTGGTAGTACTAATTCTCTTGAATGCCTTATTTTATCCACTTTGATTGTCTGTTATTATCTTATTCAATTAATTTTGATTCTATAAATTCCCAAACCTTAGATGCTAGATTTGTTTTCTCAAATTTTTCCAATTCCTGTAATCCAGTTGGTGAGGTAACATTTATTTCAGTCAATTTATTACCGATTACGTCAATCCCAACGAATATTTGCCCATGATCTTTCAAAGTCTGACTCAATTTTTCACATATCAAAATTTCTTCACTCGAAAGCTTAGTTTTGACAGCTCGTCCCCCGACATGCAGATTTGATCTTATTTCCCCACTCTTAGGTATTCTGTTGATTCCGCCTAAAATTTCCCCATTCAAAAGGATGATTCGCTTATCTCCCTCACAAACCTCAGGTAAAAATTCCTGCGCTATTAAGGGCTCTGGAGAAACTTTTTGGAATAATTCAAAAAGTGCCGCAAGGTTTTGGTCTTCATAGTTCAGCTTGAAAACTCCGATCCCACCATTGCCATATAGAGGCTTTAAAATTATGTCTCCAAATTTATTTCTAAATCTCTGAATTGCATCGATGCTACTGCAAATTACTGTAGCCGGCATAAGTTCAGGATAATTTAGAACAAGAAGCTTCTCAGGAAAATTTCTCACCCAGAAGGGTTTATTTATGACCAAGGTTTCCTTACTCACAAAATCCAAAAGGTAAGTTGTAGTCAAATAGTTCATATCGAATGGAGGGTCCTGCCGCAACCATAACACATCTAAGTCCTTCCCCAAATCAATAATCTTTTCATCATAAAACGTGCTAACAGGATTATTTTTCCTACCAACCTTAATATCGTGACCTTTAGCAAAAACTCTGCCTTCAGAAAAAATTAATGCATTGGGAAGATAGTAAAATAATAGGTGCCCTCTTTCTTGAGCTTCTTCCGCAAGACGAAACGTTGTGTCTGTACTGGGATCCACACATTGGATGGGATCCATCTGAAAACCTACCCTTAAAACCATAGTATTTTCTTCTTCAAATACTTCAATTTGATCAAATCTATCATGCTACTTTTTTAAAATTTTCAATCCCAACTTATAGGTTTCTTTTTTTGATAAAGAGTATTTCTCTGCAACTGCCACTACTGCATCCCTTAAACTGGATCTCTGAAGTTCAGAGGTAAGATCTGATACAATCTGATTCGTGCCAGGTCCAACAGATTTTTTTCTATCAACCAAAAGTGTAAATTCACCTCGTAAATTTCTGTTCCTCTTAATTTCAGAAATTAACTTTATTATTGTTCCACGTTTATTGTCTTCATATTGCTTAGTCAACTCTCGGCAGATAACAACAAAATGATCTTCACCAAAAATTTCTTGCAAATCTTCTAGTGTTGCTACTAACCTCCTCGGACTTTCAAAGAAAATTAGCGTAGCTGGTATTTGTGAAAATATTCTAAAAAATTCTTGCCTCTGAATCCTACGTGAGGGTGGGAATCCGCCAAAACAAAAGCGATCTGATGGCAAGCCTGATTGACACAAAGCAACTAAAACAGAAGACGCACCAGGAATAGATCTTACTTCATAACCGCTATCAATAACCGCTTTAACTAGTTTGTAACCAGGATCGGAAATTAAAGGTGTTCCGGCATCACAACAGTAAGCAATGGATTTTTGATTTTTTAAATCAACCAAGCACTTTGAACGAACAAGAGAGTCACTATTATCATTGTATATTCGAACAGGCCTTTTATTCAAATCTATGTCAAAAATTCTTAACAATTTCTTTAAGAATCGAGTATCTTCAGCCAACAAAATGTCTGCATTAGTTAGCACATTGACACCTCTGTATGAAAAATCAGCGGCTGTCCCAATAGGTGTTGAAACCAAGTACAAAGCAGGTTCAAGTTGTGGGAACTTTATTTGCAAATCCTTTTTCAAAATTCTAAACAGTATTCTTGATGTGAATTGTATTATTCATAAGGTTCACATTGTATCATAGATTTAAATAATGAAATACTAATTAGGAAAAAATTATGAGTGCTGGCATGATATCTGAGATGAAAAATTATCCTACTAGATTCATATGTTGCGTTCTGAGAATTTCACTTATCATTATTCTTCTCAACGCTTGCTCAACAAATTTGGGATCCATCACCAATAATGCTATTAAGCCTGATGAAACTATACAAATAGCTGTATTGGCGCCCTTTGGAGCAAAAGAAAAAAAACTTTCCTATATTGGTAAAAGTCTGAGAGATGCTACTTTGTTAGCAAAACAAGATCTAGGTAATCTGAATATTCAATTAAGGATTTATGATACAGAAGGTCGGGAAGCTATTAGTATTGATTCGGTTCATTCTGCGATAAATGATGGTGCAGATATAATTACAGGTCCATTTCTTCCTGAAACAACTAAAGCAATTTCTACCATTTCCAAATCAAAGGGAATAAAAGTAATAAGTTTTTCTAATGACTTAACATTGGCTGGAGATAATATTTTTGTCATTGGGGATACTTCTGTTAACAGAGCTGAAAAGCTTATTAAATATTCCCTTGAGCAAGAAAAATATAGGTTTGGGATCATTTCATCTATTGATGACAAATATAGTGAATTGGAAAATTTGATCCGAGATAAAATATTCAAAAATGGTGGGATAGAGACTTTCTCCATTTATTATTCACAGGAATTAGAAAACTTGTCAGAAATAGCCAAAGAAGCAAGAAAAAAGGCAATCGCCACAAATACAGATGCTATAATATTTACTGACGATCCAAACAGAAAAATTTCACTTTTAGCAGCTGAATTGCAAGATATGACGAACTCTAGCGAAAAGGGGAAGATTCAGATAATTGGTTTGTCACGATGGGACTTGTCCTCATCAATTCTGTCAGAGTCATCTTTGCAAGGCTCTTGGGTTGCCATACCTGATAACCGTTTCAGAGCAATATATGAAAAAAGATTCGTTAAAAAATTTGGGTATAGACCACATTTGACTTCCAGCCTAGCCTATGATGCCATTGCTGCCGTGGGTGCTCTAATAAGGAAAAGGGATATTGAACAAAGTTATTATCCATTTAACACAAATGAAATAGTAAATTCTAATGGCTTTATAGGAATCGATGGCATTTTTCGATTCAAATCGGATCGAACTACAGACAAAGAGCTAGCCATAGCCACGATTGAACGTAACCAACCAAATGTCCTAAAATTATCTCCAAATAAATTCCCTTAGAGGTCTTATTTCCGTGTCCTATGCATTGAAACCAATAATACTTAGTAAACCTTTTATAGGTTTAGAAAAGATTCTAAATGAAAAAGATCTAGTAAAGAAAATTAATAAAGAAGATACCAAAAAAAATAGTAGAGAATTTCGCGCAATAGCTCTGTCTGAACTAAAAGATGTAAAACAGCAGGCCACCGAATTAGTGGCTGAAAAGTTGAGAAAACACCCTCATTTAGCACCTTCATCACTATCCGCATACACTCTTGTCAATGATCGAATTCTTAGATCCATAGCCAAATTAGTTTTGGAAAAAATGTTTCCATTAGTCAGTCCAACAAAAGGTGAAAGCATTTCTGTTATAGCAGTTGGTGGCTATGGTAGAGCCGAGATGGCACCCTATTCAGACATGGATTTACTATTTCTTACCCCTTATAAACAAACGGCCTGGGGAGAAAATGTTATCGAAAGCATGTTGTATCTTTTGTGGGATCTAGGCCTAAAGGTAGGGTATTCTGTTAGGAATGTGGAAGAAAGCATTAGATTAGCCAAAAGTGACATTACCATAAGAACTACTCTACTAGAAAATCGTTTTATTTTTGGAGAATCTACACTGGCACAAGAGCTTAATAAAAGATTGTGGTCAGAAGTCTTCAAGAACACAGCCTCCGAATTCATCTCAGAAAAATTGAAAGAAAGAGACCTCAGGCACAAAAAACAAGGATCTGAAAGATATCTTTTAGAACCAAATGTTAAAGAGGGAAAGGGAGGCCTTAGAGATTTACAGAACCTATACTGGATATCAAAATATGTATATAAAATCGAACGCAAGGAAGACCTTATCGGTTTTAATATATTCTCTGCCAATGATTTAAGTCTCTTCTCCAAAGCTGAAAATTTCTTGTGGACTGTCAGATGTGCCCTCCATCTTTTGTCAGATCGAGCCAATGAAAACCTAAGTTTTGATGTCCAAGTCCCCATAGCAAAGTCATTAGGATTTAAGAATACTGATGGACTCTTAGGTGTGGAGAAATTCATGCAAAACTATTTTCTACATGCCAAGAATGTGGGAGAACTGACCCGTATTTTGCTAGCAAGAATGGAATCCCAACATGTAAAAGAAACACCAAATATTCTAAAAAAAATCAAAAAAAAGTTTGAGAGCGCTGATACTAATATAGAAAAAGGTTTCTCCCTAACCCATGGTAGATTGAATATTTAAAATTTAGAAACATTTGTCAAAGACCCTATTAACCTCATTAAACTATTTCAAAATGGACTCAAAAGCAGTCGGTTAATTCATCCCAACGCCCTCCATTTGGTCGCCAGAAACATAGATCTAGTTGATGAAAATTTTATAAAAAGTAAGGAAGCAACTGCAATTTTTCTAGACCTGCTTTTGAATTATGGTGATCCTGAAAGAGCTCTCAGGAGAATGAATGAGGTAGGCTTTCTTGGAAAGTTTATTCCGGAGTTTGAAAGAATCGTAGGGATGATGCAGTTTAATATGTATCACAAATATACGGTAGACGAACACACCATTCAATGCGTGAAAACACTAGCTCAAATAGAACAGGGATCATTGAAAGAGGATTTACCTCTAGCCTCAAAAATCTTAGCAGATGGTGTTAATAGAAAGGTTTTGTACCTTGCTTTACTATTGCATGACATTGGTAAAGGATTGCCTGAAGATCACAGCTTGGCCGGATCACAAATAGCCAAACTAGTCACCTCACGTTTAGACTTTGATAAAGAAGAGCGTAAATTGACAAGCTGGTTAATAAGAAATCACTTGCTCATGTCTGACATAGCTCAGAAAAGAGACCTTTCTGATCCTAAGACCATAAGAGACTTTGCAAGCACAGTAAAATCCGCTAACAGGTTAAGGTTACTAACAGTACTTACTGTTTGTGACATTAGAGGCGTTGGACCGGATGTTTGGAACAATTGGAAAGCAGTGATGCTGCGCACGCTATTTGCAAAAACAATCAATGTCCTAAAGGAAAATTTTGAAGCCATATCTCGCCCCGAACAAGTAAATCATGCAAAATATGCTTTAAGAAAGGCCTTAATAGAATGGCCAGAAGATAAAATTCTTGAAGAGATCAATCGCCATTATACAGGCTTCTATCTTGGCCTAAATTGTGAAACCCAATCAGTCTTTGCTACATTAGGTAGGACAAAGAGAACTGAAGAAATAATCTCTAAAATAGAAAAAGATGCGAGTAGGGATGCTACCCGGGCCTGCTTTCTCATGGAAGACCATCCTGGTCTTTTTTCACGACTAGCCGGTGCTATAGCCTTGGCTGGCGCCAATGTGATAGATGCCAGAACGTATACAACTGCGGATGGATATGCTACTGCAGTTTTTTGGCTACAAAGCAAAAGTTCAACACCATTCGAAGAAAGCCGTCTTAATCACCTCAATCAAACCATTAGAAATGCGTTAAAAGGTGAAATAATTCCACAGGATGCTTTAAAGGAAAGAGGCAAGATTAGAAAAAAGGAAAAAGACTTTAAAGTTCCCACAAATATTACTTTCGATAATGAAGGCTCTGAAATTTACACCATTATTGAGATTGATACTAGAGATCGCCTTGGCCTTTTGCATGATTTGGCTAGAACTTTGACTAATAATTATATCACTATTGCTTCTGCAATCATTGCTACCTATGGAGAGCAAGCTGTTGATACCTTTTATGTTAAAGATCTCTTTGGATTAAAATTATATTCAGAAAATAAACGAATAAAACTTGCTGAGAAACTTAAAGACGCCGTTGAAGCTGGAACCCTAATAGGGGCCCAGTAGGAAGATTTGTGAGAAAAGAATGAAGTTTAGATCAACGATTATTAAGAACTTCTTCACAGTGGGTATTTGGACATTTGTAAGTCGAATATTCGGATTTGTTAGAGATGTCATGTTGGCTGCATTTTTGGGATCCGGTCCGGTAGGTGAAGCCTTTATAATAGCCTTCTCATTACCAAATATTTTTCGTAGATTCTTTGCTGAGGGAGCCTTTAATGCTGCCTTCATCCCGCTTTTCAAGAAGCAAATGCACGACAAGGATGAAGCTCTAAAGTTCACCCTTAATACGCTTTCAATATTGATTTTAACTTTAATGACATTTTGTTCTATTGCAATAATCCTTATGCCATTTCTGGTTTTGGCAATGGCAGGAGGGTTTGGATCTGATGACAGGTTTGATCTTGCAGTTTATTACGGCCGCATCACATTTCCATATATCTTCATGGTGTCCCTGTCATCACTTTTCGGAGGTATCCTAAACTCATATGGTAAATTTAGCGCCACTTCTGCTGCTCCTATAATCCTAAACATATTTTTAATTTTTGCTATGTTGTTCTCTTATGGATTAGACTTTGATATGGGATTGTTGATTTGTATTTCTATCCCATTATCTGGCTTAATACAGTTACTGATTCTCATCCAATCTGCTAGTAAATTAGGGTATTCTCCAAAAATTGTATGGCCAAAGTTTGACCAGAAGTTAAAACGACTTACCATAATTGCATTTCCTGCCGTTCTATCTGGTGGCATAATACATATTAACTTGCTCATAGGTAGACAAATAGCCTCCTATTTTGATGGTGCAATCGCATGGCTAAACTATGCAGATAGATTATACCAGCTTCCATTAGGGGTGATTGGCATTGCACTAGGTAGTGTCTTGCTTCCAAGGCTCTCAGAAAAAACTGTATTAAATAACCCAAACAAGATGAATGAAGCTGTTCAGGAATGTCTAAAAATCGCAGCTATATTAACAGTACCGGCGACTGCTGCACTCTTGATAATCCCTTTACCTCTAATCTCAGTTTTATTTGAAAGGGGGGCATTTTCAAATATTGACAGCCAATTTACAGCAAGAGCCTTAGCAATTTATGGTTTTGGTCTCCCAGCTTATGTACTTCACAAAATCTTCACACCTATTTTCTTTTCAAATGGTGACACCACTACCCCATTCAAAATAGCAGTGATTGCCATGTTAACCAATGTGTTAATAGCCTTTTCTCTTATCAAATTCTTCGGCTACCTGGCTCCAGTTATAAGTACAACTGTATCCAGTTGGATAATGGCTATACTTTTGTACAAGAAATCTAGCTATTTAGGATTTAGGATGAGCTTGGCCTTACTCAACCCATTCATCAAGATCTTGGTAGCTACAGCTATACTATCTTTAATTTTAATATTAGTATCATTTGAATATTTTGATTTGTTAACAACCAGTCATCTCAGGGCACTTTATCTCTTTTTGTTGATTTTCTTTAGTTCATCTACCTACTTTTGCGCCCTATGGTTTTTAGGAATAACAAAGAAGACAGGTAGTTGATTGCAAAACAATATTATTGTCCTAGATAAAATTTCCCTGTATTGAAACGCACAAGCTGAGCAATTTAAGAAAGTAGTTAACTGATGATTGGTCAAAAACACAAAAAGAGAATTTTTTCTGGGGTGCAACCCACTGGAAATATTCATTTAGGTAATTATTTGGGGGCCGTGAAAAACTTTGTCAAACTTCAGTCAGGGGGAAATGAGGCGCTATTTTGCATCGTAGATCTTCATGCGATTACTGTTTGGCAAGACCCAAAGGTCTTGCGCAGTTCTATTAGAGAACTAGCCGCAACATTTGTTGCTTGTGGCCTAGACTCAAATAAATCAATTCTTTTTAGTCAAAGCCAAGTTAGCGGTCACGCCGAACTCGCTTGGATTTTTAATTGCATTGCTAGAATGGGTTGGTTAAATAGAATGACCCAATTTAAGGATAAAGCAGGAAAAAATAAAGAAAATGCATCTGTAGGTCTTTTTGCTTATCCTGCTCTTATGGCTGCTGATATTCTAGCTTATCATGCCACCCACGTCCCAGTGGGTGAGGATCAGAAGCAGCACCTAGAATTGACCAGAGATATAGCTATGAAATTTAATAACGACTTCCAAGTTCTCAATTTTTTTCCGATCCCTGAACCTATTATTGAAGAAACTGCACCCAGAATTATGAATTTAAGAGATGGATCAAAAAAAATGTCTAAATCAGATTCCTCAGACATGAGTCGAATTAATGTACAAGATGACAATGATCTGATAGCTCTCAAGATCCGTAAAGCAAGAACAGATCAGGAACCCATACCTGAAGAGGTTTCATTCCTAGAAAAAAGACCAGAAGCCTATAACCTTGTTAACATTTATGCGTCTCTAGTAAATTGTTCACCAGAAGATGTTTTGAGAGATTTTAGTGGTAAGCCTTTTAGTTACTTCAAGCCTAGACTTGTTGAATTACTTGTTAGCGAATTAGAGCCTATTTCGAAAAAGATAAAGGAACTACTAGAGCAACCGGAAGAAATCGACAAAATATTGAATGATGGAGCCACCAGCGCTAGGAAAATTTCTGATCCAATAATTAGATCTACCTACGAAATTCTAGGTTTGACCAAAAATTTGGAGTGATAGGTATGCATCATAGCATATTAGGTCCCCCATTATTGTTAATACATCGGTTATGAAGTAAACTAAGGTTGTGTAGTACATAAAAAGCTATTCGTTGAATTTAATTTCAATCATATAAGGGTTCCCTCTCCAATGCGAAAATTTTTGGTTGTTATGGACGATAGTCCTGAATTTGTTAATGCACTTAGATTTGCGGCTATACGTGCTTCAAAGACTGGTGGGCAGGTAGAGATATTGGGTATTATAGCTCCTGAAGAATTCCAACATTGGCTTGGGGTAGCTGAGCAGATGAAATTTGAAGCCAAAGAACGTATCAAAGAACATTTCAAGATTTTCTCCAAGATCCTGGAAAAAGAAGAGGGTATCACTCCAGAATTGGTTATAAGAGAAGGAGACAAAGTTACTGAAGTATTAGCACAGGTACAAAAAGATCCAGAGGTAGGAATAATTGTATTGGGTGCGGGAATTTCGAGTGAAGGCCCAGGCCCCCTAGTCACGCAACTAGTAGCTCGACAAGGCGGTACTTTACCAGTACCTGTAACAATTGTTCCAGGTTCTTTGACAAAAGAATCAATCATATCCGTTTCTTAATTTATGGTTTAGTTTAGAAAGATTCTAAGTTTTGGTTGATTTGATAACAAAACTAATGCATTCTCATTCTGGATAGGAGATCCATCATGTTTATTCAAACCGAATCCACCCCAAATCCAGCAAC
>JAAZYV010000017.1 GCA_014239455.1 Paracoccaceae bacterium | reverse complement strand
GCTGGCTTGAGCCAAGTAGTCAAACTAGCAAACAAAAATAAAATTCCTATCATCTTAGAGACACCAATTGATGAAAGACGAACTGATTTTGAGAATATTAGAAAGGCAAAAGATCTTGCCTAAGACTAAGAATTTATTCTACTGGATTAACTTGCTGTTATGAAGTACGATGATGTTATGAAGCTCGCCTTAGAGCGTGGGTTTTATTTCCCCAGCTGCGAGATTTATTCTGATGCACAGGCAGGTTTTTGGGAATATGGACCTACTGGTGTAAGTTTAAAGAACAAGTTCCTAGAACTTTGGAGAAGAGAACTGCTCAGACGTGATAAAATGATAGAGATTGACGGTTCTCAAATAATGTCCAGCTCTGTCTTCGAGGCATCAGGTCATCTCACAAGTTTTGCTGATCCTATAGTAAGATGTACAAAGTGTAAATCAACTCATAGAGCCGATAGGATAATATCTGAATTAGCTAAAATTGAAATCCCTGAAAGTGCTGACCTTGAGGAGTTTGACAAAGTTATTACTGAAAAAAATATCAAGTGCCCAAAATGTAATAGTAATTTTGAAAATACTAAAAAATTCAATATGATGTTTCAGGTGGGAATAGGCCCAGAAGGCGAGCCAGCTTACCTAAGACCTGAGACATGTCAATCGATCTTCGTTGACTTTCCAAGACTTTTCAAGACTATGAGAGGAAAACTTCCATTAGGAATTGCACAAACAGGTAAGAGTTTTAGAAACGAGATTGCCCCTAGACAAAGTCTGCTAAGGTTAAGGGAATTTTATCAGGCAGAGATTGAGGTATTTTGTAATCCTGCAAAACTAAATGATTTGGACAAATTTTCAGAGATCCAAGATACAGAAATCCGAATTCAAGTTAATGATGAGGTTAAGGCTTTAACGTGTAAAGAGGCAGTAGATTTACAAATAATTCCTAACAAGTTTGTTGCCTATTACTTGGGAATTTTGGCTGAATTTTATGAAAAGACTGGAATAGACATGAAAAAAAGCCGATTCCGGAAATTAGGAGAGAAGGAAAAGGCGTTCTATGCAGAAGTGGCTTATGATTTCGAGGTTGAAACAACTACTGGATGGCTTGAGCTTGTTGCTTGTAACTATAGATCAGACTATGACTTGGGTAGTCATGCAAAAAAGAGTAAAGAGAAGTTTGAAGTTATGGATGGTGATGAAAAGGTACTTCCCCATATTTTTGAACTTTCTATGGGTATAGATCGTAGTATGTACACCATATTGGAACATAGCTTACGGGAAGACAAATAACATGATAGGATGGTATTGTCACTTAAACCATATCTGTCTCCTATTCACGTTGGAGTTTTATCACTTGTAAAAAAAGATGGGCTTGCAGAAAAAACCGATGAAACATACCTGAAGATTAAGCGGAAATTTGATGTGTTTTTGGATCATTCCGGTGCAATAGGAAGACGATATAGAAGATTGGACGAAGTTGGTGCGCCTTACGCCATCACAATTGACCATAAGACATTAGAAGATGACACTGTGACACTTAGAAATCGAGATTCGATGGAACAAAATAGAATAAAGATTCCAGATTTGGAACAGGTACTTTCTAAG
>JAAZYV010000012.1 GCA_014239455.1 Paracoccaceae bacterium | reverse complement strand
GAAGATTCTATGATTGTTGGTAATGGTAGTGGTACTGCCATAGCAGTAGGCGTGATGACACTTACATCCGTTAAGTCCTTTACTATCTCCGGTGACCATGCATCAGATGAATCAGGATATTTTGAGGCTAATAACGTGGAAGGTTCAGCCGATGGTGGTGGTACAGCTCAATTGAGTTCGGTTTCAGCCTTGACTTTAAATACTCGGGAACATGCTACTGACGCCATTGCAACTTTAGATGGTGCGATAGCCAAAATTGATGGTCAGCGAGCCGACTTGGGTGCTATTTCTAATAGATTATCTCATGTTGTTGATAACAATACTGCGATGATAACTAATACAGAATCATCCAAGAGCCATATTCTTGATACTGACTTTGCGATGGAAACCACAAAGTTGACAAGAACACAGATTTTGCAACAAGCAGCAACATCTATGCTAGCTCAAGCTAATGCTTCAAAGCAATCTGTCTTAGCATTGTTACAAAATCTTGGCTAAAACATACAATTAACTTGAATAAATTAAATAAAAAAGCCCCGAATATTTCGGGGCTTTTTTTGTATGTTACTGAATGAAAAGTTTATTTACAAGAATTCGTAAGCTATTGAAATTAAAATATTCTTTTGTCATTCAGTTTTGATTAGAACACATACATATCAATTATATGTGAAAGTTACCTTTGGTCACTTGCAGTTAATAATTCTTAGATGAATGAGAGATCTTGATAAGGCATTTAATCTAAGTAGGATAACCTATCATTAATACAAAAAATTCGATTAAAGTTGAAACTGAGTCCTTTTCTTAAGGTATTGATGTTTTGTTTTTAATCGGGGGAAAATAGTTCCAGAGAAAATCTAGTATTAGTTAAAAGAAAACAAGTGGATTATCCCAACATGAAGATCCCTGCTCGTGTGATTTATTTAAGAATATTAACCTAAAGAATACAAGGAATTGGTTCGTGGCTACCAAGCAAAATTCAGTAAGACGAAATCATAAGTCATTTCTAATCGAAGTAAATTGTGGAAGGAAGGAGGCTACAATTCAAGATGAACTTAGCAGGCTTTTTAATTGTCGTAATTGAGCAAAAGCTGCTCTAGGGAGAAATAAAAACCTAGATGAGAAAGTTTAGAGGTTTTCATAAATAGAAAGCATGAAACTATCAAAGAAGATAGAGGATTTAAATGAGGCTATTTTCTTATACTAGGTATAAAAGATTGTGCCCTTAAGTATAGGGGAGCAAATAGCTTTCAAACCTAAGGCAGGGTGAATGATCACGGTTTTTTTAACACAGGGATTAGATTGAATAGACGTAAGTTGCTCGGATAATATGTGGGATGTTTACATAAAAAAAGGCCCCGCATAGCAGGGCCTTTTTCTAATTAAAAACTATTTTTTATCCCTGTAGTAATTCTAGTACTGACTGCATTGATCTATTTGCCTGGGACAACATGGAAGTTGCAGCTTGCTGTAGAATTCTACCTTTCGTCAGCTCGATAGATTCTGCAGCCATATCGGCATCTCGCATTCTACTACGTGAAATCTTGGTATTGACAACAATATTAGATAGGTTGTCGATAGTGTGTTCCATTCTATTCATGGTCGCACCCAAGTCACCACGTTCAGCATCAACTCTTCTTAGTGCACCGTCTACTGCTGATAGCAGCCTTTGAGCACCCATCACTGTTTTCACATTGACGTCTGAAATTCTTGTTAGGGAAGCTGCCGGAGCTGCATCTCTATGCAAGGCCTTAGACGATGTAGACAAAGTTTCCGGTGTTGTAATTGTAAACACGTTTGGTGACTGATAAATAAGCTGACCACTCACTCTGCATGAACTAGCGGTATTTGGTAGTTCGGCAGTACCTGTTAAGGTATCGTCATGAAGGGCAACTGGGCCTCCCTTTGCATTTAAATCACGATCAAGTGTTTGAACATTAAGGGTTTTCTCTACTTTTTCAAAAAAGAGCTTATCTGCTTCAGAGGCAGTTGTTACGGTAACCGCAGTTCCAGATGCATTCTCTAGCGTAAATGTTGTTGTTGCAGCAACAGAAGCAACATAATAAATGTCTGCAGGGTTTAACTGAGCTGAAGAAGCTCCACCGCCTAGTCGAATAGTTCCATCTGATGTAATACACCGGATAGCATCGCCCACAGCTAGGCCATGGGCTGACGCAGCGGTAAAAGTTCCGCTGGTAGCTGCGTCTATAGCCACATTATTTGTTGTTCCTGGTAAAATGGCTGATGAGGAGACAGTGGGCATGTCATAATCATCGATTTTTATGTCGTAGCCATCTGGTGATCTGAGATCTAATGTTTGCTTATCAGCAGATAATTTTGCTTGGATGCCTGTATCACCAGTAAAACCATTGATTTTATCCCGTAAATCGGTCAGATCAGACAACGTGTTTCCATTAATAGTTCCAAAATTAACGGTAGAACTTACCACCTTAGCAGTGGTGTTCATCCCGGTTAATTTAAAAGTAATAATGGTTGAAGCTGAAGTGTTGGAGTCAGGGGTGACAGTTAGTCTTACATTTGTTTCAGCGTATGCTGTGACACCTGTTGTACCACTTTGTGCGGTAATAGCTTCTCCTATCTCTTTTGAGGTCGCACCAGTTGCGTAACTGATGGTCGCATCACCTACATAACCGTAGACTTTAAGGGTCTCATCTTTATTAGTTAAAGAATTTAGGGCTGTGGTTGTATTAGATGCTGTTGTTGAAGGAGAACCAGCAATATTAGCTAAATGGAATTTAGTTCCTGCACCTGTAAATGTTGCAGCTCCATCAAAAGCAATAATATTATCGTCCGGATCATTGGAAGGTGTATTCTCTACATCCGTTAATCCAAAGGTATTTGATGCGAGGGGTTCTACAATTTTATACTGACGTCCTGATACCAAGCCTGAAATCGGTGTGGATCCTGACGGAACTTCATAAGTAACAATATCACCGACTTCAAATCCGTGGGTTGCTGAAGTTGTAACTGTACCAGCATCAATACTTGAAGCAGCAGTTGCAGTCTTTTCCAATTGACTAGACGATGACCAAATTCCCAAAGCTGTTGGTTTAACATTTTCAATACTTAAAGTGTGAGTATGCTGTGGACTTTCGTCATAACCAATTTCAAATTCTGTATCCTGGAATGTACCATTAAGAAGTTTAGAAGTATTAAACTGGGTGGCTTCCGAAATACGGATAAGTTCTTTTTTGAGAGAGCCAACTTCTTCATTAAGGGCAACCCTGTCCGCACCACTATATGTACCGTTAGCTGCCTGGACTCCGAGTTCTCTCATTCTTTGAAGTATTTCTGAAACCTCATTGAGAGCCCCTTCTGCAGTTTGAGCCATGGATATAGCGTCTCCTGCATTTCGGATGGCTACTTCCATACCGTTGATTTGGGATGTCATTCTATTTACGATAGCAGCACCAGCAGCATCATCACCAGCTTTATTAAGCCTTTTGCCCGAAGCTAATCGCTCTGTGGCTTCTGTGGCGGTGCCTTCATTTCTTTGTAAATGGTACAAAGACTTTAAAGCGGCACTATTCGTCAATATATTCGTCATATCATCACCTTTACATTCGTAAGGATATTATGGTCATAATGACCGGTTATCGTTACCCTGTTATTTGCACTTTCCATGCCAAATTGTTCTATTTCAGTTATAAACATGCTATTTACCTAATAAAATCAAACAAAGTTTGCTTTCCTATCTTAGAAAAAGTGGCCTGAGAAGCTTCTTTACTTAAAATCAGCATCTGAAGCCTAGTAATAAGCTCTGCTAAATCAGCATCACCTAAGTCACCAATTTTTTCAGTTACAAGAATTTGACGCTCAGCCAATATCTCTTTTTGCTGGCCGAGTTTATTCATTTGAGCTCCCACGACGGCCAATTGATCTCCAAGATGGGAGGTAGCATTTTCGAGAAAATTCACTGAAGAAGAAATTAATTGATCAGTATCTGTAATGTGTCTCGTAGCCCCAACCAGTTCTCCCATGCCGTCGTAGCTATCAAATTTGGCATAAGATGTTACGTCATCGGTACCAAAGTCATTTCCTTTGATCTTGATATCCTTCATGATAATTTCACCAGCGAAATTCTCTTTTAGGACAATGGCACCAGTTTCGGTGTTTTCTGTCGCTGTAATACCCGTAAATTCTGTGTTTTTGTTGATTTCTGTTACCAAGCTGGAAACTTTTCCCTGAGCAACTGAGGATGTAATGGATACACCTCCCTTGCTGCCTGTCAGTGTGAATGTCCATTCCTGTGGATCAGGAGGCAAAACAAAGTTAATTTCAGCATGACCAGCAGCTGAACCTTGTCTTTTAAATTGACTCGCTGTTTTAACGGCATTTCTACTATTTTCAATGATTTCAAAAACTGATTTAACTCCAGATTCTGTACGTACTGCCATAAAGGCTGTTCCACCATCCACAGATGTTTTGACTTTCATGCTTTCAGATATTTGAACCGTATGTTGACCTCTATCACCTACGTAATTCACACTTCCATCTAATTCTTTCTGAAATGGAACAAGATTTGTTTTAAAACCTGAAAATACTGCTTGCCCTTGTGCATCTCTATTATTAGCAATTTCCACAACAACTTCGGTTAGAGCATCAATTTCTTTTAAAATAGCGGTTTCATTTACTGTGCCGCTTCCAGCTTGAATAGATAATTCAGTAATACGTCTTAATGTATTAACTGTCTCTTGAATACTTACATCAGCTAACGATAATCTCGCATCAGCTGCATCAGCGTTATCAGCATATCTTTGTAAAAGTTCTTTTTGTTCTTTAGCTACAGATAAACTGACAGCGGCAACCGGATCATCAGAGGCAGAAAGAATATTCTTTCCAGTCGAAACCTTTTCTTGGATTTTCTGTATTTCAGCATCTAACTTTGCAAAGTTGTTGATAGCTTGCTGATTAAATAGTTTCTGACTTATTTGCATCTATGGCCTTAAACTGACTGTAGTAATGTATCAAAAAGTTCTCTAGCGGTCTGCAAGATGCGTGCCGAAGCTTGATAAGCCTGTTGTTGCTCTAGCAAATTAGCCGCTTCAGTATCTAGGCTGACACCTGAGAATTGGGCCTCTGCTTCTGTAGTTGCATTCATTTGGGCGTCTGCTGCATTTTTTGACAAATTAGCTGAATTCACGCTTGAACCTACTTTAGAAACTATTTGGGCAAATATTTCCTGGAAGCTACCACTTCCTGCAGAATAAGCGTCTGAATTTTGTTTTGCTAGAATAGCATCCAGGTTACGAGCGTCACCGGCAGAATTTAAATTAGGAGAGATGAAAAAAGAATCATCTTTTGTCGCTTTTCCTGTTAATTGAAGTTTTTGACCAACTACTTCTGTTGCACGGGAACCGTCCAATATTCTGGTAGCTATGGAATGCCCGGTATTACTATCAAATATTTCAATAAGAGTACTCAGATCATCCATGACTTTGACAGTAAAATCTTCTTCAGTTGGGATGGCATTTGGTATGGCTAGATCATAGTTAGCAGCCAATTTTCTAGCCCCTGAACCTGTAAGGAGAACAATTAGATCTTCATTAGGGAGATTTGAGATTTTAATTCTATTTTCGGCTAAACTAGATCCCGAAGCAGTTATTTGAATTACTTTATCTGTTTTTGAAGTTATGTCCAGATTTTGACCAGAAAGCTCTAGCTTATAATCAAGCACTTTGAAGCCCAAAGATTCTGTGTTCGAATCTGTTGGTAAAGTTAAAGTCCCTGTGTTTGAAGAGGATTTTAAGATAATCTTATTAGCAGTTTTTGTAGTTGTTGTAGATCCGGTGTCAGAAAAGGTTGTTGATAAAGAACCACTTGAAGAACTTAAGGAGTAATTAGTACCGTCATACGACAAAGTGATAGTCACTGGACTACCATTAAGTGTAGCACTCAAAGTTTTTGGATAATCTGCTCCATTACTAGACAAAGTAATGGAGGATCCTACTAAGGTCCTGGTTGGATAGGTAGTATTAGTTCTTAGACCAAATCTCTTGGCAGCATCAATATTGTTGGCAACTTTTGTGGCATCACTAATTTCAATTTGATCTCCAGATATAGTGCCACCCGTTGCAGCTACTTGCAACCTGCCATCTTTATCAAAATATGCTGAAATTCTCCCAGCTTCTCCACCAGTAACATCAATTTCTGGATTGGCTTTTGTTTCTGGATTTTCATACGATACTATTATAGCATAGATTTTCCCTTCATAAGTTACTGAGACTGAATCCCCATTGTTAGGCAGGGTCATGGCAACTGAAGAGGTGATATTTGTTAATCCGTTCGGGGCTACATTCCCAGATAAATTCGATACAGTAAAAGTTCCATCTGGTGATTTTTCCGTGACTTTTAGGCCTGTTGTTGTTCCATCAGACTCTATTGTAAAAAGTGGATTTCCAGTTTTATCAGAAATTAACAGCTTTCCGGATGAATCTAGGTTGATTGCTTCTCCATTGGATCCCTGAAATTCTCCAATTCCAGGATTTGTTAATAATCTATCTCTTGCCTGTGCAGCAGTTTCATTGCCGTTGGCTGTATAGGTGAATGTACCACCTTCCAGATTAAAAACAGCAGTTTGGTCATTTGTAAAAGAACCTGACATGGAAAACTTAGCAATTCCTGCAACACCACCAATGGCAGATACGCCGGATAAAGAGGATACTGCACCTTGGTTTCGTATATTTTTTACGATGGCTTTAGCTACATTCTCTGGTGAGGGAACAGTAATATCTTTGGTGTTGATCGTAGCAGAAATTGATGAACCTGTTCCTGTTGTTGGAAGAGATAGTGAGAATGATCCAGCGGCAGCAACTGCATCTAGTCCATTAGGATCAGAGCTATTTGTGTCAACTCCGTCAATGGAATGAAATGTCATAGAATTTTTTTCACCGGTAGTGTTCGGTATAATGGTTACCAGGCCTCCAAGTCTTGAGTCAGCACTGCTATTTGTAGCAATACCTGCAATATTAGCGGTAAAAGATGTACTCGATCTTAACAGAAGTTCACCACAGTAGCGTGCAGTATCTAAGGCTGTTCCTGTAACTGATGTTGTTGTGGAAGTAACAGCATTTGGTGGGATGTTTCCGGCCAAACCAGCGACTGCAAAAGTACCATCGGGATTGCTTTCAGTTACTTTTAATCCTGCGGTTGTACCATCCGATTCAATCTTGAATAGATGCTTTCCGTCTTTATTCGAAACTTGTAGAACACCGGTTGAAATGACCTTTAGTATTTCTCCGTCAGAGCCTTGAAACTCCCCACTTCCAGGATTTGTTAACAGTCGGTCTCTGGCTTGAGCGGCTGTTTCGTTACCATTTGCTGTGTACGTAAAGGTACTACCTTCAAGTGTAAAAATTGCTGTCTGATTATTAGTGAAGGAACCTGACATTGAAAATGTAGCAACACCAGCGGTTCCACCATTGGTTCCACCTAATAATACCACGTTACCCATAGGTTTTGAAAAACGGTCTGTTAATCTGGTTGATACGGTTTTCCCAGACTTGTTATCGAAATCGAAATTCAATAATTTTATGTCCTCCCCTGCAGTACTCTCCAAAATTAATCTACCTTTGTTACTGGAAACAGTAGCTGTGACTCCTGTCTTAGGGGTATATTGATTAATTTTTTCAGCTAGGGCCGATAGACTCGTGGAAGACACTACGGCTTCTATTTCAGCATAATCATTGCTTTTAGAACCAAGTTGAAATTTAACTGTGCCACCGCTGCCTTCATGCCATAACTCAACTCTAGTTTCTGCAGATGCAGTTATCCCAGTTTGAGACAAATTATTTGTAATCAGTTCTGCCCCATATTTTGCAGAAGATCCTGCGGGAATCTTCAATTCCTTTAATTCATTTAACTTTAAGTTCCAATCATTGGTTGGGCTAAAAGGCAGAAAGGTGGTTCCAGCAACTATACGAGATGATGCTCCATCTCCGCCGAGAGAAATGGTTTGATTTGTATTAATGCTACTTCGATCGATCTCCATTCCCCGATAACCAGTTTGATCCATAGAATTGAGATAATCACCTCTATAAGATGCTCCTTTATTAAAACCATTCCCCACAGTCATAAACTCTGCGATCTCGTCGGTAGAAAGAGGAGATCCTGCTAGGTGTCGACCTTCCTTAGTAAATATCTGCAAATCTGATGCAGCTGTCCTCGATTTAATGCTAGCGCGGGAGGCACCAATTGAGCTGCTAAATACTTGGAGACTTTGATCACTGTTAAAAGAACCTGAAGCCAAAGAAATGGTTAGATTTCCACTCCCGCCACTAGATTGCATTCCTAGACTTTGAAGAGTTTGCCCTGATGCATTCTTAATAGTTCCACTGTTGAGTCTTTCAGAGATGTCCTTACTGTCTTGCCATGAGCCTGCTTCTCCAGGCATGTTTGTAGCGAAAGAAACATCAAATGTATGAGTGGCCCCTCCATCAATGCTCACTTTTAGGGTAGAGGCATTTTTAAGTTCTTTATCTGGAATGGAAAAGGTGAGTTGAGATTGTTGGGTAAGACTCACAATTTCTACTGCGGGGCTATTTGCCGGAA
Source organism: Paracoccaceae bacterium (assembly GCA_014239455.1). GTDB lineage: Bacteria > Pseudomonadota > Alphaproteobacteria > Rhodobacterales > Rhodobacteraceae > CACIIZ01. The sequence continues at coordinate 31,096 of JAAZYV010000012.1, read as the reverse complement.
CAAAAGCAATGGCTCCATTCTTAACAAAATTAGAGGCTCCAACAGAGCTCATAGAGTTTGATAGAACATTTTCAATTGCATTGAGATTGGTTGTAGCTGGAGATAATTTTTCAGTTATTAATTCTATATTTGAATTATTTTTGGTATCAGCAAAAACAAGACTTGCTGCTGCTGCTGCTATTTGATCTCCACTTTTTAAAGAAAACTGGAGATTCTTTGCAAAACCAGCTGATGGTAAGATAAAGAGCTCATCCCCATTTCGAGGAGCTCCAGACAAGTTGATACGCATTCCGGAAAAATGAATATTAGTGGTTCCGGATCCCAAATTTTCTCCGAATTCGTTGTAAGCATTCCATATTCCATCTTCGCCATTGAATCTTAAAGTTATATTCTTAGGAACTACTTTTTGGATATCCAAAATATCTAATTCTGCCGAAAATGTACCTAAATTAGCCATTCCTTGACTAATTTCAAAGCCTTTAGACATGAATAGATCTATTCCTTTTGAACCTTTTAAGTCTAATCCTTCTTTGTGTTGTGCATTGAGAGTGTTAGAGAAAACAAAGGCCATTTCATTTAAGTCATTTAGCGTTGTGTGACTCATTATAAAGGAGTCACTTAATCCTCTTAAACTTCCATTAACAATTTGAGAGGTAGGGGTATTTTTTCCTCCGCTAAATATAGAAAAGGCTAAAGATCCTAAATTTTCTGAAACAGACATAAGATTGTTGACGGTATTAGCTACTAAAATGGGCCCATTTTGTGATTTTCCAAGCCGGACTGTAGCTGTTCCACGAGTGTCTAATTCAGTTGTAACTTCAATAAGTTTGCTGATTTCATCAATGACTACATCTCTGTTATCTAATAGGGAATTATTACTTGAACCACTAGCAGCTAGAAGTTTTTTATTTATGTTTGCTAGTTCGGTACTAAGAGTGTTGATAGAAGTAATATCGATTTCTGCTTGTTTTAATATACCGGTCTTTACCTCTTCGATAACTTGGGCAGTAGATCTAAATGTACCTGCCATTAAATCACCAATTTCTAGGGCTACGGTTCGAGGAGCTACATCACCTGGTGCTGCTGCTACTTCCTGAAGGGAGTTAAAGAATCTTCCCATTATTATTCCCAGATTAGAATCTGAGGGAAGCATCATGTCTTCTAATTCTTTAAGTTTATTGAGGAAGGAGCTTTCAGCCTCATAGTAAGCTGTGGCACTACGATTACGATCAATTAAATAGGCATCAAAGGATCTTCTAATAGCATCAATTCTCACGCCCAATCCTGATTGATTGGCAATTCCTGTAATGCCGCCTTGACTTGCAGTGATTTCTTCTAATCCTGCTTCCCGCCTTTTATATCCATCGGTATTTATATTAGCGATGTTTTGTCCTGTTACCGCTAAAGATTGGCGGTAGGACTGTAATCCGCTCTTTCCTATATCGAATAGACTAGACATCTGGTGTGTTCACCGATTTGGACATATAATCTTTAAATTGCAATTTAATGGCCTCTGCTATCCCAAAACTAGCATTTGTTGAGAGAGTTCTACTCCATTCTTGATCTAAAAGGGATTGATATGTTTTCTGTGATGAACTATCAAATATACCTTCGGCAAGTTTGCTTTTGTGAACCTGTTTAAGCATTTGTGCAACAAATAAAGCCTCAAATTCTTCTGCAACTTGTGATAATTCCAAATTCTCTTGGGTTCTTTCAAATAAGGAAAAACCACTTTGCTCTGGTAATTTTATGTCTGAAATGATTGACAAAGTTCCACCTAAATAATGATTAATTCTGCTCTCAGAGAACCTGCTTCGCGAAGGGCCTCTAAGATTGCTACCAAGTCTGATGCACTTGCCCCAACAGCATTGATGGATTCCACAATCTCAGATAATTCCACTCCAGGATCGAAAATGAATGCTTTGGCGACTTCTTCGTCTACCCCTATTTCAGTATCTGGTGTGACGGTAGCATCACCCGGCGTGACAACTACTTGATCTGAATTCATAGCAACATTGTTATTTGGAGTAACATTTTGATCTTCATTAACTCTCACAGTCATGGAGCCATGTGTTACTACAGCTGGTGTTACTCTTACGTCACCGCCTATGACAATTGTTCCAGTTCTGGCGTTAACTATGACTTTAGCTTTTGGTCTAGATGGTTCCACTTCAATATTTTCAAGTAGGCTTACAAAAGCTACCTTTTGGGAAGGATCTTTGGGGGATCTTACCTTTATAGAAGAAGCGTCTAAAGGTACAGCTACATCTGGGCCAAAAATTTCGTTTATGGCGTTCGATACTTCCAACGAAGTACTAAAATCCCCTTGATGTAGGTTCAGAATTATATTCTCCGACCGAAGGAACGGAGTTTCAACAAGTTTTTCAACGGTTGCCCCTCTAGGTATTCTCCCTACAGTAGGAATATTGACTACCACTGAGGATCCGTCCTGTCCTGTCACTCCTAATCCTCCAACTACGAGATTACCTTGGGCTATTGCATAGGTTTCTCCATCAGCTCCTAACAGTGGTGTCATGAGAAGGGTGCCACCACGAAGAGAATTTGCTTTTCCCAAAGTGGAAACGGTAATATCTATGGTCTGACCTGGTTTTACAAAAGCAGCCATGTCTGCAGTAACCATTACTGCAGCAGTATTTGAACCATTCAAACCAGAAGTGTCGGTAACTAGGCCAAACCGAGAGACCATTGATTGCATTGATTGAAGAGTCAGACCAATATTACCGTCACCGGTTCCATTTAGACCAACTACAATTCCATAACCAACTAGTTGATTTGATCTTATTCCAGCTATCGAGGTTAGGTCCTTTAAACGATCACCATAGCAAAGTGATGCTCCAAGTATTACCTGAAAAAAAACGAGTATAACTAATACACTTCTATACATTTTGACTCCTCTTACTATAGGGGTGAGATACTAGAAAAGGCTCTACTAAGCCAACCCTTTTGACCTGTATCTGCGATGTCCCCGACACCTAAATAAGCTATTTGTGCGTTAGCTATTCTACTCGATTTTACAACATTATTTGCCGATACATCTTGAGGTCGTATCATTCCGCTTAAACGAACATACTCATTTCCATTGTTTAGATGAAGTTTCTTTTGCCCCATGATCTCCATATTGCCATTAGAAAAAACCTTCATGACTGTGACGGAAAGTTCTCCACGCAAAGAGTTTGTTTGTGCTGCAGATCCAGATCCAGAAAAAGCTGTCTCAGCCCCGCTGTCTAATAAAGCTTGATCGCCTGCGGGATCGAGTAAGTTAGGTAAATCTACTTTAAAACTATCTGATTTTGCACTAGTAGCTGATTGAGATTTTGAAGCAGTAAAATCCTCACTCAGTGCAACGGTTAAAATATCCCCAACTTGGGAAGCTCTTCTATCAGTTGCAAAGAGGCCGCCACTTGCTTCATTATAAATACCACCAGATAAAGCACGATTATTGGGTAAATTCATTGTATCTGGGATAATTGGTTGAAATTCCATTGAAGCCCTGTCCTCAACATGGGTGGAGCAGGAAAAAAGTAAAAGCATGGGAAATGCAAGCTTCAGTACTTTCAATTTACTATTATTCATTTTAATTCCTTAAATCAGGATTATAAATTCTGCGCAATGAATCTCATCATTTCATCGGAAGATGAAATCGACTTAGAAGCAACTTCGTATGCTCGTTGAGTCTCTATCATATCCACTAATTCCTGAACTACATTTACGTTGGAACCTTCGAGAGAACCTTGTATTAACTTCCCAAAGCCGCCTTCTCTGGGGTTCCCAACAGCGGCTGCACCACTAGCGTTTGTCTCGACCACAAAGTTCTCGCCTATTGGTTGTAATCCTGTTCGATTGGCAAAGTCAGCTAAAGTGATCTGGCCCACTTCTTCTGCAGCTACCTGACCAGCCACTTGAACGCTAACAATTCCATCTGATGAGACATTTATTTGTGTAACGCTGTCTGGAACAGCTATTTCAGGCTGTAAGACATAACCACTAGGGGTGGTTAAGAGCCCATCTTGGTTTCTAGTAAAGGCACCGTTTCTAGTAAAACCCATTCTACCATCAGGCAGAAGAACTTGGAAAAATCCAGCACCATCTATTGCCATATCAAGAGCATTATCAGTGTTTATTAGGCTACCTTGGGTGTAGACTTTTTGAGTGTTGTTTACTCTAACACCAGTACCAACTGCAAATGCCGATGTGAGATTTGTGTCGACAGAAGTTTGCTCTCCACTAGCCCTCTTAATTTGATAAAGTAGGGATTCAAAATTTGCTCGATCCCTTTTAAAACCACTTGTATTTACGTTCGAAAGATTGTTTGCAATTATTTGCATACGGGTTTGCTGAGCATTTAACCCCGTTTTTGCTACGTGCATAGAACTACTGGACATTTGTTACCTCTTTTGAAATTCCTTCAAAAGAGTTTTGCAAGGCTCATGCCAATAGTGGGCTTCCTTATCTAGGAAGGTTCATTATGCTGGCGCCGCCTTCATCGATTTGTTCAGAAAGAGCAATAAATTTAACGTTGATTTCAAAAAGTCGTTGTTGGCCCAAAGTATCAACTAATTCTTCGATAGCATTGACATTACTGTTCTCAATGAAACCTTGCGCTAGAACCACATTTTGATCTGCACCAGGAATACCACCCTCAACAAGTCTTATTTCTCCATCTGTATCTTTATGAAGGGGTTCTTCCGAACCGCTAGTCAAGGCTATAGTTGCTGCAAGAACTCTTGTGCCTTCGGGCTCACCCAAGGGCTCTATGAAGAGATCTCCATTTTCTGAAACAACAATTTTTCGGTGAGGTGGAATATTAATAGGGCTCAAGTTAGTATCCAATATTTTTGATCCTGCCCCATCCGTTAATTCACCTTGATTAGACACTTCAAAATCACCTCGTCTTGATAAAGCAGGTCCCCCTGTGTCAGGCTGAATGATGAAAAACCCACCGCCTCTAATGGCCACATCAGTTTCTAGCCCTGTCTCAGACAAATTACCTGGATTAGCAGAAAAAACATTAGCACCTTCGTGCAAGGCAAAAATCCGTGCATCGAATCTTTTATCTTCTGTAAGAAAACCTGATGAGAAGGTGGTTCCCATATCTCTGCGAAACCCTGGAACGTTAATATTAGAAAGATTTTGAGATTTTACAGCTCTATTCATGTATAGGTTGTTTAACGTGTTTAAAGCTGTATGGATCATTCTATCCATATGATCTTCTCCTGATTCTAGTGTTTAAATTCAGACTATTATCCTCTGATATTAATAATAGTCTGAGTTAGGGTCGTAGTAGTTTCAATAGCCTTTGCAGATGCTTGGAAGTTTCGTTGGGCTGTAATTAGATTAACAAGTTCTTCAGTAATATCTACATTTGATCGTTCAAGAGAACCTGACAAAATATTTCCAAATCCTTCAGCGCCAGCTTCCCCAACCTGTGGTGAACCAGAAACCGCGGTTTCAACGTATGTTGCATTACCAATTTGCTTGAGACCATTTTGGTTGTTGAAGTTAGCGAGAACAATCTTACCAAGGGGATTATTCTGTCCATTTGTATAGTTTGCTCGGATAGTTCCAGCAGCATCAATTTCTAAACCGTCCAATCTACCAGATGTAAATCCATCTTGGTCTACAGATAGGACTGAGAACGGTTGGGCAAACTGTGTTGAAGCTCCATAATCAATGTCTAGAGCAATAGAAAAGCCTTCTTGCTGCTTTTCATAATGTACTTGTTTCTTTGGGCTAAGAAGTTTACCACTTTTATCGAACGTTAACTCGCCTTCATCAATATAAAGAGGATAATATCCATCCACAAGATTTTCCGGCGGAGTTTCTACTGTATTACCATCTGAATCGACGTATAGGGCAATTCCATCACTATTTGTAGCTTGTACAAGATTAAAAATTCTTGGAACGTCTCCAACACCAAGAGGAATATCATCTAGACCCAAACGTGTTGTACCTTTTACCTTAATGGTTGAAGTATCGCCCGTAGTTCCCGTTTTAAAAGTAAAGTTGTTTTGATTAGGATCATATTTAACAGTGACGCCACCAACTGTTTCACCCGTAACTGGATCAGCTATCTGATTTATCCTTTCCTGCAGGGCTTCGGCTAGGGTAGAGCCAACATAAAATCCGGTTGGAACTTCAATAATACCGTTGATACCATTAATTGATACGTTGAATATATTTTCACCACCTATGCTAGATAGACGAAATACTTCTGTTAATTTTTCTTTTGCTGCAGCACCAACGACTTGTGCTGAGGTGGCTGCTATACCCCGGCCAGCAGTAAACACTGCGTCAGATTTGGTATTACCAACGCCCATCAGATCATTATTTCCGGAAAAATGGTCTGTAGTATCTACCACAGTACCATCTGAAGTTGATAACAAATATCGACCCACCTCAATATTAGATGCCTTTTGGGTTTCTGTAACACCTAAAGCACCATTGGCAGCAATAGCCTCACCGGTAGTTCCGGAAGAAAATGTAAAATCTTTTGTATCACTATTATAATTAACATTAATCCCATATCTTTTATCATTAAGCTGGATTTCCTCGCCGTCGGCAACGAAAGTTCCAGTATATAAAACTTCTCCACCTCGAATTAAAACTTCAGAAGCATCATTGGTTGAAGGCACTCCAAGATTATTTGTACTTGTGGCCAAGGATGAACCGTAAATTGTGAAAGAATTAAAATTACTGTTTGTTCCTGTACCAAGAACCGTTCTATCAACCACAAAGCTTAAGCGTTGATTCGTCGTATCATAATTAACTTTAATAGGGGGATTTTTTTCATCAACCCAATCAGTGGACGTGGAAACGCCAGTCGCAAGCCCCATGGTGGTCAATGAGGTGGCACCTCCAAAACTACCATTTGCAAAACTGAATATACCCGCAGTTGCTCCTTTAGCTATGACGTCTTTATTTGTATAACTATGTTTGGCTGTAGCCATTTCTCTAACAACTATTTTTTTACTGCTAAAATTAATAGGAGCATCCTGATAAACTTTTTCAGCTCCCTCAAAAAATGCTTCAACATTTGTAGACTTTGAATGAAGTACATTCAGGGCTGTAGACGCGGCAACCCCTGATGTCAGAGTGAAGTCAGTATCAGGAAAACCTAGGCCAGTCGTATTTATTTGAATAGTCTTTGCATCGACCACATTTGATACGGTAAATTCCCTACCATTTAGATTGCTATTTCCTATCGCACTTTCAGAAGTAAGGAACTTACCAGCGATGCGGATTTTGCTATTTGCCGTTAAACCGGTGGTATTCGCCAATGTTAAGGTCAAGGTGTTTTCTGCTGCGTTAAAAACAATACTCTGGCCACTGCCGTTATCGCCGGCAGCAATTTGACTATCATAAATACTAAGTTCAGGTTTATTTCCGTAATACGAATGAATCATGTACTTAGTTGCATTCTTAAGGGCATTACTGCTATCTATATAATTATGCGTAATTGGTATTATTTCTGTTTGTGTCAAGATATTACCTGCTTTTCCAACAGTTCTACCAAATAATTGTGTGTTGACACCTAGTTGTGTGGCCTTGTCCAGAACATCAGTTGATCGTTTAACAGCATAATTATTCATAGCCTCGTTTATCCTAGCTTGAGAGTGTGCCAAGAATTGTTCTTTTGTAAAATCTGGGGAAGCACCAGTAAGAGAAATACCTTCTTTATCGGTTACGTAACTCGAGCCCAATAAATCAACTGTAATTGGGGTGTCGAGCGCATCAGAAGTACCTTCTGCTGTTAATTTAAATAGATTTATATTAATGTCGTCATCAACATTCTTCACGATTTGTATTTTTCTATCATCACCATAGGCTTCATTACAGGCTCTTTCGACCTCGGTAGCTAACTGTCCTGCATTGTAATGACCTGGTCGAATGTCAATATTTACTGGTTGGTCACCATTATCTACGTTTAAGGTTAAAAAGTTTTTACCCCAATATACACTACTACCAGTGACTAAACCGGCTTCTCGAGTTGCATTGAATTGCATAGGATCTGTTACAACCTGAACCAGTTTGTCTCCTTCTTCTCCAAAGTCAAAAGTACTCTGAGCTCCTTTAATGTTAGCCCCTTGTGATTTAACCTGTTGTTGAAGGTCATCTAGTTTATAAAGGGCAGATCCCTTGCCTTCGATAAAGTAGTTATCATCTGGCACAGAAGTTGTTTGAGCTCCAAATTTATCAATAAATACTTGCTGTCCGGTGTCATCCACGGCACTAACTAAATCCGGATCAATAATAGTATCCCCGATAACCAATTTGGTATCAAATTTGTTCGTCGGATCACTAGTTGAAGCTGCTTGGGTTTTTACAAAATACATAGTCGCAATTGTTGGGTTACCCAAATCATCAAAGATCGTAATTGATGTTGAATTTGTAAAAGTTGTTGGATCGTTTGGATTAAAGGTGTAACCACCTGCAAATTGCTGTTGGTTGGTCACAACTTCTGCCGTAGCTGGGAGATTAACACCGAGAGAAATATTACTTGTAGCTTTTGGGTCTCCAGAAGTAATCGGTAACTGGAGTGGTACAGAGCTAAGAAGGTCTTTAGCCGTCACAGAACCATCTTCGTTAACAGGATATACAAGTAAATACTGACCGGCAGAGTCAACCACGTATCTATCGTTATCCACGTTCAGAGAACCATTTCTAGTATAAACTGTTTGTGCAGACGTCAATGATGGTTTTAAAGAGAAAAAGCCTTGTCCTGAAATAGCTAAGTCCAAAGCATTCAGGGAGGAAGCAATGTTTCCTTGAGTAAACTGCTGCTTAATTCCTTTAAGAATGGTACCAGAACCAATCGACGAGGAAGAGTTTTGAAGAGGGGAGGTTGCAAAGATATCACCGAATTCTGCACGGCTTCTTTTGAATCCCGTGGTTCCCACGTTGGCAATGTTATTTGAGGTGGCAGAGATATCTGCTGATGAACCATTCAATCCTGTTAGTGCTGTATAAAACGACATTTATTTACTCCGACTATATCATTACAAACTTTTTTCTTAGATATTATTTGATCTAAATTTTCTTACATCTGCGGCATTGATGTTGCCATAATCCTTTACTTCAAGTACGACCCCTGTCTTTGGATCTCCTGTAGATGCGGCCAGAACTTCTGCAAATACTGATGGCGTTACACCAGATCTACCATTTGCTCCATTCATGAAGGCTTCAACTTTTAAGGGATTCTCTTGACCTATCAATTCTTGCGGAATGTCAGTCCAAGAAAACCCAACCAGTCCCGAGGCCTGTGATCCGAGGTCTATAGAGTGAACTGTTTCTCCAGCTGTATTGGAAAAGACAATATTTGTTGCACTAGATGCCCTTGGAAGGTCTAAGACCCCATGAACCTCACCATTGGAATTTGGCCTCACCTTGTTTCCTGGCACAAGAACGGAATGTCCAAGCAGATTAGTTGCCGTAGCAATCCGGAATTCGCCTAGTTGGTTGGATAAGCTTTTAAGACTTTCTCCCATTTCAGCAATGCCAGTTACAGTAGAGAATTGAGCCATTTGTGCAATAAAATCTCCATTTTCCATTGGAGAAAAAGGATCCTGGTTTTGAAGCTGGGTGGTCATGAGTTTTAAGAAATCTGATTGTCCCAGAGTCTCTTTTTTCTTTCCAGCACCCAAATCTTCGTTAGATTTAACGCCTATTTTCTCGAGTATTTTATTCAATGTTGCTGTTGAGTTTGGATCTATATTGGACATTTTATTCTCCAGATTTCAGTTATTTACCCATATTGATTGTACGCATCATTAAACTCCTTAGAGTTGATACGACTTCAATATTATTTTGATATTGTCTTGATGCTTCCAGCATTTCGACTAATTCTTCTTCAACATTCACGGCTGCATTAAATATAAAACCTTCTTCGTTTGCTTGAGGATGTTCTGGCATATAGACTTTCTCAGGAAGTCTATTAACCTCTTTAATTTGTACCGCATCAACACTTGCTAAGCCAGATTGCCTCAGGCGATCAGCAAATTTGGTTTCGAATACTGGTTTGATAGCTCTGTATGCCTTTTCCATTGAACCTGAAACGTTATTAGCATTGGCAAGGTTTGAGGCTACCGTATTTAAGCGGGTCAGTTGAGCTGACATGGCTCTACCAGAAATATCAAAAATGTCTCTTATCTCAGTCATTATTCACCTCTTATCGCGGACTTTAGTCCTGCAATCTTATTATTAAGAAAAGTCAAAGTGGTCTGATATCTCATGACATTTTCAGAGAATTGCATTTGCTCAACGGCCATTTCGACTGTATTACCATCTAAACTGGGGTGAATAGGTTGTCGGAATAGGCTATCTTGACCAATGCGTTTTTGAATACTGGTAAAGTGTCTATTGTCTGTAGCAGCAACGTTTCCTATTTTATTAACTCTTTTTAATTCAGTATCAAAATCCAAGTCACGAGCTTTAAAATTCGGAGTAGCTGCATTAGCTATATTAGATGCTAACATGTCGTTTCTACGAGATCTTAAGTGGAGAGCACTTGCATGAAACCCTAAATTTTCCTTAAAACTTGACATATTGAATTATTTATCCTGGTCTTTAAAAATACCGGTTAAAATTGTGTTTCTGGATCGAAATTTGCAAGTAGAGTGCCAAAATTCAAACCGATGGGAAAAATGATGGAAAATAGTCAAATATCAAATGTTAAGAGTAATAGAGATTTGAAACTGGCCCCGGAAACTATAAGAATTAGAGACGCTATAGTTGAAAAGTATCTAGATACACCGCTAGACACATTGAGTAGCAAGCTGCAATCTCTTATAAGCGGAGAAACGGATACTGTTACCCGATTGGGTGTTCTATCAGCTAGGGTAGAGATATTAAGAATGCGTTTCGCTGAAATTACGGGTCGAACTTACAGTAAAGATCAAGGGAATAATGAAGACAACGGCACTGAGGAAGAGCAGACTGGTGAAGATTCTGAAGAAGAAAAAGAAGGGTGGATGACGCTAAGAATATTAGAGGCAAGTGAAGTAAATGGGGTTCGTTTTCCAGAAGGTGTAAAGATTGATGTGCATACTGAAGATGCAAAAAAACTCTTAGCATCCAAAAAGGCTGAATTATTGTCGATGAAGGTTGAAGATCTCGTGGATCCTGAGCAGCTAAATGAAGGGGATTCCATTGAAGAAGAAAATGCCGTAAGTGAAAATAACGAGGAACTGAATTCTGAATCTGAGGCTACTAACAGTGAGCAATCAAGTGAGGAATCTGAACTGGAAGGTGTAAAGGTCGAGGAACTTACTGATCCCAGTGGTGACAAAACTGATGTCCAAGAGCCTGAAATTCAGGCTAAGGCCGAGACTGAGAAAAAATCTGTTAAGGAAAGTAATGAAAACAACGTTGACTCTGGTGGAAATGAAGAAGGAAGTGCTGAAGTGCAAGAAGAAGCCATTCCATCGGAAGGTGATAACAAGCAATCTGAAGTTGCTGAGTCAAATCTAGAGGATAATAAAGCCTTAAATCCAGAAGAATTAAGTGATTTGACTGAAGATCAAACTGTGGCTAAAGAATCTGAAGCTCCTGGTCCTAATACTAAAACAAAATCTACTCAAGGACCTAAGATTGAAGAAAACTCTGATAATATTTCAGCTGAGGAGGGTGAGAAACAAGCTAAAGTTTCAGCTAAGGGGGCTGTAGATAGTGATAACGACAAAACTTAAGATGAAAATTATAAAGAGATCGGCTAATTTTTAACAGGTTATTGCGAGTTGTTTTAGTTATGTTGGTTTCCACATCAGTTTTTTGAAAGCCCATTCCTTAAACCTGAAGAAGCTATTCACAAAATTTATATCTACATTTTTTGTTTATTGGGATATTGGGGTATGAAACTTCAATATAGTCTCTATTTGTTCTTCACTCAAACCAGTTTTTTCTCTTATTTCATTTGCACTTAAGCCTAGTTTGGCGAGGTCTATTGCTTTAGTAATATTTTGCTCTGAAAAATTTTCGTCATTTTTTTGGCCAATATCTTTTTGAATAGATCTTATTGTCTCATTCAAACTATTGAGGTTATCTTTCGAAGTCGATAAATTTTTATCTATAGTGCCATATCCTGTATTTAGAAACTTGATCTCCTCTTGAACTTGATCAAGGTTTTTTTGAATTTTATCAAGTTTTTGAATCAGCAGTTTTTTTCTAGATCCCAATCCTATTATAATTAGCAATAGGCTTACCAAAATAATGAGCATACCAAATTCTATAATACCCAGGGCAAAAGTTTTTGTTAATAACATTTCCATAAAGTCAATCTCAGGTGTTAAAGGTATTATAGTGAACCTAGTATAATCTATTTTTCAAGAGAAACTTGGATATATTTTTGAAAATCATCAAAAAAAGTTAATTTTCCAGAAACTTTTTTTTCAAGTAGATCTAATCGGTTCATTAATGATTTCAGGGTATGTTTTTCGGTATCACTTAAAGGTGCATCATTTAGCGAAGCAAAAATGTTTGGCCATTCGGCCTCAAGAATGGATTGTATCTCAGCCAGATCTTTTTTAAGACTTTGTGGTTTTTTTAATAAATTCTCTGCGCTTGAAATCTTTTTTTCAATCGCGGTCAAAAATTCTTTCCTAGATTTTTCCATGAGGTCTATTTATTAAATTAGCTCAACCTCAACTCTTCATCTCTTTATAGGCGTCCATAAGCATGTCAGCCACAGCGTCTAGATCTATGGGGTAGTCTCCGTTAGCGATGGCATCTTTAATTCTTGACACCGTTTCAACATCAATTGGTGGTTTTCGGGTGAAATCCGCCAATGTAGTCACTGCAGAGCCACTAATATCCACAGAGTCTACTCCTACTGAAGTATCTCCCACTTTAGATGAAGATGCTGCAGAACTCGAACCGCCAACACTTGACGACTTATTACCATTCGTTCTTGGAACTTCTAGGTTCTTTGTAAGGTTCTTAATTGACTCTACCATGAGCTTACCCTCCTCGGATACTATTACGACTTAATTGCCAATAGTTTTAGTATTTGTTGTTACTTTTTTTTCATTTATGACCCAGGCTATCAAATTTCTTTCGCTGGAAAGGTTCTTAACTCTAATTTTTTCACCTTTTTGCCCGTTTTGTAATGCAACGCCTCTCACAGATACAGTAATTACACTGCCAGATTGTACAATCTCTATTTCGTCTCCACTAGCTATAACCCAGTTTGGCTCCAAATGTCGAGACCTTACAGGAAATCCTACACTGATATTGTTCTTCAATTTTCTTCCAATAAGGTTTTTTTTCTTCGTAAAAATGCCTATCCCAATACTTTTTTTCACAGATGTAACCTCAAGATCTCCTTCTGTAATTACATGCCCTTTGGTCAAACTTTTTGTTACTATAATTGCTACAGAATCTTTTGTATGGTTTCCATTGTAATCATTCTCTGGGTCATATGACTGTGCCCTAGTTCTGACCATGGTCTTCCACCCATTTCCAGGTTCCGTGCACAAAACTTCTACTGTAGACCAACTTTTAAACATGGGAAAAATTGCCAAAGGATTCTTACAGCTTGGGAATTTTTTGTTGGGGTCAATTGCTGGATAGGAATCTACGCCCTTCGTATGCAAATAGTTTGTAACAATTGTTCTTAAAGTCTCTCCCGGTAAGTTATTCGATGAGGAGGAAATATTTTGACTCGAAGCCATACCAGATAAGGGGAGTAGAATATAGCAGAGTCCTGATAAGAGCATTAGTGGTTTTTTGAGCATTTCATCCACCAAAAAAGAAGATACCACGATCTGATGATTGACCGCTGTGTGTTGTAGATTCATCGTGGGATCTTCCTAAGACCATAGCTTGAATTTCATTTAGGCTGGGTAGATGCAATTTGGCTCCAGCAAACATGAAATTTGGGTTTCCTTGTGCAAAGGCTTTAGGATTTGCTGTCACAATTGCTAACTTTAAGAAACGCTTGTCCAAGCCACTTCCTGCATAGAATTCATTGATTATGTGTCCTAAGGATTGCCCTTTTAATATGACATGGTTTGAGGTATAATCTGGATCAATCATAAAGGAATTGTCAGATAGATTTTGATCGTTGTTTTGGAATCCTTGCCCGCGGTACTCTAATATTACTATTGGTTCGCAAAAGCTTGCCTGGCCAAATGTAACTAGTGTGAATACAAGGAAAAATTTTAAAGATTTCATCATAATACCTCCAAAAATTCTACCATTTTACCATCCAAATTACTAATATCTCTTCTAGGATCTAATGGCTTCAATACCGAAGTATTATTCGTCAAGGATTCTACCTTAAACAATACCCAAGGGGTATTGGTACCCTTAGTATAAGCCAAGGATGTGAGGGTTAGCCCGTGTTTTTTTCCTAACATCACGACTAAGTTATTTCGTTTATTATCTAATTTCATACCCGCTCGCAACGGTTGACATTCAAATTCCGAAAAAAGTGTCTCTGTGTGTTTATTGATGGATTTCAAAAGGGCTTCAACAATTAAGGTATTACTAGGTCTAGAGAGCACATTAACAGTCCTCCAAGGAGAGCTATTACTTAATTTCAATGAAATTCTATGAGATTTTGAAAAAGTTTTATTGTACGTCAAACCTTGGTAAAGACTGGATGTTATTTCCAGTACAAGTGTCTTTTCAGTATTGACTGTGCCGCTCTTGTTTTCAATTGACATTCTAATTTCTGGTACATATGCGAAGGATCCTACATTAGTTCTCACTCTGCCAGCAGTTAGAGAAGTATAGTCATACTGGTCATCAGTAGCCTTAAGAATTTTAGATTCTAGCGTCACATCATATGCTTTAGTTATTTCCACATTAGACCTGGCCTCTATTGAATTGAGCATAGCCATATATAGGTTTGGAAGTACGGGGCCTAGCCAGGCAGGGGTTGAGGGACTCAACTTGAGTAATGGTTTATAAGCAACTATATTCACACGATTATTGTTGCGGCAATTTTTTCTATCTGAATTCCCAACTGCTACTTTCAAAGTAACTTCATAATGAGTTTCTTTAATAACTTCTTTTAATATAGCGTAATCCAATATTTTTGTTGTTGGCCTAACTACAAAATTATCAGTTAATTCTGTGCCAGTTCCAACGGATGAATAACCATTAACCTTTGCACCTCCACGTAATGATGCGAGATAAAGAGCATCTTCTAAAGCTCTTCGTCGAGCCATACTAGTTTCTTCTGGGGAGTCTATTGCAGCTCTCCCTACCGATATGATTAATTCCAATTTATTTTCTTGGGTGATGAGATCGGAATTGTCCAAACCATCACTGAAGACCGGGAGGATCGATGTAAAGCTTGTGAAGAATATACAAGCCACTAATGACCGAAAACAGCCTATTTTGAATAACCTGGCCATTTACTAGGCTACCGATCTGGCTTTCTTTAAAAGATAACTCAAGGTTTCACGGTCAATTTCAAGTACTACTTCATAGGTATCGGCTCCCGTGGGATTAATCCTCACTGTGCGGGCCCCTCTAATAGTTCCTGAAACAACACCCCGAAAAGTATCATTCTGAACCATTAGATCAATAACGGTAGTATTGCCTTCGACATTTAAACCATGAATTTGTTCTGCAAGGTCACGCATTGCAGCCATACGGGCTGATCTTATAGCCATTAATCGACGTTGATTTTCGGAGCGTCCTGGCTGTGAGGATACCACTGCATAACCTACTGCGCTTATTGTTGGGATTTCTTCAACACTGGCATCTAAAACTTCGTTTATTGCAGCAACATGGGCTGCTTCTTCACCACCACTTTGGGTCATACTCATAGTCGTGATTGCCGCTTCCTCAGCAGCTGTCGCACTATTTCCTGCCAGAGCATTCTGGAGTAAATTTGACTGACATCCTGTTAATGAACAGCATAAAGTTATAAATAATAAAATTCTACAAGTCATTTTGCTTTGCTCCATTCAATGGGACTCATTTTCATAGCTTGTGGCTGGATCTCTTGATGCATAGAGTATGCCAATTCATTCATTCTTTATGCGTAAAAAGGTTTTTCTCTTTTTTTTGAGATTTTCTTTAGGCTGGCATAGATTTTGCCTTTTCCTTTACAAGACCATTATTATTGGAAGCTTTAAGCAAAATGAATTACCAGAATATAAGTATAATACTAAATAAAAACAGAGAGTTGAAGGGTTTATTCAAAATTCTTACGAAGATTAACAATGTCGGAGTCTTGACGTCATGGAATTGACAGCTAAGAATTTTGGTTTGAATTATTTGGGTGGTGCGCTTAAGGTTGGTGTTCTACCCATGGGTATTCTAGCTGTAGTAGCTATGATGGTTTTGCCGCTACCTGCTTTTTTACTAGATTTATTCTTTGTTACGAATATTTTGGTATCCTTACTTGTCTTGATGGTAGCAATGCATACCTATCGCCCACTTGATTTCTCAAGTTTTCCAAGTTTGTTACTTATAGCAACCGTACTGCGGTTAGCTCTTAATGTGGCTTCTACGAGAGTAGTATTGGCTGACGGACATACTGGTAGTGATGCTGCCGGGAAAATAATTGAGGCTTTTGGTAAGTTTATTATTGCTAGTAACTATGCTGTGGGTATTTTTGTATTTGTTATCCTAGTTATTATAAACTTAGTAGTTATTACTCGTGGAGCGGGTCGTGTTTCAGAAGTCTCAGCTAGATTCACTCTTGATGCCATGCCAGGAAAGCAAATGGCTATTGATGCAGATTTAAATGCAGGGGTACTGGATGCAGAGCAAGCCACTCTCAAGCGAGAAGAAATAGCCAAAGAAGCTGATTTTTATGGTGCAATGGATGGTGCTTCCAAGTTCGTCAAGGGAGATGCTATTGCTGGTATTTTAATCCTAGCTATTAATATTGTGGGAGGGTTAATTATTGGTATAACCCAACATGAACTAGCGATAGAGGAGGCTGCTGAGACTTATATTCTTCTTTCAATTGGTGATGGTCTGGTAGCACAAATCCCATCTCTACTGTTAGCTATCGCTACCGCAATAATCGTAACCAGGGTTTCTTCTAATCAGGACATGGCAGAACATATTGGTAGTCAAATAAATCTGTCTAGGGCTTGGTTACCTGTATCAGGAGTACTTTTGCTTATTGGACTTGTTCCTGGTATGCCCAATACATTGTTCTTAATTGCGAGCGCTATTGCAGGTTTGGTAGGCTATCTCTCAATGCATGCAAAGAAAAATGCCGATCCCATTGATGAAGGACTAAACTCTAGGTCAGAAGAAGAAACTTCTTCAGAAGGAACAATAGATTTGGATGATGTGACTGACTATTCTCCAATATCCATCCAGTTAGGTTATGGTCTCGTTGGAATGGTGGATGATGATACGGGAGGCCCACTTATAAGCCGGGTAACAGGAATAAGGCGAGAAGTTTCGAAAGTCCTAGGGTTTGTAGTTCCGCCTGTCAGAATAAAAGATGATCTGGCCTTGTCAGCTAATCAATATAGAATAAGAATAGGTCAAACCATAGTTGGGGAAGATATTATTCATCCAGACGGATTCTTGTGCATAGCCGGTGATGATGTTTCAGTAAAGGTGTCTGGTTATGAGGTGAAAGATCCATCATTCGGAATGGATGCAGTTTGGGTGAAATCCAATCAAAAATCGGAAGCTGAATCTAAAGGTTATGTAGTGATTGCGCCAGAGTCAGTTTTAGCTACTCATCTTAGTCAAATTCTAAATCGATTTGCTGGGCAACTAATCGGCCAGGATGATGTTCAGGTTTTATTAGATAATCTAGCAAAAACATCACCGAATCTAGTAGAGTCAGTAGTGCCTAAATTAGTTCCTCTCCACAATCTAACGGGAATTCTTAGAGAATTGCTTTCGGAAAGAGTTCCGGTTAGCGATTTGAGAAGTATTCTAGAAACATTATCTAGTATCTCTGGGCGTAATTTGTCGGTCGTTGATACGGCTGAGGCTATTCGGCCAACGCTGGCTGGTTTGTTGATACAGCAAATAGCGCCTTTAAACCAACCCTTGCCAGTAATCACATTGGATGCAGAGTTAGAACAGATGCTTATCAAAATGGCAAGACAAAGTGGTGAGGAAGGACTGGTATTAGATAACGAGTTAGCACAAAAACTTCTCACAAAAATAGCGGAGATAACTCAAAAATTAAGTAATGAAGGCAACACAGCTGCTCTTGTGGTATCTCCCGCAATCAGAAGGCAATTCTCTGCAATCGTTAGACAGCATGTTGAGGAAATGATTGTACTAGCATTTACTGAATTGCCTGATAATAGGAAAATTAACGTGGTGGCTTCTATTGAAGGTTAGAAAATTAACGGCAATGAAATAAAGAATTGGAGGTATCAAAATGACAATACTTACGGTAAGAGCTAACGATACAGCAACTGCTATGGATGAAATAGTAGAAAAACTGGGAACGGATTCATATATTATAGATACAAAAAAGGTTGGTAATGAGATGTTGGTTAAAGCAACCAATAATCCAGTCAAAAAATCCCCAACGGGGAAGGCTAGTTCCAAAAATTTTTCAAATATGATGTCTAAGGAATTAAGTGATAAACTTACCGGGTCAGTTACTATTGAAGCCAAAGATCAGGATTCTAAAAGAGAGCTAGTCAGACAAATTTCTCCCGAAAATGAGCGAGACTTAACTATCTTTAAGCAGATGAATTCAGAATTAAGAACCTTAAGAAGTACGTTAGATGACATGGTTTTGACAGATATGGCAGGTTTAAGCCCCAATTTGCAAAGTGCTACTAAGGTGAAATTACAAAAGGTGGGGTTTTCAAGCCATGTCTTACAGAAGTTAAAAGCTTCTTTATCGAATGTAGAATATGAAGACGGCAGAGACCATTTCTTGAACACCTTAGCTGCTGAGTTGGCAGATGATGATCCAGATGAGGCCATCGTAAATAGTCGTTACATATTTGTGCTTGGTGCAAGTGGTAGTGGTAAGACTACACTTTCTGCAAAGTTTGCGGCCAGAATTGCCGAAGATAGTAAGAAGAGGGTAGTGGCATTAGGTCAACTTGGTGCGCATCAAGACTTACACATGGACAGTCTAAAATCTTTTTCTCGTCTCATCAATGTGCCCAATATTAATCTCAATCCAGATAATGCGGTAAAAAAGCTATTAGAAATAGAACAGAAAGTGGTTGTAGATGTGTGTACAGGACCTATTGAGGCACTGAAAACAATAAATATGCTAAAGAATAGGGTGGGTGCTAAAAAGGTCCTTACTGTTCTGATATCACCTGCTGGTTCTAGTAAACATTATATAAAAAAGTTAGCTGACAGTTTTGGTAGCCTTAAGCCTCTTATAGCTTGCACCAAGACTGATGAAAACATGGTTTCACCAGAAGAATTCTCTACGATAACTGCTCACAATTTCTCTATAGGTTATTTGACTGGTACCAAATCAATATTAAAGTCTCTTTCTTTTGTAAACCAAAGCTTTTTGGCCCAATATTTGAAAGAAAGCATGATTAGTTTTAGTCAGTGAGG
This sequence comes from Paracoccaceae bacterium, assembly GCA_014239455.1. Lineage (GTDB taxonomy): Bacteria > Pseudomonadota > Alphaproteobacteria > Rhodobacterales > Rhodobacteraceae > CACIIZ01. The sequence goes on along the minus strand of JAAZYV010000012.1, from coordinate 11,599 downwards.
AAATGACATGACAACTTCTATAGCTGTTGCTAGTGGAAAAGGTGGGGTCGGAAAGACAAGTATTGCTGTCAATCTTGCTTTAACTTTGTCTCGATTAGGTTCTCGCGTAGTATTGTTTGATGCAGATTTTGGATTGGCAAATTCTCATATATTGTTGGGGGTTAACCCAAAAAAAACTGCACAGGATATACTCATTTCAAATAATTCGATAAAGGATTCCTTGTCGTCAGGGCCCCTTGGCCTAAAGTTTTTATCGGGTGGTAGTGGTTTAACAGAACTTCTAAACCTAGAGGTAAAAGCAAGGTATGAGTTAATTCGAACATTTGACTCTATAGCTGAATCAACTGACATCCTTGTCGTTGATGTGCCTGCGGGGGCATCAGATAGTTCGATAACATTTTCTGCAGCAGTAGATAGATTGGTCGTGGTATTAGTGGGGGAACCTACTAGTTTTATGGATGCGTATACCTTTATCAAAGCAGCTAGTCTGGAAGCTGGGGTAGAGAACTTTTCGGTGATAGTAAATATGGTAGAGGATGAAAAGCAAGGCTTGCAACATTTTTCGAAATTTCAAGCTATAGTAAATAGGTTTCTTAATGTCAAACTCTCCTATTGTGGCCATGTCCCTTTCTCGCATAGGATAAGGCAATCAGTAGTTCAAAGAAGGCCAATCATGGTTACAAAACAGGATACTTTAGAATCTAGAGCATTCATGGGAGTGGCAAAGTCAATTCAAAGTACTCCTAAAAGCGAACCTAAAGGTGTCGCATTCTTTGATTAAAGTATGTTGTGAGAGAAAAGGACTCAAATGAAGAATTCTTATACTGAAGCAAATCCTGGCGTTGAGAGCTTGATTCATGAAAACATGGAACTTGTTCGTAAGATAGCTTGGCACATGCACGGTCGGGTTAGAAATGCCGTTGAAATAGATGATCTCCTACAAGTTGGTTATTTTGGGTTGGTTAACGCAGCTCAAAAATACAGTAAAAAAGAGGGAGCAGCTTTTTCGAGCTATGCAGTAATCAGAATTAAGGGTGCTATTGTTGATCATTTGAGAAAAAGCTCAAACCTCTGCCGAACTACTATCCAAATGCAGCAGAAGGCAAAAAAAGCAGAAGAACGGCTTCGTTCAGAATTTCAAAGAGACCCTACCAACCTAGAGATGGCTAAAAAATTGGGAATGGAATTAGAAGAATATGAAGAATGGGAACTGGCTTTTAATGCAAATGTGCATCAATCACTTGACTCAGTTTATGACGAATATTCAATTTGGTTCGCTTCAAGAGAAAGCAGTCCTGAAGAGGCTTTATCAGACTCTCAACTTAAGAATACTTTAAAGGAAGCATTATCTAGTCTTCCAAAGAAAGAAGCTTTAGTTATCCAGTTGTATTATGTAGAAGAATTAAATGTATATGAAATAGCAGAGGTGTTAGAGATCACTACTGGGCGAGTTTCTCAAATTAAGAAATCAGCAATATCAAGATTAAGAGATATACTGAGCCAATCTACATTCTAATATGGTGACTTGTGGTAAAAAAGGATTTTTATCAAACGAAATCAGTTCATATGGCAGTTCAAACTGCTGAGTTGAATTTGCTCGGTTATGACCTAGAGCAGGAATTATCTCTTTCTTGTAGCTTAATGAATATTTCGCGAGGTCACTGTGTCATCAAAGTAAAACCATTTGATTTAAGTGAATCTAATAAATGGGGAAAACTCGAGATATCCATAGATCGACCAGTTATGAAAGCAGAAGTTCCACTATGCAAAATCCGGTTTTCAGAGTTGTGTGTGCTACTCAACAGTGAGGCTAATAGGCCGGTGACTGTCGTGATGATGCTAAGCGCACCCCTTTCAGTCAATTTAGCAGGAGATCTATTAATAAATTCAGCTGCCAAATTAAAGATTACTGATTTATCATGGATAATACCGCTAAAGTGATACTAATTTTATCTCATCAATTGGTCGGTTGCTTTGCTTTCTGCTTCGAGCATTTTTGCATTACCGTTAAAGGCTTGCTGGGCTCTTATTAGTCTTACCAATTCATTTGAAATTTCAGTGTTTGAGTTCTCCAAACTACCACCTTGTATGGATCCAAACCCCAACTCTTTTGGGGTGCCAATTACTGCATTCCCTGATCCTAAAGTTTCAACAAAGTTTCCTATCCCAGTTGATTTTAGACGGGTTTCATTAGCAAACTTGGCTAAAGCCACTTGGCCAATTGTTAGAAATTCTGAGGTGCCGTATGATGCTTTAATTCTTCCATCAGGTTCAACCTTCACATTAGTAAGTTTTTGCGGTGCTTTGCCATCCACAGAAACATTAAATGGAAGCTTAAGGGGATTTTGATTTTTATCTAACAAGGAAATATTTTCGGAGTTAACTATAAAACCATTTGCATTTACTGAAAATGATCCAGCTCGTGAATAAGTAACGACTCCTTTTGTTTCTTGAGTATCAAGTAAAAACATTCCACTCCCAATTATACCTAAGTCTAAGGCGTCACCAGTTTCCTTTAAACTTCCTTGAGAATGCTGTCTTCTGGGATCAGTTAAAGATATTCCCAGTCCCGTGTTAACTCCTGGTCTAACATTAGCTTGTTCTGAGTACACATCCTCAAATGAGGCCAAACTTTTTTTGAAACCAACAGAGTTTGCATTGGCTATATTGTTTGAAATAATAGCAATTTCCTGTGATACGCCTGCTAGAGCAGATCTAATGACTGAAATCATTTTGAAATCCTTTCACGCCTGGTTTATTCAATTTTTATGCCAATAACGCAAAGAAAAGGATCCAAAATTAATAAATAAATAAAATAAGTCGTTGGACAACTATAAGATTTATTTGTAGATTGTGGATTCAAAGATTATTGAGGTTAAAATGTCTCCCAATGCAGCGAACTCCCAGAGAGCACTAGTGCCGGTGAAGAAATTATCGCCTCCTGCGGTCATTGAAAAAAATAGAGAGTTAGCTCCTCTAGACTTAGTAAATGGAAACCTTTCACTAAGTTCTAGGGCAGAGGTTAAGAAATTATTGCCCGATATAATGGGTAAAGCGTTGGCCAGGATTTGGATTGATTCTGATTTTCATAGAGATTTCTCTTCGGATCCACAGTCTACTTTAGAGAAGAATGGGGTTTACCTTCCTGAAACAATGCTCGTTGAGTTTCAAAAGCCAAATTCTGACAGACCAAGGATAGTTGTCTATGAAAGAAGACCTGGTTCTAAATTTAAAGTTAGGGTTTTTTATCTCCAATTAGTTATGATGGCTGGTCGTTAATGGGCTTCTTAGGCTTTTTAGTCAAAGTTGTAGGTTTATTACTAATAGTAACAGTTAATGCTTGGTCAGATAATCTTTCCTTATCAACTAGTGACAAACTTTTCAAACAAGCAACGGATCTTGTAAAGAATAAAAAATATGACCAGGCTATAGGAATATTTGAGGAGTTGGCCAAAGCTTCTGAACATGATGCACAGTATAATCTAGCAATTTTGCTTAAAGCCGGTAAGGGAACGACAAAAAAATACACGGATTCATTATATTGGGCCTTTTTATCTAAACTAGGTGAGATAAAAGAGGCAGATGATTTGGTAGATGATTTAATAGATTTACTTCCCGAGAAAATCGTAGAAAATGTGAGGCAGGAACTAAAAACTCACCTTGAGAAAAGTGTGGAGAATGGAGCCGAAGACTTGGTAATGCATTTGGGTAGATTCTTTTTAGATGTGGTAACCGAAAAAGAATATGCATCAGCATACAAATGGTTTACAATAGGAGCCGCTTTAGGCATTGAGAATGCAGCAAAAGTGCGGGATGAAGTTGAGGAAGAGTTAACCCCTGAAGAAATTGTAGAAGAGCAAGAAAATGCTGAGGTATTTTTCCAAAGTTTCGTTGAGCAGTTTAGAAAATCGTCAGATAAGGAGAACAGTTCATGAAAGTAAAAGTGCATTGGATTGTTGATGGTATAGCAGTTGTTGAATCAGAGACTCAAGAAGAAGCGGAACGCTGGGTCAATGAAAATCTTCAAGATCTTTTAAATAAAAACCCGGATTTTAAGGAAAAATTGGGTGCAAAGGCTATACAAGGAAGGGCTTATTTACCGGGAGTGTCTGAATAAGATCCGACCAACAGTTATTTTGGTTCAAATGAAGCTAAGTTTGATACTCGCCATGTCTGTAGCCAGTTCAGTGTTGGGGTATTTGAAAACTTTCGTGTTTGATAACCCGTTTTCAATATCTCTGCAAGTCGGAATGTACCACTGTCCTCGTGTTCACCAGCATCGCCGTGTTCGGAACCTTTCCGATTTTTCAGCCTGGACTGATTGTTTGCTAGTATAGATCTGATCTGCTCCATGCCCATAGGAACGACCAGAAATTTAGTTTGTTTAATTTTAAGTTATAACAAAGCTACTGAAGACAACTTTTTTAAGAAGTGGTTGAGAACCAAGATCTCGAAGCTTTTTATTGAATGTCTCAAGTAAATATTTTCTAAATTGATATACCGTTGGTTCGTCTTCCGCCATTTCTAAGGTAAAATCTCCAATTTGCATGATAACTATTGAACGTAAAACTGGAACAAAAATTTCAAAAATCTCATAGAAATCTTCGGCTCTCATAGGTGTTTCATATACTGCTACTGAAATATTAATAGTTAGTATTTTTGTACTTCCTACTAAATTGGTGGCTAGTGGGCCGCTAAATTCATAATATTTGTATCTAGGAGATAGAAATTTGATTGTTCCATCAGCCAGCATTTCCGTTTCTGCTTCTGCTTTTTCTCTTTCTTTAGCTAGTTGTTTCGCGACCACTTCAGCCATTTTTAACGGAGGGTCAATCGAAAGATGTTTAAATGGATCTACCTCCTTTTTATCAATAATTTCTCTAACTTCCTTATGAGTTGGAGGTGCAAAAAGAAAGTATTTAATGGAGAAGAAAATTAGGAAGAATATAAGAGCTGGCCCACCATAAAGAGCTATCTGAAAATAATCTAACTTAATTTTAAGTTTTTTCTTTGCAGGTGCTGCAGGTTCTTCTGTTTCTGGATTTGTGTCTTTTTCTTCACTGCTCATAGACGATTACTCCTGAGCTTTGAACGTTTTTTGATTGTTAACTTGGTACATCAAGTGCTAGCCTTAATTTGAATTCAGTACTTTAAAATTCTATTTCAGTTACCTATTAACGCCTTCTTTTGCAAAATGTAAAATTTCAGATAAAATTTTTTGAAATGGTGTCGTAACTTTTAGTCAAGCCAGCAAGCATAATTTGTGCGAGTTGAATAAATTTAAATTACTATAGGTTTTAAAGCAATGTCTGATAAGAATGAGAGAGTAACTGTCAAGCAAGTAAATTTGGATGAAAAGTTAGCATTAAAAGATTTTCAGTCCACTATTGCTCTAGCTTTACTCAAATTTACCCGCAATCTTGAAGATGAGCATGTTGAACGGCGATTAGCATCAGCTCTTCTTTTTCTTACACATTTGTCTAGTGAAATTACCAAAGGATTCGCCAATGGAGACGAACAAATAGCATCAGGATTGCTAACTGATGCTATAATCGAGTGTCGTCGCGCTTATCCAGATCAAAATACAAAGCACAGTAGTATCGTCCATTAATATGTGAGCCGTACTGGCTTTTAGGTTGTTTTTAGAATAATATCATTATAATGTCTCGGAAAATTCAATATAGGCTAAATAAGCTAAATAGGCTAAAATGTTGTCTGCCTTTATTAAAAAGCTCGTAGTTTTGTTTGTATCTCTTATGTTTGTGGTCCCTACACAACCGGTTGCTGCTGCTGGTCGAACTTATGAAGGATCAGCTGATGGCCCTTGCATAGAGTGGTCTAATAAGAGATTGAAGTGGCCTCAGACTATATTGGGTCGAGAAAAAGCCAAATGTAGGAGAAGAGGTACTAAACCAAGTAAGGGGACTACGACTTGTAGGCTAAAACGCTCTTATATTAATGTTGGGACCAAGCAAAGAATGTGCATTTATGAGAGAGCTGGAACTGGCTTAGAAGATGTTACCATGTCAGTGGATCCAAGTGCTGGAGGCGCTTGTCAGAGAAGCTACGCGTGTGATCCTTTAAAAAATTAACTCTGACTGCAGAAATACTTGCATACTTCTTGATCTTAAAGGTTGTGGTTTGTTAACTGTGTGTTACCTTAGGTCAAGAATTGGCTTTATAAATCAAAAATCATATCAATTTATAAATGGGAGCGAGACCTCTTGGTTTCGAAAAAAATAATGGCAAGTGATGCATTCTTAAACTCGATCGAAGTTAATTTTCAGAAAGCAGTCAAATGTTTGCAAGAAGCTGAAGGTAAGGAATTCTTAAGTTCAGATTTGGCTAATCAAATAATGCTAGCGAATGCAACTTATACCGTGAGATTTGGAGTAAGATTACGAGGTACAATGCATACCTTTATCGGTTACAGATCGGTCCACTCAGATCATTTTGAACCGGTAAAGGGTGGAATTAGATATGACCTAGCAGTTAATCAGGGTGAAGTAGAAGCCTTGGCAGCTCTAATGACATATAAATGTGCTCTAGTTGAAGTTCCTTTTGGTGGTTCAAAAGGTGGTTTGATTATAAATCCAAGAGACTGGAAGGAAGAAGAACTAGAAAGAATAACTAGGCGTTTTGCTGAGGAATTAGCAAAAAGAGATTTAATTCATCCATCACAGAATGTTCCTGCACCTGATGTTGGCACAGGGGAAAGGGAGATGGCTTGGATGGCTGACGAGTATCGCCGATTAAATCCTACTGATCTTAACGCATGGGCCTGTGTCACTGGTAAACCCGTTAGTAAAGGCGGGATAGCAGGTCGGACGGAGGCAACCGGAAGGGGTGTTCAGTATGCACTTAGAGCCTTTTTTGATAATGAAATAGATCTAAAAAAGACTGGACTAACATCTGGGTTAAAAGGCAAACGGATTATAGTGCAAGGTCTAGGAAATGTTGGATATCATGCGGCCCTATTTTTGTCGGTTGAGGACAAAGCTTTGATTACTCATGTTCTTGAACGAGATGGAGCTATCATTAATGCAAATGGCATTGATATTCACTCTTTAAAACAACATATTTTGGATAAAGGCTCTATAAAGGGCTATCCTGGCTTTACCGAATCTGGCAATGAGATGCTTGAAGCCGACGCAGACATTTTAATTCCTGCTGCAATGGAACTTGTGATTACTGGAAAAAATGCTTCTAGAATTAAAACTCCATTAATCATTGAAGCAGCCAATGGACCTGTTTCTTCAGAGGCGGACCCTATTCTTGACGAAAAAGGAATTATAATCATCCCAGATTTATATGCAAATGCTGGTGGAGTTACAGTCAGTTACTTTGAATGGATAAAGAATCTAAGTAGAATTAGATTAGGTCGTTTGCAAAAAAGAGCTCAAGAAGGACAGATATCACAACTAGTACATGGCATAGAAAATATGACAGGAAAAATATTTCCAAATGACTTTAAAGAATCAATAATCCACGGAGCTTCGGAGGTGGATTTGGTTAGGTCTGGTTTAGAGGATACTATGAGATCGTCTTACGATGTCATAAGCCACGCTTGGAATACGACTAAGGATGTACCAAATTTGAGAACGGCTGCTATGATGGTGGCTGTGAAAAGAGTGGTTCAGAGTTATTCATCTCTTGGAATATAAATGAGGAATGCTATATGAATAAGGTGATTAAAAGCCATTTATTGTTTCACAAGGGGAAGCAATAAACTGGATCAGTTTCCCAATCCTGCTTCGAGATCTCTTATTTGGCGGTTTAAATCTAAGTAGGCTGTGAAAAGGTCAGATTCAGTTATTATCCCAGTCAGAGTATTCTTATCCTTATTGATCACAGGAATGGATTCTCCAACAAAATTCTTACAAGTTTCAATTCCTTGTAAAACAGAGTCGGTATCTGTTAGTAGCACCTCATTGTTTTCTCTAAGTATGTAACATTGTTTTTGGGCAGTATTAGCTAGCAAATCTACAAGTCTAATTTTTCCTTGATATATACCTTGTTCGTCTATCAAGTATGCTTCTGTCACTTCTTGAGCTATCATTAGCTTAACAGCCTGTTTTGGGGGAGTATTAGGGAGAAAGGCCATGAAGTCATCTGAACAAAGTGATCCTATTGATTGATCCATTAACTTTAGATGACTGCGGCCTAAAGCTATATCTATACCCCTATTGAGTAATTGCCTATCAAAGAGTGATTGGCCAAAAAATAGATAAGTTATCAAGGTAGCGCTAGCTATCGATACTATTGAAATGACGCCCAAATCATAGTTGTTAGAAAGCTCTATAACTAATATTACACCAGCGATTGGGGTTCCGATCACTGAGGCGCCAACGGCGGCCATCCCACATAGAGCTAGAACTGAATAATTACTCTCTAACCCCGTTGTTGCTAAGAGTCCTGCAAATACTAGCCCTGAAGCAGCTCCTACAAATAATGCTGGAGAAAAAACTCCCCCAAAAAAACCAGTGGATAGACAAACAGTTGTGAGCAGTAACTTGAGTAGCAAGAAAATTATAACATATTTCACATCTATTTCGATGTTAAGCATAGCGTTAATTGTGGAGGTGCCAATCCCGAGTACCTCTGGGTAGAACATGCCTACTGAGCCGCATATTAGTGCTCCAATAAAGATCAAGTAAGATGGCGAGATCTTGGTTTTTGCAAATAGTTGGGGACCTCGGGTTAAAGATTGCATATATATCAGGGCTACAAAACCAAAAAACAATCCACTAATAATAGCCACAGGTAAAAAACCAACTAGGTCAATTTCAGCTACATTGGTCACTAGGACCTGACTTCCTCCAAAAACTCTTTCAGAGATGGCCGCTGCAGTAAAACTTGAAATCGCAATAGGCGTTACTGCTTTTATAGAAAAATGTCTGAGGAGAGCTTCATGGGCAAATATCAAACCTGCGATTGGTGCATTAAATCCTGCCGAAATAGCAGCGGCAGTGCCACAACCTATGAAAATATCGGTGCTTAGAGCATTTCTTGTGAGTAGTCTTATACTCGTTCCTAAGGTGGCGCCAAAGTGCACTAGGGGACCATATTGCCCGACCGAAGCGCCCCCTCCTGCGCTTATTAATGCAGAAAACGTTGAGAAATAACCAGTTTTGGTATCAATTTCGTTATCTGTCCTGTGGGCGCCGTATATACTGTCTGCCGGGCCATGAAACCTGGTTATTTTAGCATATTTTTTGACCAAGTTAATTACTGAAGCTGCAATGAGAAGAGTTATTACTGGAGCAAAATTTAGATCGGTATCCATTATTTTGGTTTTAAATATTGAGGCACTCTCTCTAAGATCAGTAAGGTAAAGTATGGAATTTACAAACACCTTGGTAGCGAATGCTACAGCTGTCCCAATGAATAGTCCAACTGCAATAATGAGAATGACAAGCTTCCAAGATCTTGCTAGATTATTCAATTTATGTGAGATAGTAAAACTCCGGAATCTGACCTGGTTTAAGAACACTGGCAGAGGTAATGAACTGTGGCAAATTTACCTTAAGGCAAATTAAATGATATTGATACAAAAACAAATTTCTTTGTTTCTAACATTTTAGTAAGCCCCGTCGTACCAGCACTTAACGAAGTGAACAACGCGAGGTGCTTTAATGAGAGTTTTGCTATTATTACTAGTTGGAGTGTTAGGTGCTTGCCAAAGTACACCAATTGCAATGGATTTGGGATCACCAGTAGTGTCCAACGCACAAGGGGCAGCTCGAGAGGGAGTGGTTCCGGTGAGAGGCGTTAGCAGGGTAAGCATGCATGCAGATAGGGTTTTGAGAATGGAGCCTTCTTGTGCGCAGATCTTAAAATTGGCCTACTCTTCAAACATCAATTATTCTGAAGCTATCATCGGACTTAGGAATAGAGCGAGAGTGATGGGAGGAAATGCCATTGCTGTCGTGGGTTGGGCCGAGACGGCTTCTGCTTCTGGATTAGTAGGGAAAATTTATATGTGTAAGAAGAAGCCTTTCCATAAGCATCCACACTAATAAATTTTATTAAACATAAAAGAGTTAATTAAAGAGGGGATTGCCCCTCTTTTTTTGTTGTAAAGTAGTGAATAATTTGCTTTAAGTATGAGGTTTTTGAGGGGGTGTGAGATGTTTGAATCTTTTTTTCCTAAGCCAAAACTTTTTTTTCTTACTTTACTGGCTTGGACTTTAGTCAGTGTTGGTTTCTGGTATTGGCAGGGTCAAACAGTTGGTGAGTTTGTAGGCTTTAAATTTAGGCCAGACGATGCTGAACCTGTAATTGGGTTAGGGCATTTTACTACTCCAGGTTTTTTATGGTTTTATATATACTTTACTCTTGTGTCGGTAGTATTTTATGTTTTTTGGAGTTATTATTCACCTCACCAGTGGCAAGTTTGGTCTATTTTAGGTTCGGCAGTACTTATTCTTATGGCGTATATGACTGTTCAAGTTTCGGTTGTAATAAATGCTTGGTACGGGCCTTTTTATAATGATATTCAAAGTGCCCTTGGTGGTTCGGGGGATACAACAACTTCAGATCTTTATGGGCACTTAATAACTTTTTGTATTATTGTTCTCCCATATATCATATTTGTCCCATTTAAATTGTTTTTCACGCAACATTACATTTTTCGCTGGAGAACTGCCATGAACGATTTTTATGTTGAGCGATGGGCTAAGTTAAGAAACATAGAGGGGGCTTCGCAGCGTATACAGGAAGACACCATGAAGTTTGCAAGGATAATGGAGGGCTTGGGCGTTTATATTGTGGATTCGGTGATGACGCTTATATCATTTCTTCCCGTTTTATCTGCTCTATCAATACATGTTGAAGAAGTACCAATATTAGGTAGCATTCCAGAACCCCTTGTAGTCATATCAATATTATGGGCTATCTTCGGTAGTTTTTTATTGATTTTTGCTGGAATTAAGTTGCCGGGGCTTGAATTTAAAAATCAAAGAGTTGAGGCAGCATTTAGAAAAGAATTAGTGCACGGTGAAGATGATGCTAAAAGAGGCGATCCTGTATCTCTAGGAAACTTGTTTGATAATGTCAGAAGGAATTATTTTCGATTGTATTTTCACTATTTATATTTTAATCTTTTTAGATATCTTTATTTGCAAGCAGATAACGTGATAGCTTATATAATTCTAATCCCAACTATTGTCAGTGGTAGAATAACTTTGGGTATAATGAACCAAATCCTCAGAGCTTTTGGCCAGGTTGCCTCTTCTTTTCAATTCTTGGTAAATTCTTGGACCACGATTATCGAACTAATTTCAATATATAAAAGGTTGCAGGCTTTCGAGTCCATATACAAAGGTCAGGAACTTTCTAATCTTGATAAAGAGTATATTGAGACGGATGGTAAGATAGATTCTTAAACTTAAGAATTAACATGTTGTGAGCGTAAAGCAATTGGTTTAGGCTTGGCCTTAGTGACTTCCTAACTGTTTTTCTATAATTTTAAGGATGGTTCTCTTACAGAAGACGGAATTTATCTACTGAATGCCATGGCAATTAAAATGAATTCAGGATGGAAAATCTTAGGTAATATAGTTGCTGGAGAATTTAGAGTTGCTTAAGAATTAATTTG
>JAAZYV010000014.1 GCA_014239455.1 Paracoccaceae bacterium | reverse complement strand
GCCGAGACAATTTCCAGGGGCAATAAAAATAAAACTTTCTTTTAATGCACTATCCCCTTTAACAGGATCAAGATCAGTATCAATAGGCCAAGGTAAGTTTGACCAAGTTGGTCCAATACAAACTGAATAGTCTGTTAAAAAAGAAGACCATAACCTTCTCAATCTCCTTCTTTCAATTAAGGCCTCGTCCAGATTGATACCATTATTAATAAAAGGTTCACCAAAACGGTTGAGGTATTCTGCCGTTTCAGGTTTGAACATTTCATCGGGTAAAACCTCTAACAATCCATTATTTAATACTGTGCCCCATATTTCATAAACTCTTTCTACTTCAGGGGCCTCAACCTCTTCAACCTGCCAACCATTGTCAGATAAGATTGACCCTGCCTTTTCTATTTCTTTTATGGTTGCGTCAGGAAGTTTGAAATTTGAAATCTCTTTTACTAATGCCGCTTTCGGCTTTGTTGGAATAGGACCATCTAATGGGGCATCAACGGATTGCGGGTCATCAATATGACGCCCAGCCATTACTGCTAAACCTGCCTTTAAATCTTTCACCGAACGAGCCATAGGTCCGTCTGTTAAAAAGGCTCCTGAAATACCCATATCTACAAAAGGATCTATAGAGCTTACAAAAGGTATTCTGCCTATAGTGGATTTAAGCGAAGCAATACCACAACAATAAGCAGGATTTCGAAGAGAACCTCCAATATCATTTCCTAGTCCAAAAGGGCTCATTCCAGTTGCAATAGCTGCAGCTTCGCCTCCGCTTGAACCCCCGGGAGTTAAGCCTTTATTCCATGGATTAAAGGTCCTACCTCTCAAAGGATTATCTGTATCCAAGCGCATGCCCATCTCAGGGAGATTAGTTCTTCCTATAGGAATTGCTCCAGCTTCTATCATTCGATCAACTATAGGTGCATTTCTTGTAGGCATTGATTCAGCCAATAGAGGAACGCCTTGGGTAGTAGGAGTCCCTTTAAAATCTATATTTTCTTTAATGGTAAAAGGAACTCCATGAAAAGGTTTTTTGCGGTCTTCATCAGTAGCATTATCTGCCTTTTCTGCTGCTTTTAGAGCTGACTCCTCTAAAGTCAAAGTTATTGCATTTAAATCAGGATTTATCTCAGATATTCTATTTAGGTGAGCTTTAACAACCTCTTTACTTGAAGTTTCATTTTTTTTAATTAAGTCAGCTAACTCAGTAGCGCTTTTTGTACACAATGCATCCATAATTTTCTCCTTTAGATAATATAAATTAAATTCCCTTTCTGAGATATACCTTTTAGCAACACCCACACAAAGAAGGAACTGACCGTGTAATCAATAATCGAGTAGTTGTTTCTTCACCTTTCTTCATTTCGACTGAAGGTTGATTGGCATTGTATTGAATGCCCTTGTTCATTTGTTTTTTCTGTTCTTCTGAAAGTACATAGCCAGTTCTTATATGAAATAAATGATTTGCCACTTCTGTGTTCAAAACCACTTGTCCAGAAGAATCGACTGAATAATCGTTAAAAGGCTTACCGTCACAAAAAACTTCTATTTGGTTGGCATCAGGAATATTTGAAACACTGACTTTAGTTTTTTTATTAGTTTTTGTCCGATCTCCATCTTCAATCTGAAACACAAGTAATCCTTCAGTGTCGTCATGCCAAGCCTGTCTTACTCCTACAGCAGGAAAATCAACATTATGAATTGTCGGGGAATAATATTTAGTTAAATTAGGTTCTTTAAACAATTTCTCCCAGGCACCGCCATCACAAACTTCAGCACACATAGCCAAAGCAGAAAGCTGTCCTCTTGGCCAATTCTCTCCAAGATTAAACCAGAAACCAAATTGACTATCATTTAACCCAAAATATCTAGGTTCAAAATTTTCTTCAGCAAATTTCCTTAACCTTTCGTAGGTTACCTGATCATCAAATTCTTTTGATATGGACAATCCTAAGGCTAACATTCTGTCAGCTAGACCGATTTGGCCTGAAATAGGTTCTGCGGGATCATCCCATTTTAAAAATCTAACGCCCTCCCTGTAAAGTAACTCAGCAAACTCGGGGGCTTGAGGTTTTGCATAGAATGCTATAGCTAAAGCATGCGCAGGCGGAATTTTATGATGGTGATTTTTTAAGGCATCGTAATACATGGTGACCCATTGCAAAGTTCCTTTTTTATCAAAGCCATAATATTTATCTTTAGTGTGATCAAGCCAAGATTTGTATGCAGAATGTGAGTCTTTATCAAATACATTGTCATACATTTGCAGCCCTAAACCTGCTGCAGATAAACAAAAAGGCCAGGACTTAGTATTTTCACAATGAGGTCCCATAGGGGTCTTTGTCCAGGTCTCATATAGATGATCAACTAACTGATGTTGGGTCCATTCAAATCTTGCACTGTTTACTCCCGCCAAATCAAATGGAGAAGCCCACTTGTCTTTACCACTAACGTAGGTATGTAAAGCTTGAGTTAGATTTAACCAGCCTTTAAAAAATAAATTACCATCAGCTCCTATCGGATCAGGTTGTAACCCCCAAGGAGCTACCCCATTTGCTGTCCAGCCAGGAGCATCGTAATCACCCCAAAATTCTTCCGGGATTAAAGTCCCTTTCCACTCTAAAGGATATTTTGATCTGTCAGGGTCGTGACCAAATTGGGATAACCAATCAACCGCTGCCCAATAGGTAATAGATCTTTCGGCAATCTCGTCTAATATTTCAGTGTAAATTTCCCTCCATGCGGGAGTCCGGTCTGCCATCAAACCGAGTGCATAGGTTGATTCCTGAAGATCAAAGCGTGGAAAAGAGCACATAGGTGGCGTAGAACTTCTGTCCCACCACTCATGTGGATCTCCATCTTCTGACCAATCATCAGATGTAGTGGCTTTTTGGTAAAGAAAGTTTAACCAGCCAGCAGCCCTTTTGTTGAGTTCTGGATAATCATTATTAAATTGCTGCATTAAAGAATTTCCTTTCTATCTATTTTACTGTTTATAGATTGTAGGAAGTAGATCACCAAGGTAACTCATCTCTTCAATACAGTGTTTTTGTAAAGCCAACCCTTCTATCTCTGATACTGTAAATCGTCGACTAATTGGGTTATTAGCAACAAGGGATAAAAGAAAATTCTGCCATTTAGCTGCTTCTCGGTCTGAAACCACCCCCAGCCAAAAGCGTGAACGTAGCTCTATGCCCCAAGGCGTATCTTGTGCAACATGACACATCTCAGCAATGTTCAAGCTAGAATCCAATTCACCAACCCGAGCACATAGAACAACAGTGTTTTCGTCACTAGGATCATAACCTAGGATCTCCTGAGGCAATGCAAATTGGATCCTAAGTTTACTCAATTCTCCTCCGATGTACTCATGCACTAGATGGTGGGAACCAGTGATTTC
>JAAZYV010000003.1 GCA_014239455.1 Paracoccaceae bacterium | reverse complement strand
TTGCCTGGTTCTACTCTAGACAAATAATGGCCTGTTATTGAAAGCGGGTCTTTATGGTCCAGTGATTCTGCGAGTGCCCTGGCAGCTGTAGCCATTGAGTAACCTCCATTTGCTACACCTCCAATACTCCAATCATCAGTAAGCTCTGCTTCCCACGAATTTTCATCCAACCGAGAAACTGCTGTATCACGAAGAAACTTCGGATATCCAATATCTTGAGACATAAAATAGGATTTTTAGGCGTTTTCCTTCTTCATAAGATAAACACTAAGAATTAAGAAAACTACCATTACTATTTCTGCAATAATTGCCTGAGTGAGGGGCTCTGATCCATGAGTTAAAACTGCTAAACTTCTAAAAACAGCTGCGGAACCTAACAATGATATGGATGCATAAAGCCATGTATGTTCTGCTCTGTATGCGCCTATACAAGCGAATAATCCTGCGGTAAAGAAAAATGAAGTGAAATCTCCAATCTGTGTATTCCCACCCATACCTTCTAACAAAGGCATAGCTAATCCTTTAGCGGCAGTTGCAGGATCCATAAGCCACCCCAAACATGACCAAAGCATTAAAAGCCCGACAATTCCTGACAATATTCTTGCTACCATTTTTTTTCTCCCATTTTTATTAAAAACTATTTATTAGGCACTACTCTAATGATTTTTCCTTTCCTACTGTCAATGGCCAAAACTAAACTACCATCTGGTGCAGAAACTACATTCCTTATTCTGCCTAGATTATTAAAAAGGATTTCTTCATCAATAACCTCTGTTCCATTTAAAGAAATTCTTCTAACATCACCTGGCACTAATGCTGATATGAATAAGCTACCTTTCCAATCTGGAAATAGATCACCATCATAAAAAGTCATTCCTGATGGAGCTATAGAAGGAACCCAATACTTTATAGGTTGTTCCATACCCTCTTTCTCTTTAAAGGGTGAGATAAGTGCTCCGCTGTAATCAATACCAAATGTAATAGCTGGCCAGCCGTAGTTTTTTCCTTTTTCAATAATATTTAATTCGTCCCCGCCTCTAGGGCCATGTTCGTGTTCATAAACTACAGACCCGTCTGAATTGATAACTATGCCTTGTAAATTTCTATGTCCATAAGACCAAATTTCTGGTTTTGCACCTGGAATTGATATAAAAGGATTGTCTTCAGGAATTGAACCATCATCATTCACCCTAATTACTTTTCCAAAGTGGTTATCCAGTTCTTGGGCCATTTCTCTATAACTAAAACCATCACCTGAAGTTATCAAAAGAGTTCCGTCTTTTAAGAAGACCATTTTGGCTCCGTAGTGATTTGCCGTTCTTCGAGAAGGGCTAGCTTTAAATATTGTCTCTACATTTGTAAGAGAAAGTCCTTCTAGTTTTCCTCTTATTACTCTTAAAGTATTTAACTTTGAATTACCGGGATCAGTTTCAGAAAAAGCTAGATATAGATATTTATTATTTTCAAAATTTGGATGTAATACTATACCTTCTAGACCCCCCTGACCTTTGAACAGACTATCCGGAACTCCACTTACAGAGTCTTCTAATAAGTTTCCATTTTTTATTACTCTTAATTTGCCTGTTTTCTCAGTTACCAAAATCTCATCATTAGATAAAAAGGCTACCCCCCAAGGGAAACTTAGGCCTTCGGCCAAAGTCTCAAATTTATATTCTTTCTCGTGATGGTTTGCGTAAACCCCAAGACAGGCAAAGCAACTAATTATTAATAAACTTGTTTTTAAAAATTGTTTTTTCATTTCTATACCTTACTTAACCTAGACCCAAAAAAGTGGCCTCCTAGGTATCCACAGATAATTAAACTGATCTTGCCTATAGTCGATCTAGCTCCAGCCAACATATCAACCCCGAAAAATAACAGGGGCATTAGATAAACTATAAATACAAGCGCCATTGCTCCTGCTATTCCATAAGCATATTTTTTTTCAATACTTGCCCATTTCAAAATAATCCAGGTAACACCAAAAGCAATAAAAAGACCTAAAGATATTATTGTTGGTAATAAAGGAAAGGGTGCGGGAGGAGCTGGAGTTAAAGTCATAAGGACAAAATCATGGTAAATACTAGAAATTAGAACACCTAAGGTTACAGGCATATCAACGCTTGAAAGCCAGATAAGATTGAAAACAGTGGTTTGTGCTCCAACTAAAAAAGAAACCAGAAGTATTGCAAGAAAAAGAAAGCCTACTTTTTTAACTCTATCGATCATGATTTTTCTTAATATACATTTTTATTTTTACATTAACACTAAACTTATTTACTCTCTGGACGCATTGGCAACATCGGCCAATAACATGCCTTCGATTATTTCCTTGTTTGCTTTTTCTCTTTCTTCCATTCTAGTTATATCCTCTTCATCAACACTAAGTTCTGAAAGTACTTCTCTATTATGTTGACCTAATATGGGTGCGTGTGATTTTGGAAAATCATTCTGGTCTATAAAATTGAAAGGCGGTTTAGGCATTCTCATTTTACCTCCGACAGGATGATCAGCTTCTATTAATGATTTTTGTTCTAAAACTTGGGGATCTTCATGAATTTCGTCAAGCTGATTTATTGAAGCAACTGGTATGCCTAATTTATCTAATTCATCGCAAAGAACATCAGCTTCTTTATCTTCTATATACTTTTCAACTT
>JAAZYV010000011.1 GCA_014239455.1 Paracoccaceae bacterium | reverse complement strand
GGTTGTTTGGTTAACAATAATTTCTTCTGCACCAGGCACACAGGGTTACGTTCTTCCGGCCAAAGCTAATGAACTTACTACGACCAGAAATGCTCAACCTAATCATGTTTTATTTGATTCTGAGGGTGGAGTTGGAAAAATGTATGGAGCTAAAACAACTCCGCACATGTATGTCATCGATAAAAAAGGGGCACTTCGATATCAAGGTGCTATTGATGATGCTGGTGGTCCAGGCTTTTGGACCAAAAATCTGTTAGACGCTAATAATTATGTCAAAAATGCTCTAGGTGAGATGCAAGATGGTCAAGCAATCTCTACCAAGGTAAGTAAACCTTACGGTTGTTCGGTTAAGTATAAAAGTTAATCTTTATTCAGGGGCTTTAAAAACAGAACCTAGTTTCTGTCCCAAAGTCATGTCTCCATCAAACTTTACCTTTCCTGTCATAAAAGCTTGCATAGCAGCGGCCTGATCACCAGAAAAAACTGATTCCATAGTCTCATAGCTATCAAAAGTTAGTGTCAGTTTAGGATCGGAATGATCACCCTCTTCTACATTAAGATTTCCGTCATTTATATCAATAAAAAAATTCGTCAATCCTTCAATATTTATTTGGATACTAGCTTCTAACCCAGTAGCGCCTTCAGCAACAAAAGACCCCTCCATTTGCGCCTTTAGCTCATCAAAACTTGCCATATATACTCCTTTTTTAAATAATTTGAATATTGCATCTTCTCAAATAAAATGCTTTTTAACCACCAAGTTGGTTAAATAATAAATAAAATTGGTTTGTAGAGGCATTGAATGGCTAAGGAAGAACAAGGTAATTCTTCAAAAGAAGAATTTACTAACAGAATAAACAAACAAAAAGGAAGAATTTCTTCAAAGCTTATAGAAGAAACCAAATATTTATCCCAAACTCAAAAACAATCATGGAATGAAAAAGGTTTCATATTAATTCCAAATTTTTTCCCTGAAGACAAATGCATAGAAATTAACCAAACGGTGATTGATATAGTTCGCTCCATGGTAGGTAACTCGGAAGAATTCAATCATGCCTATATTGATCAGGGGCATATTGGTATAAGAGAAATGAAACCTTCACACAAAATAGAGAATATTGAAGACGAAATGTCTAAAGTCTTTAGACTCCACCAAACAGGGATCTTCAATGAGTTTATAAAAAGAGATGATCTGTTAAATATAGTTGAGGATATCTTAGGTGAGAATATTGATTGTTTCTTAAGTCAATTTATCTTTAAAAATCCTGGGGCATGGGGTCAACCATGGCACCAAGACTCTTCTTACTTTCCCTTTGACAGAGCCCCTCAGGTCGGGGCTTGGTTGGCAACCAGTGCAGCGACAAAAGAAAATGGTTGTTTGGTCATCTTGCCTGGATCACATAAGGAGGTTATTCATGAACATCTACCTGATGACAGACCGGGTTCAAATTACGGATACACTGAAATAAAAGATCATGATTTTAAAAAAGAAATGCCCTTGTTCTTAAATACAGGAGATCTACTTTTATTTCATAGTTTTCTTATGCACAAGTCTTACGACAATAAATCAAATAACAGAAGAACGGCTATGGTTTATCACTTTG
Source organism: Paracoccaceae bacterium (assembly GCA_014239455.1). Lineage (GTDB taxonomy): Bacteria > Pseudomonadota > Alphaproteobacteria > Rhodobacterales > Rhodobacteraceae > CACIIZ01. Next base: position 924 of record JAAZYV010000011.1, on the reverse strand, counting down.
CTGAAACAGGAACAAACTTTGGAGAATTGGACAGCCCAACGAATGAATGGATATCAGTGAGAGGAAAAGGATTACCTTGATTATGAAATTTCTTAAGTACGGCCTTTTTCTTTTTATTTTATTTGTTTTTCTATACACCATCACTGCAAGAGGAATCTTCGGTTCACTTCCTCAGGACGGTGAAATTTCTGAAGAAACAAGGCCTGTAATTAATTTAGAAATTACAGAAGAAAAACAAATTTTTTTTGGAGACCTTCACGTTCATACAACTTTCTCTCAAGACGCGTTCTTTTTTAGCCTACCTATGCTTCAAGGTGAAGGTGCTCATCCACCTGCAGATGCCTGCAACTTTGCTAGGTTCTGCTCTGCATTAGATTTTTTCTCTATTACAGATCACGCTGAAGGAATCACTAAGGACATGTGGGATAAGACTATCCAGGCAACAAGGTCTTGTAATGTAGTTTCATCAAATGCTGACACTGATCTTATAGCTTTTGCAGGTTGGGAGTGGACTCAAATGGTAGGAGAAGCGGGAAATCCAGATGAGCACTATGGTCATAAAAACGTAATATTAAGAGATATGGATAACCTGCCTAAAGTTCCTATTGGGGCTGGACTAACTGGTTTGGATTACATTTTAAAAAGCAGAATCACTCCTTCTTTAATGCTATTAGCAGATTTTCCCCCAGAAAAAATAGATTTGGACTTTCTTGCTTACAGAAACGAAACCTACTCTATTCCTTCATGTTCACAACTAAATGAAAAAGAAATATTGCAGAGTGAATGTAAAGAACAAGCTTCAACACCTAGAGAGTTGTTCGATAGGCTTGATGAACTAAATCTAGATGCATTGGTTATACCTCATGGTACTTCTTGGGGAATACATGCACCTGCTAACTCTTCTATGAGCTCTCAGCTAGAAAT